>DASXKD010000281.1:0-7777 GCA_036497045.1 Streptosporangiaceae bacterium | reverse complement strand
CTGCGCGCCCGCGATCCGGGCTTCGAGCGTGGGCTCGACGGTCACGATCCGCGCCCCGTGCCGGGCTGCGGCGGCGACCTTGACCTCGGCTGCGTTGTGCGGCACGACCACGACAGCCCGGACGCCCAGCGCTTGGGCCGCGTACGCCACGGCGAGGCCGTGGTTCCCGCTGGAGTGCGCCACCACGCCCCGCGCGCGCTGCTCGGCGGGCAGCGCGCTGATGGCCGCGAACGCACCGCGCAGTTTGAATGACCCGGTGGGCTGCAGCGACTCGGGCTTGACGAGCAGGCGCGGCTCGGTGTCAGGGAACGGGACCAGCGGCGTCCTGACGATGACCCCGTCCAGGCGCCGCGCCGCGGCCCTGATCTCCTCGACCGTGACCAGCGTGCTCACCGGTCACCCCGGTACGGGCCGCGGGAGGAGCACCGCCGTCGCCGGCGCGAATCTGACATCCAGCCCACCCTAAGGCATGGTCGCAAGGGGCCCGATTCACGCGTTCCATAGCGCCCTGCATCATCCGCAACTCCACTTACCGGGATTGCCGCAAACCAGATCAGTGGTACAGGCTCCGCTATCGGCGAACTCCCGGTAAATCATCCGGGGTACTTAATAGCGCCTTGCACATTCTGTAATCGCGCACCGCACATTGCGCGACACCTGCGGCACCTGGCCGGCACATCCCGCTACTTCCCGCGTACAGCCGGCGAGATCGGCCGGCAAGGCCGTGCTGCGGTGCCCGCCCACCGGCCTGCTGCGCCCAACCCGAAGCTGACAAGGAACACCAGTGGCTCATTTTTGGGGAAAACAAGGAAGTAAACGGATGTTTTCGCGACACTGAAGACATGCTCCGAAACGGAGACTAGGAGGGGGAGATCCGTGGATGGCAACAATGAGCGCCTTCTCACGCCGGGTGAGGTGGCAGCGCTCTTCCGGGTAGACCCGAAGACGGTCACTCGGTGGGCGGCATCTGGCCGCATCAGCAGCATCCGGACTCCCGGGGGGCACCGCAGGTTCCGCGAATCGGAAGTGCGCGCATTGCTCCGCGGAGAGTCACAAACGGCAGGCGGCGCGCCAGCGCCGTGACCAGGCAACGGCGGATGGGGCCACGCTGACGCGACATGAAGGGCGGCGGGCGTCAGGCGCCGGGGGGCTCCCCCGGCCTGGCGTCCTGCCGCCCGTTTACCAGGTAGTCCTCGAACTCACGTCGTAGCGCCTCGTCGTCTTCACGCCAGCGCCGCCGCCGCCGGTCCATGTCTTCTTCGGTGATCGCCTGGCTGTCGAGCCGCGCATACTCGGGGTCCGCGGGGCTGACCTCGACGTAGGCGTCACCCACCACCTGGCCATCGTGGTCCATGGCGGACTCGGGTGCGAGGAGGTGTCCGTTGGGCAGCCTGATGATAAACATCGCGAATCACTTAGATCCCGTAGCGCACATTGAAGTACAGCATGACATCAAGTGCGGTCCTTGTATCGCCACCGAGCATGTCTACCAGCGCGGGCCGCTGGCTGGAGGCGATGGCCGCGAACGCATCCGCGAAGAACTCACGCCGGCCGAGTGATCCGTCCTGCCGGTGGAAGTCGCTCACCAGGCGCGGCAGGCACCGCCCGTAGAGCGCACCGAACTCTTCCGAGTCCGACTGCCACATGCTGCCAGACCCGTCCAGGTCGTCGAGGGCGTGCCCGATCTCATGGCACACCACATCCGGCGTGGCGGAGGGCCGCGTGCCAATGATGATCTTGCGCTCGCCGTAGGCGCCCGCGCAGGCATCCCACGTCGCGCGCCCTGAGGGCAGCGGGACCCCGTGCAGGCGGCCCATATCGTCCAGGTCGGGCACGCCGCCCGGGCCTACGTAGATGGCATCCACGCCGTCCGCGAGGCGCTCGGAGACCGGGAGGGGCAGTTCGGCTAGGCGGTCGATGGCCCGCACCACCTCCGGCGGCGGGAGGGCCTCCTGCGCCCAGTCACGATGGAGCACCTTCTCCAGCGGTCCGCAGTTCCGGTAGCCCACCGCCACCCGGTGCGCGTCTGCGGCCTGATGCCACGAGGCCTTGGCATCGACCCGCATCGCCACGCGCTGGCGCGCCTGCGCCGCCCGGGCCTGTTCGGCGCGGGCCGCCGCGGACGCACGGGGCGCGTCACGGACGGCCGCCCGGGCAGCCCCGACCCGGCGGCTGACGCCACGCCCGGGCGCCTCGCCGCGGGATGGCTTGGCGGGCCGGGGCGACCGGGGCGTGCGGACGCGAGTGTCCTGCACCGGCGAGGCGAACGGCCCGCTTCCTGCCGGCTGCGCCGGGGCGGTTTCCGCCGCGATCGGGGCCGGCTGGGCAGGGCCCTCCCGGCGATGCCGCCCTCCGGCGGCCGGTGGCTGCGCGGTCACCCCGGCCCGCGCTGCTGTCTGTGTCCGGGAGTGAACTGATCGCCACAACGGCCAGCGCAGACGAGCGAAGAGCCGCTGCAGCATAGTGGTACTCCCCGCGATCGGTGTGCAGCCGCCAGGTTACGCCGAAATTACCGTCACCGTCACCTGTCGTTACCGACTGTCATAAGTTACGGGCCGATGGGAGAGACACACCAAGTGCGCCCTTTTGCCCGCGAGGCGGCGATGCTGCGGTTAGGCTGCCGCCATGATGCTCCTGGGTGCGGTGTCTACGCTGGTCATCGCGTTGCTGATGGCCGCCACCCTAGGCATGCTGCTCCTGACGGGACGGGTGTGGCGGCGGACTCGGTCGTCCTGGCCGCCGCGCGGCCCCGCGGCCGATGACGCATTGCGACGACATCCGGCGGGCCGGGCCCGGCATGCGTCGGGATATCCGGGGCCGGCCATCGGGCCCGATGACGATCCTGAGTTCATCAACGCGCTGGAGTGGCTGGTCCGCGGGGGCGAGCCTGACGAGGAACTGTGACGCGCTGACCTGGCCGGCGGTTAGTTGATGCCGGCGTAGGAGTGCAGGCCGGTGATCCAGAGGTTGACGCCGACCAGGTTGAACAGCAGGCTGGTGAACCCGACCAGCTGGATGTAGGCGGCCTTGCGGCCGCGCCATCCCGCGGTGGCGCGGGCGTGCAGGTAGCCGGCGTACACGACCCAGGTGATGAACGCCCAGGTCTCCTTCGGGTCCCAGCCCCAGTACCGGCCCCATGCCTGGTCCGCCCAGATCGCCCCGGCGATGACCGCGAACGTCCAGATCGGGAACGCGAAGATCACGGTCCGGTAGGAGAGCCGGTCCAGCGCGTCGGCGCCGGGAAGCCGGCCGAGCACCGCGCCGAACCCGGCGTCCGGGCTGGTGGCCTGCTTCCTGGCGTGCCGGTCGGCGACCAGGTACAGAACGGTGAAGGTCGCCGCCACGATATAGGACCCGATCGCCACGGTCATCGCAGTGACGTGGATCCAGATCCAGTAGGAGTGCAGTGCGGGGACCAGTGGCCCGGCCGCGGTGTACAGGACGGTGGCGCACAGCCCGAGCGCGAGCACGATGGGCGCCATCAGGAAGAGCCCGACCGCGTAGACGCGGAACCGGAACGACAGCCCGAGGAACGCGATCACCGCCGCGCAGGTGATCGCCATGACGAACTCGTACATGTTGCCCCACGGGACCCGGTGCTCGGCGATCCCGCGGGTGACGATGCCGAGAATCTGGGTGGCGAGGCCGATCACGGTCAGCGCGAGCGCGGCACGGATCCACGGCCCGGCGGGCGCCCCGCCCGCGCGCCAGCGGCTCGGCGCGGCCATCGCGGGCCCCGCCCCGGCACCGCCGCCGGCGGCTGCCTGGACCGCGGCATCGGGTCGTCCGGCACCGTCGCCGAGCGTCGTCGGCGCCGCGGTAGCCGCGAGCCGTGCGGCGACTCCGGCGCCGACCGCGACCTTGGCCTCCTCGGCAACCGGCGTGGCCTGCTCCTCGCCGGCCGTGCGCGGTGCAGCACGGCGGCCGAAGGCGAAGTCGCCCGCGTAGGCCAGCACGGCCAGGGCGTAGAAGAACACCGTGGCCAGCAGGAAATGGTCGCTGAGCTGGGCCAGCCCGACGTTGACAGGCACGGGCCTCACTCCCTCTCGTCTGGTGATGAGGGCAGGTCTGATGATTGCGGAGAGTCTGATGATGCGGGAACGCCTGCTGAGGGCACCGCCGCAGCGTCTGCAGCTACGGCAGCGGACAGTTCCGCGGACAGGCCGGTGAATTCGGCGCCGAAGGTCTCCGACGACTCGGTCCTGGCCAGGCCGCCGAACTCAACGGTGGCGCCCCCGTCAGCGGCGGCGGCGCGCACGAACACGCGGCGCCGGCGGACCAGGAACGACACGAGCAGCCCGGCCAGTGCCGCGATGGCGGCGAACAGGGCGGGCAGCTGCCCCGGATCATAGGTGATGGCCAGGCTGATCCACTGCCGGTAGCCGGTGAAGGTGAGCGTGCCCATCCCGTTCGGCAGCTTCATCGACTGCCCGGGGGCCAGCGGCCTCGGAGCGACCGCCAGCCGGTGCATGGCCCCGGTGTCCAGTTGGTAGACCGACTGCGGCACGCCGCCATTCATGCCGAGGTTGCCCGCGTAGGAGACCAGGCTCACCGCTGGCCGGTACGGCGCAGGGAAGGCCGACTCCAGCTTGCCGCCCACGTCCACGGTGGTGGGCAGGAACACCCCGGCGAACCCTAGCTGCTGTGGACGCGCGTCCGGGACCTTGACCACGCCTTCGGAGGTGAGCCCGTTCAGCGAGACAGGAATGAACGGCACCGGCCCGTTGAACACCAGGTGACCGGTCCCGTCGGTGACACGGAAGACCGGGGCGTACCCGTGGCCGATCAGGTACACCTTCACGTTGTCCACGTTCAGCGGGTGGTTCACCTGAAGGTCGTAGTGCTGCGTCGCCGCGCCCGGCTGCGCCTGGTAGCTGAGGTAGGCGTTGAACGAGGCCGGCTCTCCGACGTCCGGCCCCGAGGCCACGTAGCGCGCGTTGAACGAGTTGAGTGCGATGCTGAACGGCTGCAAGTCCGACGCCGAGACCAGCCGCCCGGGGCGGAACTGATCGAGTGCGGTCACCGTATTGCCAAAAGACTGGCCGGCCACCAGAAGCCGGTCCGCCTTGTAGCCGAGCAGCCCGCCCATACCGACCGCGGCCAGCAGGGCCAGCAGGGCGAGATGGAACAGCAGGTTGCCGGCCTCGCGCAGGTAGCCCTTTTCCGCCGAGATCCAGCCGTCCCCGGTGCGTACCCGGAACCGCTTGCCCGCCAGCAGCGCCGACGCCTTGGCGAGCGCGGCGTCCGGGGCGAGCGGCGAGGCCATCGTGACCGACAGCGGCAGCCGGGACAGGTTGCGCGGGGCCCGGGGCGGCTGCTGGCGCGCCGCGCCGAACTGCCGGAACGTCCGCGGTATCACGCACCCGGCGAGGGAGAGGAACAGCAGCAGGTAGATCGCCGCGAACCAGGGCGCCGCGAACACGTTGAACAGTGAGAACCTGGCCAGCCAGGGGGCCAGCGCCGGATGCGCAGCGTAGTACTGCTGCACCGATTGCGGGTTGATGCCCTGCTGCGGCAGCACGGACCCGGGCACGCTGCCGAGCGCCAGCAGGAACAGCAGGACCAGCGCGGTGCGCATCGAGGTGAGCTGGCGCCACCCCCACCGGACCCAGTCCAGGGTGCCGAACGGTCCCCGTCCGCCTGGCCCGCTGCGCCGCGGCGCGGAAGCGGGGGAGCCCGGAGGCTGCGGCAGGCCGCCGGAGGCGTCCTCGGGGCGCCCGGTGGCCGCAGGGACGCGGACGTCGGTCACCGGTCCGCCCTCCGCGGCCCGGTCACCGGGGCACCTCCGGATGGCCTGGTCATGCCGGCTGCGCCTGCGCCCGGCTGATCAGCCCGCGCAGGCCCGGGTAGGACACCTCGCCGATGACCCTGGCGGCGATCCGGCCGTCGCGCCCGATGACCAGCGTGGTCGGGATGCCCGCGGGCGGGACGGTGTCACGGAAGCCGAGCGCGATCTGGTCGCCGGGATCGTTGAGGCTGGGGTAGCCGATGTGGAAGTCACGCTGGAACGCCTCAGCGGTCGCCGGGCTGTCCCTGATGTCGATGCCGAGGAACCTGACACCGCTGGGCATGAAGTGCTGGGCCAGCCGGGACAGGAACGGCGCCTCGGCCCGGCACGGGGTGCACCACGATCCCCAGAAGTTCAGCACCACGACATGCCCGTGGTCGGCGGCCAGGGTGAACTTGCTGCCGGACAGCAGGGTCCCGGTGACCCGCGGCGCGACCGGGCCCGAGTTGCCGCTATACACGGTGGTGCCGGGGCTGCCGGACACGAAACTCTGGCCGTTGCTGCCCGGGCCGCTGTTCCCGATCGCCCCGCTGTCGCACGCGCCGAGCGCCAGCGCGGTGCTCAGCGCCCCGGCCAGTGCGAGCAGGCTCGCGCGGGCGCGCGAGCGCCGCGCGCGGTGGGAGAGGATGCCCCCGTGGCGCGGGCATCGCGGCAAACGGGACAGAATGATCTCCTACAAGCGGTAGTGCCGCGCCCTATTGTGCCGGACCCGGCTTCGCGCCGCGACATCGGGCCGGCTCGGGGAGCTGCTCAGGCCCCGTGGGCGGTGCTGTCCCCGCTGTCGGCGGGCTCAGCGTAGCTGATGCCGACGATCTCGTCATCGCGGTAGGTGAAGCTGGTCACGCTGCCCAGGGCGCACTCGCGGCGGCCCGGATGGTGCCACAGCCTGCGTTCCTCGGCCGACCTGCGGGCCACCCAGATGGCCAACTGATGACTGACCAGCACCGCCTCATGCCCGCGAGCCTCTCCGGCCGCATCGGCCATGACCGCGCGCATCCTGGCGGCGATGCTCGCGTACGGCTCGCCCCAGGACGGCCGGAACGGGTTCGCCATGCGTGGCCAGTTGCGCGGCCGGCGTAGCGCAGGGAACCCGATGTCGAAACGCTCCCCCTCGAAATGGTTCCACGGTTCGATCAGCCGCTCGTCCACCCGCACCTCGAGACCGAACTGCGCGGCCACCGGGGCGGCGGTCTCCAGCGCCCGCTCCAGGGGCGAGGAAAGCAGCAGGGTGACGTCGCGGCCGGCCAGGAACGCGGCAGCGGCCTTGGCCATGTGCTCACCGTCCGGCGAGAGGTGGAAGCCGGGCAGCCGGCCATAGAGGACCCCGCGCGGGTTGCTGACCTCGCCGTGGCGGAGCAGGTGGATCACCGTCATGTCGGGCATGGCGCGCTCAGCCTACCTGGGCCATGGCCGCCACGTTCGGCGCGGAATTCGCCGGGACGCCCTCAGCCCAGGACAGCGGCCGCCGCCCGGGCGGCGGCGGGGAGCGCGGCGGCGACGCGGCCCAGCGCCTCGTCGTCGTGCGCGGCGGACAGGAACCAGGCCTCGTACGGCGAGGGCGGCAGGTAGACCCCGCCGTCCAGCATGGCGTGGAAGAAGGCCGCGTAGGCAGCGCCGGACTGGCGCCGGGCGCCGTCGAAGTCCCGCACCTGCCTGGTGCCGCCGAGGAACACCGAGAACAGGTTCCCGGCCTCCTGCAGGCGGAACGGCACGCCCGCCGCGCCGAGCGCCCCCGCCGCCAGCTTGGCCACCGCGGCGGCCGCCTCGTCCACCCGCGCGTACACCTCGGGGGTACAGGCGCGCAGCGTGGCCAGGCCCGCGGCAGTGGCCAGCGGGTTCCCCGACAGAGTGCCCGCCTGGTAGACCGGGCCGAGCGGGGCGAGCAGGTCCATGATCTCGGCCCGCCCGCCGAACGCCGCCGCGGGCAGGCCGCCGCCCATCACCTTGCCGAACGTCATCAGGTCCCCGGCCACGCCCTCCCGGCCGTAC
>DASXKD010000280.1:0-7730 GCA_036497045.1 Streptosporangiaceae bacterium | reverse complement strand
CCGCGAACATCATCGCCAGCTGGCTGGCGCCCTCCGCGGCCGGGGCCAGCGCCGCCTCGATCGTGTCGGTCAGCGCCGTCGTCGTCGCCAGCTCGGGCAGGAACGAGCGGTGGCGCTGTTCCCGGCGGATGATGTCGATCGCCCGGTTGTGGGCGGCCCGGATGATCCACGCCTTCGGGTCCTGCGGCAACCCGAAGCGCCAGGCGTGCATCGCGCTCACCAGCGCGTCGTGGACGACATCCTCGGCGAGCGGGATGTTCGACGGGCCCAGGACCCGGGTCAGCGCGCTGACCAGGTGCGCGTACTCCTTCCGGAACAGGTCCTCGACCAGCTCCGTAGATGACACCGCAGCGGGCCGTTCGTCCACGAGCCTCAGATCCGATGGTCCTGGACCGGCCGCACCTCGACCGAACCGCCGAACTCATACGTCGGGCACGTGCGCGCCACGCCGATGGCGTCTTCCAGGGAGGCGGCTTCGATGATCAAGCTGCCGGTCACCAGATCCTTCGACTCTGCGTAGGGGCCGTCGGTGACCACGCGCTCGTGGCCCCGGACCGCGGCCCCCGGGTTGTCAAGCGCGGTTCCGGCGTTGCCCCGGCCCTGCCGGGCCAGCTCATCAGACCAGCGATACCACTTCTCGACGTGAGCCTGAAGCTCCGAGGGCGACAGATCGTGCCGCGCGACAGCGCCCCCACGGAAGATCAACATGAACTTGCTGCGCAGGGCACGTTCCTCGCTTCGAGGTTCCGGCATCATGGCCTCCACCGTATTCGCCGCCTCATCGAACCCCGCCACCCAGGCAGCAGGGCCTAACCCCGGTACGGCACGGCCGTCGCGCGCAGCGGCACCCACATGTGGGTCACCAACTTGGGCACCGACAAGTCCGGCAACCCCGACGGCAGCGGCACCACCGTCACCTAACTCAACCACGGGACCGTGGCCGGCACCTTCACCGTCGGCAACGGGCCGCTCGCGATCGCGTTCGACGACACCCACATGTGGGTCGCCAACACCCTCAATGCCGTTTAGAACGCCGTGATCGCCGACGGGAATCAGGTTGTTATCCGTGTTCCGGGTCGGAGTGGATAACGCGCCACCGAACCACTCACGCTTCCGACCGTAACCCCTATCCCGTGCCCAGCCACCGCGGCTCACAGCCGGTCAGCTACTGGCGAACGGCTGGCACTGCCATAGAAGCGACTACCCAGCCATGGCGAGCTGGCACCCCGCCCGGATGCGACCGCGCTGCGCAAGCCGCGTCGTCCCGCACCTGCTTGGGCACTGTCCTGTCGGCCCGGCTGACCGCCAGCGGTTCCAGCTTGAAGATTCCCTCGGCCGGGATTGTGGGGTGACGGGGTCGATCACGAACTGGGCTTACTGCCGCCGCGGTCCCCGCAGCGCCCGGCTTGCCTGCGAGGCCACCTTGGGCAGCAAGGCCGACCCGAAGACCACCGCAGCGATCACGACGAGCACAAAGAGCTTGTTGAGAGAGAGGTCAAGCACAGTTCAAGGCGACTACTGCCGCCTACGATGGGGGCGAGGTTGCGAAATGCCATAAGAAGATATGACGGAGTTCGGTGGCTGGCCCCGGCCCCCGCGGTGGGTGTGGGCGGTCGCTGGAGTTGCCGCTGTGGCACTGCTGGGCAGCGTGGTAGTCGCCCGCACTGGGCCGCACCACAGCGCCACCTCCTCCCCGGCGCCCGCAATGGCGCCAGTTTCCGGCTCGCGTATACCAGCGGCGGAGTCTGCGCCCCAGTGGTGGCCCTCGAGCCCAAGCTCATGCGGACCGACCGTCTACTCACCGCAGATGCGCCTGTGGCTCCCTGCCGGTGCACACGTCTTGGTCCAACCCCCTGCCGGTGTACCGGTGACGGTGCCGGCCAGTGGCGGTGGCGACGGCACCGTGCGGCTGTGGAACCTGGCCACTGGCCGACCCGTCGACGCGTCCCACCACGCCAGCGCCAAGTACGGCGTTCACGCGGTGGCGTTCAGCCCCGACGGCACGCTGCTGGCCAGCGCCGACGGCGACGGCACCGTGCGGCTGTGGAACCTGGCCACCGGCCGCCCCGTCGCGACCCTCCAGACCGGCACTGGGCCGCGCCGGGCCGTCCCCAGCGGCTTCGCCTTTGGGGGGCCACCCGATCACGGGCGGCTGGTACGAACGTTTTCGCCGGGTGGGGCGCTGATCACGTCATGCTGGTCAGCCTCCCCCAGTGTGGTGCGCCGCTGACGGGCAATGCGCGCCCTGGCAATCACCGGCCCGACGACGGGGCGGCCAGCAGCCACGTTCGAGAGGGGGACATGCCCGATTCCGCTCTGTTGACCCAGCTGCCCGGGCCGCTCATGCGGCGCCGCTGCCGCTTCCGGCAGTGTCCTCGTGGCGCTCGCTGCCGCGCGAGGTGCCCGGCCAGCGCACCGGCGATAGTCAGGAACTGATACCAAGACGAGCTGGTCACTCCGGCCTGGCGGCGGTGGCCGCTGGGGTGTGTGGGCGTTCAGGCGCAGACTTTCGGCTGCGGTTCGCCGGAGGCGTAATAGTTCCATTCTTGTGGTGTCGGTGGTCCCGCGTCGGCGCAAAGCTGCGCATAGGTGTGCGTGAATAGCGATACTTGCCACAGCCGCACGGTGGCGCCGAGGCCGCCGGTGGCTAGCAGCGTGCCGTCAGGGCTGAACGCCACCACGAACACGCCGCCGGCCTGTCCGTTGCCGACCTGGAGGGGCGCGCCGACGGGCTGGTGGGTGACCGGGTTCCACGCCCGCACGTAGCCGTCCGCTCCGCCGCTGGCCAGCAGCTTGCCGTCGGGGCTGAACGCCGCCGCGGGCACGCCGTACACGCTGCTGGTGGCGGCGTGGAGGGTCGCGACGGGGCGGTCGGTGACCGGGTTCCACAGCTGCACCGTGCCGTCGCCGCAGGCGATGGCCAGCAGCTTGCCGTTAGGGCGGAACGCCAGATCCTGCACGCCGGTACTGGGGCCGGTGCCGGTCTGGAGGGTCTTGCCGACGCGCTGGCCGGTGACCGGGTTCCACAGCCGCACCGTGCCGTCGTGGGCGCCGACGGCCAGCAGGTTGCCGCTGGGGCTGAACGCCACCGCGGCAACGCCGCCGTACCGTTTGCTGGTGTGGAGGATCGCGCCGACGGGGGAGCCGGTGACCGGGTTCCACAGCCGCACTGTGCCGTCGCTGGCGCCGGTGGCCAGCCGCGTGCCGCCGGGGTTGAACGCCACCGCGGGCGCGCCGTACTTGGCGAAGGTGGCGTGGAGGGTCGCGCCGGGCCGGCCGGTGGCTGGGTTCCACAGCTGTACCGTGCCGTCGCCGTAGGAGCTGGCCAGCAGCTTGCCGTCGCGGCTGAACGCCACCCCCCACACGCCGCCATGAGGGCCGGAGCCGGTCTGGAGGGTCTGGCCGGCGGGCTGGCCGGTGGCCGGGTTCCACTGCCGCACGGTGCCGTCGGCGCCGCCGATGGCCAGGTTGCCGGCGGGGCTGAACGCGACCGCGGACACGCCGCCAAGAGGGCCGGGGCCCATGATCTGGAGCGGCGCGAGGACGGCGCGGCCGGTGACCGGGTTCCACAGCCGCACCGTGCCGTCGCCGCCGGCGATGGCCAGCAGGTTGCCGCCGGGGCTGAACGCCACCGCGTGAACGCCGTTCAGGGGGAAGGTGGCCCGGAGCGGCGGAAGGACGGGGCGGCCGGTGACAGGGTTCCACAGCCGCACCGTGCCGTCGCCGCCGGCGATGGCCAGCAGGTTGCCGTTGGGGCTGAACGCCACCCCCCACACGCCGAACAGGGCGCTGGCCAGGAGCGGCGCGCTGGCGGGCTGGCCGGTGGCCGGGTGCCACAGCCGCACGAACCCGTCGCCGCTGCCGATGGCCAGCAGGTTGCCGTTGGGGCTGAACGCCACCGCGGGCGCGCCGCCAAGAGGGCCGGTGTGGGTCTGGATGGTCGTCACGAGGCGGCCGGTGGCCGGGTTCCACAGCTGCACCGTGCCGTCGCCGCCGGCGCTGGCCAGCAGGTTGCCGCCGGGGCTGAACGCCACCCCGTACACGCCGTACCGTTTGCTGGCGTAGAAGATCTTGACTTGGCGGCCGGTAGCGAGGTTCCACAGCCGCACCGTGCCGTCGGCGCCGGCGGTGGCCAGCAGCGTGCCGTCGTGGCTGAACGCCACCGCGCGCACGCCCCACCGGTTGGTGGTCTTGCCGCTGGCGTGCAGCGGCTTGCCGACGGGGCGGCCGGTGGCCGGGTTCCACAGCCGCACATAGCCGTCGCCGCCGGCGGTGGCCAGCAGGTTGCCGGTAGGGCTGAACGCCACCCCGTACACGCCGTGCCGGGCGCTGGCCCGGAGCGGCGCCAGGGCGGGGCGGCTGGTGGCCGGGTTCCACAGCCGCACGTAGCCGTCGGCGCCGGCGCTGGCCAGCAGGTTGCCGCTGGGGCTGAACGCCACCGCGAATACGGTGGACGGGTCGGCGGGCAGCATGCCGTGTTGCTGTTGCTCGGCGAGCAGGGCCGTCATGGCGGAGGCGGCCTGGCTGGTGGGGTAGACGGCCCAGGCGGCGACGGCGAGCTGGCGCGCGGTCACCGGATTGGTGCTGTCGATGTTGAGGCTTTCGGCGGCGAGCTGGCGGGACAGGCCGATGGCGTGCTGGTGGCTGGCGCTGGCAGCGTTGTGGACGGCGATCCCGGCGGCGGTGAGGGCGGTCAGGGTGAGGGCGAGCAGGCCGGCGATCACCGCCTGCCGCCGGCGGACGGCCCGGCGGTGCGCGTGGCTGCTGGCGTGCAGGAAGTCGCGTTCGCTCTGGCTGAGCGGCGGGTGGCGGGCGGGATCGGCGCCGATCCGGGCGGCGGCGCCGGCCGCGGCCTGCAGCAGGCTGCCGGTGTAGAGGTAGGACGGGTCGCGGGACTGGCGGGCCCACTCGGCGGCGGTGGTGTGCAGCCGGGTCCGGGTGATCCGGTCGGCGTGGGTGTCGGCGAGCCAGGTGTCGCGCAGCAGCGGCCAGGCGGTCAGCAGCGCCTCGTGGCTGATCTCCACCGTGCCCGCGGCCAAGGTGAGCAGCCGCTCGGCGGCGAAGGCCTCCAGCACCTGCTCCACATCCCGGGCCTCGGCCGCGCTCTTGCCCTCCGTCAGCTCGGCCCTGGTCACGCGGTCGGCGCTGTCCACGCCCTCGGGGCTGGTGGCGGTCAGCCGCAGGAACACCTGCCGGGCCGCGGCCTGCTGGGCCGGGGTCAAGGCGTCGTAGGCGCGCTGCGCGCTGGCGGCGACGGCGCCGTCGATGCCGCCGGTGCGTTCATAGTCGGCCAGGGTGACCGCCTGCCCGGCCCGGCTGCGCCAGGCCTGGTCCAGGGCGTGCGACAGCAACGGCAGTACCCCCGCGCCGGAAGTCCCGGGCTGGCCGGTGGCCACCTCGGCCAGCAAGACCTCCACCAGGTCGTCATCGACCCCGGAGTCTGCTTTCTTGGCCGGTTCGGTGATCGCCATCCGCAGCTGCCGCCCGGTCATCGCGGTGACCAGGTACCGGTCTTGCACCGCATCAGCCAGCTGCGGGTAGTCCGCGCACCGGGCCTCGAAGTCAGCGCGCAACCCCAGCACCACCAAAGCGGCTGGTACCTGATCCGGCCCATGCGCGGCGGTGGCGGCCGCGTGCAGCGCGGTGATGAACGCCCGCCGCTGCCCCTCCTCGGCGCACTGGGTGAACAGTTCCTCGAACTGGTCGACCACCAGCAGCAGCCGGCGCTGCGGCGCGGGCTGGCCGCCCTCCGCCGCAGGGCCATCCCCATCCCCGGCCGGCCCGGGTGGCCGTGCCAGGGCGGCCTGCCGCGCGGGCAGGGCGAACCCCTCCGGCGAGGTGTCCAGTCCCCGCCGCACCGCGGACGCATCGGTTCCCGCCAGCACCGCCACCCGCAGCGCCAGCTCATCCAGCGGCGCCCGGGTCGGGGTGAACACCACACACGGCCACCACGCCGCTCCCGGCGCGGCCACCAGCCCCTCCGCCCGGATCCGTGGCAGCACCCCCGCCCGCAGCAGCGACGACTTGCCCGCGCCCGATACCCCCGACACCACCAGCAGCCCGGTGCCCGCCGCGTGCCGTGACAATCGGTCCAGCACCTGGGCGGTGGCGGCCTCGCGGCCGAAGAAGAACGCCGCGTCCGGCTCCTCGAACGCGGCCAGCCCGCGGTACGGAGAACCGGTCACCGCCCCCAGCAGCCACGCGAGCTCGCCCTGGCCGCCGGCCACGCCGCCACCACCACGCGGCAGGCCTGGGATCGCACCAGCGAAGGTCCCTCGCGCCGCGGCCAGCATCTGCGCGGTCGGCGTCTGCCCCCGGGCCACCGTGACGAACAGGTCCCGCGCCGGGCCGGCCAGGCCCAGCGCATCGGCCAGCAGCACCGCGGTGTCCCTGCGCGCGGTGCGGTTGATCCCCCGCTCCAGGTCGCTGACCGACCGCGGGCTCACGCTTGCCGCCTGCGCCAGCTCTTCCTGCGTCAGCAGCGCCTTAACCCGCAGCTGCCGCAGCAGCACGGCAAAACTCAGCCCAGGCTGCTCCGCCATAGCTCCAACGCCCCTTGCAAGGCCACAGCCACCGCCCGAAATCACCGCTGAGGTGCGCAGGTGAAACTGCGCCAACAGTACGCCGGCCCACGCCCGCGCGCCATCGCCCGCCACCGGGACAAGCCGCGCCGAGCCACCGCTCCCGCTCACACCGGCCCGCCGGGGATCAGCCCACCGCATCAGCCGGGCCTCGGCGCGCACCTGCCGCAGCAACCCAGCCAGCCCAGGGCAGGCCGTGCCCATCGCCCGCGCCCAGGCCTGGAGCTCTGCCCGCGGCCGCGGGCCTGCCACCGGCTGGACCTTCGCGGCGTGGCTACGCAAACCCGGCCACTCCTGCATTCCCGGTGGCCCGGGCCTGTCGCGGGGAGCTGCCGCTCCGGCCGGTACCCGGCACCGCCGGTGTCTTTCACCGGCGGTGCCGGCCCGCGGCCTGCGCCGCTGGATCCCCATCTGGCGGGCTGTTGCTGCAGGTAGCGGGGATTGGGCCGCTTCCTGTGGGTGTCCTGTGGGTGTCCTGCGGGCCGACATGTGTGGTGGGGCCTCTCGCCGCTGGTGATGGTGGGACCAGCCGCGATGGCGGCCCCACCCGATCATCGACAGGCAATCCGGCACAACCCGGCTACACCACCGAGGAGACCGCAATGCACCCGGCCCATCGCTCACCAAATCGCACAGACCCCGGCCGCCGGCCCGAATCGGCTGCCGCGGCCATGGCAAGCCCCGGCCCCGACCCGGCTGACCTCGTCCAGAGACGGCAGTTGGAAAAGACGGTCTCCTGGACCGGCCCCGAACGGCTGCGCTGTCTTTGGTACCGGCTCCGGCTGACTGTGGCCGAGATGAACTACGCGACTCGGCGGACCGTCGAGTTGCAGGCGCCCTGGATCTCCGACGACCAGCCCAGCCACTGACGCAGTACCCGGACCCCGGGCGGGCTGATCGGCTGGTCGCCGGATCCAAAAGCCCGCCTCCCGGACCTACGGCTACGGCGCCACCAGCTAGTAACCCTGCCCAGCACACCGGCCGGGAGCTGAACTACCCGGCCACAGACTAAGGAGAACGAGATGACCGCACTCACCCACCAGATCACCAGCCGCACCCTGGTTGTGGCCGCGTTCTTGGCCGCGGCGCTGGCCGGCTTGATCGTCGCACTGGCCCTCGGGATCAGCGCGACCAGCGGGCACTCACCCA
>DASXKD010000279.1:0-2706 GCA_036497045.1 Streptosporangiaceae bacterium | reverse complement strand
GCACTCAGGTCCAGCGCGACAAGTCGCTTGCCGCGCAGCGACTCGGGCACGTCGCCGGCCACGATCCGCTGCGCCAGGCCCTCGACCACGGCGGTCTTGCCGACCCCCGGCTCGCCGATCAGGACCGGGTTGTTCTTGGTGCGGCGGGCCAGCACCTGGATCACCCGCCGGATCTCCGCGTCCCGGCCGATCACCGGGTCCAGCTGACCGTCGCGGGCCCGCTGGGTGAGGTCGACCCCGTACTTCTCCAGGGCCTGGTAGGTCCCTTCCGGATCCTCGGAGGTGACCCGTGCGCTCCCGCGCACCTTCTCAAACGCCTCGAGCAGCGCCTCGGGCGTGGCCCCGTGCTTGCGCAGCAGCGTCGCTGCCTGGGCGCCGTCGGTGGCCAGCCCCACCAGCAGGTGCTCGGTGGAGATGTACTCGTCGTTCAGCTTCTCTGCCCGCTCCCCGGCCGTGGCCAGCACCTTCAGCAGGGTCCGCGAGTTCTCCGGGGCACTGACGGTCGTCCCCGCGATCTTGGGCAGCTTGGCGAGCTGCGCCCTGGTGTCGGCGAGCACCGCGCTGGGGTCGGCGCCGATCGCGCGCAGCAGCGGGGCTGCCGTGCCGCCGTCCTGCTCGACCAGGGCCGTGAGCAGGTGCAGGGCGTCAACGTGTGGGTTTCCGTCGGCCGTGGCCAGCTGGCGCGCCGCGCCGAACGCCTCACTGCTGCGGCGTGTGAGCTTGTCTATCATCGATTGTTTTCCTCGGGTGGTGCACTGCTGGTTGCTGCACTGTTGCTTACTGGCGCACTGCTTACTGGCGCACTGCTTGCGGCGGGCGGGATGTGCTGCGGTGCCGGGCCGGCGGGCGCGCTGCTGCTGCCGCCCAGATTCCGCACCGGGACAAGCTGGGCTCCCGCGGCGCGGTTGCGCACCAGCCCGGCCAGCCGGGCGGCCACCGCACGGGTCGACTCCAGCTCCGCCCGGAGCTGAGCGACCTCCGCGGTCATCTCGGCGAGCATGCGGCGGGCCCGGTCCAGCTCTGCGCCGAGTTCGAGGATCTGCTTGATGCCCGACAGGTTGACGCCGTCCTCCTGGGACAGCCGCTGCACCTCGCGCAGCAACAGGACGTCGCGCAGCGAGTACCGGCGGCCGCGCCCGGACGACCGGCCGGGAGACACCAGCCCGAGCCGGTCATAGGCGCGCAGCGTCTGCGGGTGCAGCCCGGAAAGCTCGGCCGCCACCGAGATCACATACACCGGACTGTTGTCCGCCACCTCGAACGGGTTCCCGTTCATTTCATTGCCTCCCTTGCGGGCGGTCGTACTCGGCAGGCGCGCGCCCGCATCGCCGCGGGCGCCGCCTCCCGGTCCCGGCGGCCCCGGCCACCAGAGGTGCCGCGTGTCATGTCTGCCTTGCTCTTCGCAGCAGGTCCTCGCGCGGATCCTCGCCAGCGGTCGCATCCCTGAAGGACTCCAGGGCCTGCCGGGCGGCGCCGTTGAGGTTCTGCGGCACCTGGACGTTCACGGTGACCAGCAGGTCCCCGTTCGTCCCGTCCTTGCGCCTGGCTCCCTTGCCCCGCGCACGGAAGGTGCGCCCGCTCGGCGTCCCCGCGGGGATCCGGACGCTGACCGGCACCCCGCGCAGCGACGGAACCTTGACCTCGGCACCCAGCGCCGCCTCGGTGAAGGTGACCGGCACGCTCACCGTGAGGTTGTCGCCGCTGCGCCCGAAGATCGGGTGCGCCGTGACGTGCACCCGCACGTACAGGTCGCCCGCTGGGCCGCCCCGCTCACCCGGGGCACCTTTGCCCCGGAGCCGGATCCGCTGCCCGTCGGCCACACCCGCGGGTATGCGGGCCTGGATCGTGCGGCTGCTCATCGCCCGCCCACTGCCCGAACACTCCGGGCAGGGGTCGTCGACCACCAGACCGCGGCCGCGGCACTCGCTGCACGGCTCGGACAACGCGTAGCTCCCCAGGTTCCGGCTGGTCTGGCCGGTGCCCTGGCAGTTCGGGCAGACCCGGGGTACCGTTCCCGACTTCGCCCCGGTGCCGTGGCAGGTCGGGCAGGCTCCCTCGCCGGTCAGCCGCAACGACACCGTGGTGCCCTCGATGGCGTCGTGGAACGACAGCGTGGCCTCGGTCTCCACATCCGCGCCGCGGCGCGGCCGGGTCTGGGTGCTGCTCCGGCCGCCGCCACCGAACATCCCGCCGAGCAGGTCGCCGAGCCGGCCGCCGGAACTGGTGGTCGTGCCCGTGCCCGTGCCGCCGCCGAACAGGTCGCCCAGGTCGAACGGGAACCCGCCGGCGCCGCCCTGGCCCGGCGGCCGGAAGCCGCCGCTGCCGAACAGGGAGCGGGCGTCGTCGTACTCCTTGCGCCGCTTGGAGTCCGACAACGTGTTGTACGCCTCGGAGATCTCCTTGAACCGCTCCTCGGCCTTGGGGTCACCCTTGTTGGCGTCGGGGTGGTACTTGCGGGCGAGCTTCCGGTAGGACTTCTTGATCTCGTCCGCGCTTGCGGTCTTGGAGACGTCAAGAGCCTTGTAGTAGTCCTTCTCGAGGAAGTCCCTCGTGCTCACTGGTATCTCCAGGCGTCAGTCTTCGTCCTCACGGCTCTCCTGCGATCCCGCCTCGTCGGGCAGGCCGGCCTCGTCCGGCGCGGCCGCGCCCTCCTCGGGCTCGGCGACGGCCACCCGGGCAGGCCGGACGATCCGCTCGCCGACCTTG
>DASXKD010000278.1:0-5711 GCA_036497045.1 Streptosporangiaceae bacterium | reverse complement strand
CCGCCTCCCAGAACGACAGTTCCCGGTCGTGGTCGCTGGCGGGCACGTCGATGACAACCTTGATCAGCCTGCTGAAGTGTGCCACCGGATCAACCTACGCTGTGCTGCCGTGGCCCGGATGGTGACCGTGTTCCGGCTAGGTCCGTCGCAGGAATGCCCACGGCGGCCCCGGCCGGTAGGGGCCGCTGGAGCCATGCCCAGCCATGACCGTCCGCTCCCGCCCGCTACCAGCTACTCTTCCAGCGGACAATTCCCGGATTTGAGCCCACGCCGCAGTCGTTCAGGCCCGCAGTGCGCGCCCTCGACGGCGTGCGGGAGCGCCTGGCCCTCAACGGTGTCACCGATGCCCGCCACCTGGACATGTGGACCGCCCTGACCACCGGCCTTGTCGACCAGCAGATCTCCAACGACCCAGGCGGGAACCGCTGGGCCCGCCTCATCGACGACTTTGTGGCGATGTTTCTCGCCTACTGCCGGACGGACCGATGCCAGACGGACGGCACGCCCACCCAGCCAGCGCCGCCGGGATCTGTGGCCGGGCGAGCCCGGTCATGACCACCAGGGCCGCAGAACCCTGTCACCCTTCACCGGCGGCAAGCTGCGCCACCAGCCTTGGCGGCTGCTACGCCGACCGGGCTCTATCGCTCCCGCTCAATCCATCCACCCCTTGCGAAAAGGAAATCTCATGCCCACAGTGACACCACCCCGGCTGCACCACCTCGCGCTGACAGTCACCGACGTGGATGCGAGCGTCCGATGGTATGAGGACGTGTTCGGCGTCCGCTTCCGGATGGACGTACCGCACCCCGGCGGAGTCGGCAAACTCCTCGCCGACGACGACCGCCAGCTCATGATCGTGCTGCACCGTCACGACACCAACACCGGCGCGCTGTTCGGCGAAGCGATCACCGGCCTCGACCACGCCGGGTTCATGGTCCCGGGCCGCAGCGACCTTGAGGCCTGGCAGGCCCACCTGGAGTCCAAGGGTGTCGTCAGCGCCGATGTCGCTGACAAGCCGCTGACCCAGTCACCCATCGCCGACGAGCCCTACGCCTCTGTCCTGGTGTTCCGCGACCCCGACAACATCCAGCTCGAACTCTTCGCGCCACTCCGGTAACCGGACCCAGCTAGCAAGGCCTCATCTCCCGAACCTGGAAGATTCCGTCACGGTTCGCGAGCCCACAAGTCCCCCGTTCGAGATCCAAGGAGATTCAGATGAGCCTAAGCATCGAGGAATTGGCGGGACAGTACCACCAGGCTTGGACCGACCTCGACGTCGACGCCATCGTCGCCCTGCACACCGAGGATTCGGTGTTCCACCTGCATGGGGTCACCGACGCCGCGACTGGCCGGGCGTCCATCCGGCAGACCATCGTGGCACTGCTCGAGCTCGTGCCCGACCTTCATTTCGACGCCAAGAGGGCATACCTCGGAGCCAACCACCTCGTGCTGGAGTACGACATGTCGGGCACCGCCGGTGAGTCATCCTTCGTCTGTGACGGCGTCGACGTGATTGCGGTGCAGGACGGCCTCGTCGCCCGCAAAGACACCTATCTCGACCTAGCGGCGTACCAACGCCAAGCCGGTGCCATTCCACTACTGGCGACCAGCGTCTGAGAGCAATCTCCGGCAGGCCGGCGCAGCATGAACGACATCACCTTGCTGCGGCGGCTGCTGGCTGAACTGCAAGGACGCCTTCGCCAGCTACAACGGCACCGCGCCCCTCGACGCCTCCTCCGGCGACCAGGGCCGCCACCGGCTCTCGCGCGCCGGGGAACAGGCGGATCAACCACGCGCCGCACATGATGGCGGCCACCCAGAACCAGACTCCAAACACAGAGATGAGCCCGCTGCCCGGGCCGGTCCCACGACTCCTGCGGGGGCCGGCCTGTGATCAGCTGGTGAGGGAGCCCCAATCGCTCTACACCTACTTCGCCTCCAAGAACGCCCTCTACGACCGCATGTTCGCCGACGGCAACCTGGAACTGGCAAGACGGTTCGCCGACGCTCAGATCCCCGACGATGCCCGCAGCGTGCTACGGGCAGTCGCCGGCATCTTCCTGGAATTCGCCGCCCAGGACCAGGCTCGCTATCAGCTGCTGTTCCTGCGCACTATTCCCGGATTCCAGCCATCCCCTGACTCCTATGCAATAGCCGTGGAGGTTCTCACGAGCGTCCGCACCACCCTCGCCCGCGCCGGGCTCCGCAAACAAGCCGACTTCGACCTCTGGACCGCGGTAATCGCCGGCCTAGCCAGCCAGCAACTCGCCAACGACCCCGGCGGCGACCGGTACCTACGCCTCATCGACGACGCCGTCACCATGGTCGCCGACCACACCCTCGGCCCGAGCCGGCCAAGCCGCGCTTCCGCTCCAGCCCCACCGGCACACCCCGGCGACCGCAACGGCCAAACCTGAACCTGTTCCCCCACTCCTAACACGCGCACTGCGCCGCTCTGGGGACTGCAGGTAGCGCAAGTGCTGTCTGCCTCAGCCATCTTTCGGGTAAGGGCCTCGCGGGTGCGGGTATTGCGCCGCGCGGTGCTGGAAAGACAGGATGCCGGGGTTCTGGATGATGCCCCCGCGGATCTCGATGGCCCGCCGGATGGTCTGATCGGAGTCCCATGCGCTGGGGCCTGCGAGCACGGTCTTCAGGTGTGGCAGCAGGGCTTCGCTGATCTCCCAGGTGGCGGAGTTCCAGAGCAGCGAAGGACTGTGGTCCACGGCGTAGTAGTGAATGTTGCCGCCCACGGTGACCATCGGGTCCGCAAATGAGGTGGGCCGCGCCCAGCTGAAGCCCATACCGGTGTCACACGACACGTCGACGATGAGACTGCCGGGCGAGAACGCGGCCAAGTCGTTACCGGTGACGAACATCAGCGGCGCGCCGGTGTCCTGGAGCACGCAGTTGACCACGATGTCGAACCCGG
Organism: Streptosporangiaceae bacterium; assembly: GCA_036497045.1. Lineage (GTDB taxonomy): Bacteria > Actinomycetota > Actinomycetes > Streptosporangiales > Streptosporangiaceae > DASXKD01. The sequence continues at coordinate 2,782 of DASXKD010000278.1, read as the reverse complement.
CGAGGTAGGCCGCCAGCGGCACCCGGCCGCTTTCGCCCAGCACATGGCACCGGGCGGGGTCATCGGCGTCGCGTTCGAAATGCACCATGCGGGCCGAGTGGATCGGTGAGGCAACGGCAGCCACCGCCCGGTGAGTAAAGACGTGGACGTCGTTCACGCCGGATGCGTTCAAAGCGGTCACCGCGCCCCGGCCGGTCGCACCGAAACTGATGACCCCCGCACGAAGCGGGCGGCCGTATTCCCCGGTGATCCCGATGAGCTGCATGGCGTGCAGCACCGAGCAGTAGCCGGCCAGCTCGTTGTTCTTATGGAAAACATGCAGGCGGAACGTGCCATCGCCCGACCAATGCTGCATCGCCTCGAACGCGATCAGGGTCAGCCGGAGGTCGACGCCCAGCTGGGTGATCTCCTCGTTCTGAACGCAGTGCGGCCAGCCCCACAGAACCTGTCCCTCCCGCATCTGCGCAAGGTCTTGGGGCAGTGGCTTGGGAAGCAGGATGACGTCGCACGCCGCCAGCAGCTGGTCACGGGAGCGCAAACCAGCGACATAGCCTGCCAGCCGCTCATCCGGCACGCCGAAACGCTCACCGTAGCCGCGCTCAAGGTAGATGCGCTGCCGCAGGCCGGCCTCGATCCGCTCGACGTGCAGTGGGTGGATCGCCAGCCGCTGCTCGTTCTCCTTCTGCGACCGTGCGATCACCCCGAGGCTGAGCTGATCCACACGCACTCCCCCTACCGGTTCCTTCTGCCGCAATACGACCGCTAGCATGCCAGCTTCCGATGCCAGCGATAGTGCCGCGACCGGCAATCAAACTAGCGCCCCACAACGATCCTGTCGCCGGCCGGCGCCTCGCCGCAATCAGCTGCCGGGCCCGCGGCGCTTTGAGGCATCAGCTGCCAGGCTGGCCGTCGCCGCCTGGCGGCGCTGGCTCGAAGGCGAGCGCACAGGAGTTGATGCAATAGCGCCTGCGGGTGGGAGCGGGCCCGTCGCGGAAGACATGGCCCAGATGACCGCCGCAGCGGCGGCAGACCACCTCGGTGCGGGTCAGGAACAGGCCCTTGTCCGGCCGCAGCTCGACAGCTGCCGCGACGGCTGGCTGGTAGAAGCTCGGCCAGCCCGTGCGGGATGCGAACTTGGCGTCCGAGCGGAACAGCTCATTCCCGCAGCCGGCGCAGCAGTAGGAGCCATTGTCCTTGGCGTGGACATATTTGCCGGTGAAGGCAGTCTCAGTGTGGCCCCGGCGCAGTACGTCGTACTGCTGGCGGGTCAGTTCCTGCCGCCACTGCTCATCCGGCTTCTGGATCTCGCGCGGCGTGGTGGCCTGCGTGGCCCTGGTGCGGCGCATCGGTGCTCTCCCTATGGCAGTGGCCCTCAAAAGCGCTGAACCCCTCCCGGCCGGGTCGGTTGTCGCGTCACCCGGCCCGTCACGCCAGCCGGGCACACAGCCAGACACGCACCTGGCACGGCCCGCAGACCAGGCCGCGGCCCAGCAGGCAAATCGGGGCTCAGCTGGTGAAACAAGTGACACAACCTGGTCATTCCGGCAGCAGGAACCGCAAGACACCGAAGAGCCCGGGAACCTGCCCTGGAATCGCCCTGCCGCGTGGCCCCGCAGGACCCGTGCCGCAACCCGCGGCCAGCGCCGGCTGCCCGGCCGGCCCGATTCTGTGGGCTGTTCTGTGAGCGATCTTGTGTGGTGGGCGGCCCGGCTGCTGCCGATAGTGGAACCAGCCACGCTGACCGGCAGGAAATCATCCGGCGGGCCCGCGGAGGCCACGCTCACCGCCCGGATCAGACGGCCGCAAGCCCACGCGGGCACCAGGGACGGAGGCAAGCCCGGTGAACGCCAACGACGCCACCCTGACCGAACTGGCCCCCGCCCAAAGCGGCAGCATGGTCGCCGACACCGCGCCCAACGCCCCCGCCAACGCCACCTTCGACCTGGTCCTGCGGGCGGCCGCCGGCAGCGCACTGGGCAGTTCCGGCGCCCGGTACGCGCTGACCATCAGCGCGATCGACCTGACCGCGGTCAGCCCGGGCTGGCCCGCCCAGACCCTGCACCAGGCCTTCGACGCCGCCCACGGGTGGCAGCGCAGCGGCGCCGGGCCCGACTACCAGTGCACCCAAACCTTCCCCGTCCCCGTCCCCGGCGGCGGCCCCGGCGGCCCCCTGGCCGGCCACACGTTGCAGTGCGTGGCCTCCCTGGTCAGCCAGGGCGCCCAGATCGCCTCGATCATCCGCAGCCCCCCGTTCGTCCTCGCCTAACACCGCACCGGCCACTTCCCCATGAGCCAGCTCACAGACCAGCTCAGTAGCTGAGCACCGGGTAAGCGCGCACCCGCCTCCCCCCATCACCGCATCTCCACCAGCTAGAACACGGCCACCCCGGCCGCAAACAGAAAGGACACCACCATGACCAGCACACCACCCACCAGCCACGCACCCGCCCGGCGCCGGGCTAAGGCCGCGATCCTCGCCACCGCCGCCACCGCCGCCGTCGCCCTGGCCGTCCCGGCGTTCGCAGCTGTGTCGGCCCTGGCACCCTCGGCGGCGTCCGCGATTCCCACGCCGCAGCAGGCCTGCGGCTCTCCCGGGCTGACGCTGAGCGGGGGAACCGGCCCCTACCACTCGATGGGCGTGTCGGTGACCATCAACGACGGCACCACCAGCCGCAACATCGTCGCGTTCACCAGCCTGGACGGCAACGTCTCACCCACCGCGGAGATGCGGCTGAGCTGGTCCGTCGACGGCGGCACGGTCAGCGACTACACCTTCGGCCCC
>DASXKD010000277.1:0-2311 GCA_036497045.1 Streptosporangiaceae bacterium | reverse complement strand
CTCCAGCGCTCGTCCCGGGCGGCCGACGGAACGCCGGTGCACATCCGCATGGACGGGCCAGGGCTCGACACCATGGATGTCCCAGGCGGCGCGCTCACGCCCAAACTCCAATTCACCGCCTTCGTGCCGTCGGCCGACTTCTTCCGTACGATGCGCGTCAGCCAGGCCTCGCTGGACCTGCAGCAGAAGTACGGGGTGGCCCCGAGCGACAATGGCCTGGAACGCTTTATCACCGCGACCCGGCGGCAGAATTTCCTCATTCCCCCGCGCCGCCACCGCGGCTTCCCCCTAGTCGAGCTCACCTAGCCGGGCCGGCCAGCAGGCAGGCTCGATGGTGACCGTGAGAATCCACCACCAAACGCGGGCATGGGTTAAGGGCCCGCGGCGGTGTGGGCTGCGGGCCTGGCGGGCGGGTTTTGGGTTAGGCGGCGGTGCCGGTGATTTCGACGGTGAGGCCGAGGGCCTGGAGCTGGCGGAGGTGGGCGCGGATCTTGCGGTCGCGGTTGCCTTTGCGGGTGTTCCAGTCGGGGCCGAGGTCGGTGAACCGGGCGGCGGGGTCGGCGAGCAGGTGCCAGATGATGATGAGGATGGAGCGGGCGACGGCGCATTTTGCCTTGTTCGGGCCGAGGCGCCTGGACAGGCGGCTGACTCGTTCGCCGAGGAAGGTGCTGGTGCGGGCAGCGCCGGTGGCGGCCTGGGTGCAGTAGCCGCGCAGGTAGGCGTCGCCTTGTCCTTTTTTCGGCTTGCGGGACCGGGGGCCGGACTGGCGGGCGACGGGGGCGAGCCCGGCCCAGGACACGAGGTGGGCGGGGGTGGGGAACCGGGTCATGTCCAGGCCGGTCTCGGCGATGATGGCCATGGCGAGCTGGCGGCTGACGCCGGGGATCTCCGCGAGCCGGTCCGCTGCGGCCAGCACCGCGGGGCCCGGCCCGGGGTCCGGGGACGGGACGCCGTCCGCGCTGATGCCCCAGGCGGCCGGGATCGTGTCCAGGGCGGCCCCGATCTCGTCTTCCAGCGCGGCGGCCGACCGGTCCAGGAACGTGATGCGGTCCAGGTGGAGCCGGATCAGCCGGCGGTGGTGGTCCTGGACCTGCATGCCTTCCAGGGACCGCTCGACGGCGGCGCGGCCGCCCTTGACCTGGCCGGCGGCCAGCGCGGCCAGCGCCCGCGGGTCGGACTCGCCGGCGGCGAGCGCTTCCAGGACCGCCCGGGCAGACTTGGTCCTGGCCAGCGAGGACAGCACTGACGACAGCTTGACCAGGGCGCCTTCCAGCAGCTTTTCCAGCCGCTGCCACTCGCGGGTGCGGTCGCGGACCAGCTGCAGCCGGGTCCGGGTCAGGTCCCTCAGCGCGCGGATCTCCGGCGGGGGCACGAACGAGGGGCGCAGCAGGCCCATCTCGCCCAGCCGGGCGATCCACTGGGCGTCCAGCCGGTCGGTCTTCGGCCGGCCCGCGAGCTGCCGGGCGTGGGCCGGGTTGACCAGCTGCACGGCCAGCCCGGCCGCCTCGAGCAGGTAAAACCAGATCCGCCAGTAATCGCTCGTGGACTCCATGACCACGAGCTCGACCCGGTCGGCGAGCAGCCGCTCCGCCAGCGCCGTGACCTCCCTGGCGGTCGCGGGGACCTCCTCGGTCCGCGACGCGCGCCGGCCGCCCTCACGGGCCGGGGGCAGCCGGGTGCACACGTCCGCCTTCGCCTTCGCGATGTCGATCCCGGCGACTCTCTCGTGCCGCAGCTGGTATTCCTCGTCTTCCACAAGCCGCGCGGGTATCTTCCGCGCCCTCGCATTGCCCACCGGGGCCTCCTGTGCTTGCAAGCGGGTTATCCAGGCGGGCTGCCCGGGGACCCCGGTCTTTGCAGGCTCGAAGGCCGCGAATGTTGACCGTCGCGCTTATAAGGCGGCAAGAGGCGACCCTCAGGTCAAGGTCCCGCAGCCAGGGTTGTGAACGGGCTAGCATCCCAGGAAATCGCTGGCGTCACGGGCAGCCCGCACCCATCCTGCCAGCCCCGCCCGTCCCGCGGGACCCGGCCCGCGACAGGCGCCCCGGCACAGCCGGGGCCCAGCCCCGCCCACCCCGCACCCGGGCTCCCGCCCCAGCCACAAGACGGCAGCGGCCCGCGCCAGCCGGCCACCCGCAGCCCCCCGCCAAATTCTCACGCCAGCGCGACCGCCCCCGGCGATCAGGGTTGTGAGATCGCTACGGTTCCAGCCGTAGCGATCTCACAACCATGAGTCGGGCGACGCCTCGTTCAGGGCAAGGCAACCGCCGCCGGCCACCGCGGGTGTGTCGGGCGACGCCTCGATCAGGGC
>DASXKD010000276.1:0-4976 GCA_036497045.1 Streptosporangiaceae bacterium | reverse complement strand
ATCATCACGCCCGAGCTGGCCCGGTCCTCCGCGAGGAAGGCGTTCAGGCTGGTGAACGAGGGTTCCATCAGCGTGCCAAGCCGGGCCACCGACAGCGCCGCGGTTTGGAAAAACGCCGCGCGGATGGCGTCGAGTGCGAGGCCCACGTAGGCGGCGTGGAAGTTCCCGTTATGCCATGCCGCGTGCCCGGCCACGTCGATCAGCGGATTCTCGGCACTGCCGTTGAGCTCGGCCTCAAGTACGCCCGTGGCATGCTCGACCGAGTCCAGCGCGGGGCCGTGGACCTGGGGGAACGCCCGGTACCCGTAGGGGTCCTGCACCCGTGCCGCGGTGACCGGGCCCGCCGCGAGCAGCGCCCGGATGCTCGCCGCGACCCGCTGCTGGCCCGGATGCGGCCGGGCCAGGTGCACCGCCTCGGCGTACGGCTCGGCCGAGCCGTGCACCGCGAGCAGCGACAGCGCCGCCACCGGGACGGCGGCCCGCAGCAGGGCGGCCAGGTCGTGGCAGGCCAACGCGCCGTCGCCCAGGGTGGCCGCGCTGCTGCTGATGAACCCGAGCGCCTCGCTGGCGTGGATGCTGAACTGCGGCGGCGGGCCGGTGCCGCCCTGCCAGGCGCGCTCGCCGAGCAGGCACAGCCCGGTGGAGGCGAGTGCGGTGAGGTCGCCGGTGCCGATCGCCCCGTAGAGCGGGACCGGCGGGGTGAAGCCGCGGTTGATCGCGTCGGCCAGGACGGGCAGCAGCGCCGGATCCACGCCCGAGCCGCCCGCCCCGAGCTGGTTGAGCCGCACCACGAGCATGGCGCGGGCCACCTCGGGCGGCCGCAGTGGCCCGGTGCCCGCGGCGTGGCTGCGCAGCAGCCGGATCCCGTGCCCGGCCCGGTCATGCTCGCTCAGGGCGACCACGTGATTGGCGCCCACTCCGGTGTTCCTGCCGTACACCGGCTGGTGCGCGGCCAGTTCCTGCGCGGTCAGCCAGGCCGCCCGCGCCGCGGCCACGGCCGGCTCACCGACGGCCACGCTCGCCTGCTGGCGCGCCACCGCCGCCAGCGTGGTGCAGCTCAGCGACTTCCCGTCGATGACCACGACTGTGCTGGTCACGGCTCGTGTTCCCCTTTCCGCGCCCGCTGCCGCTGCGCACCGTGCAACGGGCCCTGTCTCCCCACACGCTGCTGCCACGCACCGTGCAACGGGCCCTGTCTCCCGCACGCGCTGCTGCCACGCACCGTGCGAAAGATCCGGCGTAACGATACGTCCCCGGCAACTGCCAGCCCACAGGCAGGCCCTGCTCCCCCGGGACTTTCGCGGCCGTCTCCGCGGCGCTAGCTTGTGCAGGTGAGCCGCGCTGCCCCGGGCCCGGAGGGCCGGTCTGCCCAGAATCGGGGCACCGGCAGCGGAGGTGCGTCCGCCGGATGCGCCGAGGTGGTCGTCCCGGCCAGGCCGCCCGGGCGGGCCCGGGCCGCCCTGGCCGGGCTGCGCGCGCCGGTCGTCTGGGTGCTGCTCGCCATCGCATACTTCACCGCCATCTCTGGCAAGCCGTTGGACGGTGTGCTGATGCTCATCGTGGCGGCGGGGCTGGCCTGGGACGCGGGCCGCCGCGCGCTGCGCCACCCCGGATCAGAGAGCCCTCCCGTGGCCCGGCCGGCCCGCCGGCCCGGCGGCCGTCGCCGGCTTCTGATCCTGAGCGCGCTACTGACCGGTGGCGCTGTCTACGCCGGGGTGGTGGGCTCGTTCAGCCGCTACTCCTGGCCCGCGACGGCGGGCATCATCGGCCTCGGCACGATCGTGGTGGTGATCGGCTGGCACGGCCCGCTCCGGGACCGCCCGGCCGGCGGGCGGCTGCCGGTGGCCGCCACGCTCGCCTGGGTCGTAGTGCTCGTCGCGGGCTGCCTGTGGGAACTCGGTGCCCTGCTCCAGCAGCCGTCCCTCACCACGGACTCCTACGCCCACCCGACGGTCAGCACCCTGACCGACCCGCTGCTGGCCACCTCGCCCGGCCGCTCGGTACTCCTGCTCGCCTGGCTCGCCCTCGGCTGGTACCTGGTGGAACGATGATCAGCCACGAGGTGACGATCGCCGGGTACCTGCTGGTCGCGGCGGGGCTCGTGCTGCTGCAGGTGCTGGCGACCAGGACCCGCGCCCCGATCCCCTCCCTCGGGGACCTGCTCACCCGGGCCATGCGCAGCCGGACCGGGCGGGTGGGCATGCTGGTCGCGTGGGCCTGGATCGGCCTGCACTTCTTCGCCAAGTAGCAGATGGGGCCCTGCACAGCGCTGTGCGGCCCCTTCGCATGGCTCCCCGCCGGCTTTCCGGCCACCGGCAGGGAGCTCTCCGCTACCTCTCGTCCCCGCTAGCGCGTGCCTCGTCCGCGGGCCGTTGCTGTGCCGCCACAATCAGCGGCATGATCGAAATGACATCTTCGCGGCCGCTCTTATGGCCGGCCTTGTAGGCATCCGCCTCACGGGCAATCCGTGCCGCCTCGGTATTCGCGCGGGCCGCCGCCTCCTGCCAGTGAATGACTTCCCTGTGCATGTCCGTACGGGCCCGGGCCAGTTGCCGGCGCATCTCCGCCCTGGCCCGGGACCTGGTGGCCCGCCAGCTGATCACAGGGCCGACGGCTGCTGCCCCGATCGCCAGAAGGGGAGCGATCATCGGGCCACCTCATTCGCGGCCAGAGCGGACCCCTTCCCGATGCTGGGGGTGATTCCGCAGGTGAAACGGCCCGTAGGGCCCTTGCGTCTAGCGCCGTTAAGAGTAATCCTGATCATTATCAAGTCTCCTTGGTCTGCTGGTTCAGGATGGGGAGCTTGGTTTCCGCTGGGCTGGCGGGGTCCGACCGCTGGCCCAGCAGCATGTCCGGGACGGAATGGTGGCCGCCCTGCGACATCACTGCATCGCGATCTTGACTGGGGCTTCCCGGGCGGGCCTCGCGCGCGGTAGCGGGGTCCTGGCTCTGGCGCAATGACGGGGGCGGGGCCGATGCGATGGGCCGGTGGCCCGGCCGGGGCAAAAAGCGGTGACACTCTCCGCCCTTGCCCCTTGGCGATCATGTGGCCCCCTGCTTATTACTGGCCGCAACTCCATTGAACGACAGCGATTCCCTGTATGCAATGGGCAAAAGTGCAAACTGCAGTGCAGATCCCTGTGCAGTTGGCCCACCGGGCCTTCACCGCAGGCCACTCCAGGCACTACGCTGCTATGAAGTCACACCCTCCCGGGGTCCCCAGAGACCGAAGAGGAGGCCAGGTGCGTGCCTGAGCAGGGCACTTCCGTTGGCAGTCGCCGGCTCGCAGCAGAGCTAAGGCGCCTGCGTGAGCACGCGGGCCTCACCGGTGAAGAGGCGTCCGAGCGCCTTGGCTGGTCTGGTTCGAAGCTGAGCCGCATAGAACTACATCGCATCGGCGTGAAGCAGACCGACTTGCGCAAGCTCCTCGCCCTCTACGGCGTGGACGATAGCTATCGCGATGAACTGCTCGCCCTTGCCCGGGAGTCGAAACAGAAAGGCCCGCCGCAGAAGGCAGCGGCCAGGTTCCCCCAAGTCGCGCCATATGTCTCGGCCGAGGCCGAAGCCGAGTCGGTCTGGAACTGGGAACCGCAGGTTATTCCCGGGCTCCTCCAGACGCCTGATTACGCCCGGGCGGTGCGCCAACTGTGGCGGGAGATGTTTCCTGGCCCGCCCGGCGAGATCGACCGTTGGGCGGAGACCAGGCTAATGCGCCAGCAAGTACTCACCCGGGATCCGCCACTGGAGTTGTCCGTCATCATCGAAGAATCCGTGCTGAGCCGCAGGTTCGGCGACCGGGCGGTGATGCTGTCAACGGCATCCGAAATTTGACCCACCTGCGGCATCTGAAAACTGACCCTCCTGGCTTGGCTAGGCGACGGTTATGAGGTCATTGATGGCGACGGGCTCGTCGCAGTGCGGGCATGGCCCGCCGGGCCCGATGCGGCGGCAGAATGTTCCGCAGTCGTCGCATCGCTGCTGGCCGAGGTAGCGCTGGTCGCAGTAAGGACACTGGTAGATGGTGGCGTCCCGGGCCGCCGGCGGCGGCGTGGTGAGCCGGGCGGCGGCTGGGCCGGGGGCGGGGTGACGGCGCCGCCAGGCGGCCTGACGGCAGGCATCGGAGCACCAGCGGCGCCGGCCGGCCGGGGTGAACAGCTGGCCGCAGGCCGGGCAGGCGGCGCTATCGTTACGGTCATCGTTACGCGACGGGGTCATGGCGGGCTCATTCCTCTGCGGCTGGCCGGGGGACGCGGCCGAGGTCGCGGTCCTTGAGCCGGTAGGAATCGCCTTTGAGGGACACCAACGGAACGCAAAGCTGCAGCTGACGGTCACGCTGTCACCGGCTGAGCCGGTTCCCGGGCTGTATGTCCATCCTGACCACCGTCGCCGGTTGCGGCGCTCGCCTGTCCGGAGCCGTCTCGATGTCTAGTATTGAACACCGCATGTCTAGGCCATGTCGCCGCTGGACGCTGCTTCTATTCGCCCCGCAAGCACTAATAGTGATGCCCGTGAAGTTCATAGTGCGACATGCGGCGGTAAATGCTAGACGACAGGGCGGGTTGCCTCTAGCCTGCTGGCCAGGAGGTGGCCGTTGTGAGCGAGGCGAGCCGGCTGCGGGAGCTGACCGAGGCGGGACTGCTGCACGCGCACCCCGCGGCGGTCCACGCGCCGTTGTTTACCGCGGGCGGCGAGTTCTTCCTGGCCGCGGACAAGGTCCAGGTGAAGTACGAGATGCTGCGCCAGCACCTCGTCGACGGGCAGCCGGTCACCGACGCCGCCGCAGCGCACGGCTATTCGCGCGCGGCGTTCTATCTGGTGCTGGCGTCGTTCTGGCAGGCGGGCATGTCGGGGCTGCTCGACGAGCGGCGCGGCCGCCGCGGGCCGGTGAAACTGCGCCCCGAAATCGTGGAGTTCATCCGCGGCACCGAGGCGGGCCCGGGCCAGCTGGCCGAGCAGGTCGCGGACCGGTTCGGGGT
>DASXKD010000275.1:0-15271 GCA_036497045.1 Streptosporangiaceae bacterium | reverse complement strand
CTTGCCCCGGGTGTAGAAGTGCACCCCTTCGGTTCCGTGCATGTGCGTGTCGCCGAACAGCGACGACTTCCAGCCGCCGAACGAGTAGTAGGCCATCGGCACCGGGATCGGCACGTTGACGCCGACCATGCCGACCGTCACCTCGTGGACGAACCGCCGGGCCGCGCCGCCGCCGGTGGTGAAGACCGCCACGCCGTTGCCGTACGGGTTCGCGTTCACCAGGTCGAGCGCCGAGTCCGGCGAGGGCACCCGGACCACCGACAGCACCGGGCCGAAGATCTCGTCGCGGTAGCAGTTCATCTCCGGTGTGACGTGGTCGAGGACGCTCGGGCCGAGCCAGAAGCCGCCGGACTCGCCGCCGATCACCGGGTGCATGGGCTGCGGGTCGGCCCGGGCACCGATGAACGGTCCGAGATGGGCCCGCTGGTCACCGCCCCGCACCGCGACAAGGTCGCCTTCTACCTGGACACCGGTGTGAAGGAGGGTGCCACCCTGGCCGTGGACGGCCGGATGCACCCGATCATCGGCGGCGACGCCGATGGCTTCTGGCTCGGGCCGAGCGTGCTCGACCACGTCACGCCGGAGATGAGCGCCTACCGCGACGAGATCTTCGGGCCGGTGCTCTCTGTGGTGCGGGTCCCCAGTTACGCCGACGCGCTGCGGCTGGTCAGCGAGAACCCCTACGGCAACGGGGTGGCGATCTACACCAACGACGGTGGAGCGGCCCGCCGGTTCGTGTCCGAGGTGGAGGTCGGCATGGTCGGCGTCAACGTGCCGATCCCGGTGCCGATGGCCTACTACTCCTTCGGCGGGTGGAAGTCGTCCCTGTTCGGGGACACCCACGTCTACGGCACCGAGGGGATCCACTTCTATACCAGGGGCAAGGCGGTCACCTCGCGGTGGCTGGACCCCAGCCACGGCGGGGTCAACCTCGGCTTCCCGGTCAACAAGTAGTCCGTACCGCGCGGCAGGCCCCCGGGGAGCCCCGGGGCCTGCGCACGTCATGCGGTGGTGGTCAGGCTGCCGCGCTGAACACCGGGTAGTACCCGCAGGACTGCCCGGAAGTCGTCGGGTGGTAGGAGTCGCCGAGGTTCAGCCAGTCCACCGAGTGCAGCCAACTGCTTGAGTCGCAGTCAAGACCACGGTTGAGGCGCAGGTGCGCGCGGCGGCCGCCGTACGCACCTGCGCCCCGGTCCGGTGCCAGGTGTGCTCCCTGGTTACCTGACCCCGGTCACCTCCGCAGCGGCGTGGCGGCCCCGGCCGCCGGGCAGCCAGGCCAGCCAGCGGGGCAGATACCAGTTGCGCTCGCCGAGCAGCGACATGGCGGCCGGCATCAGCACCCCGCGCACCACGGTGGCGTCGATGAGGATCGCGGTGGCCAGGCCGATGCCGATCATCTTGAACTCGATCACCGAGAGCGTGGCGAAGATCGAGAACACCGCCACCATGATCACCGCGGCGCTGGTCACCACGCCCGCGCTGATGCCGATGCCGGTGGTGATCGCCTCCCGCGTGGGCATGCCCCGCAGCCGCAGTTCGCGGATGCGGCTCAGGATGAACACGTGGTAGTCCATGCTCAGCCCGAACAGCAGCACGAACATGAACAGTGGTATCCACGGCACGATCCCGCCGTACGGGCTGAACCCCAGCGGCCCGTGGAGGTGGCCGTCCTGGAAGATCAGGGTGAGCACCCCGTAGGCGGCGCCGATGGACAGCAGGTTCAGCGCGATGGACGTCAATGGGATGAACACCGACCGGAAGCTGACCATCAGCACCAGGAACGCCAGGCCGAGGACGAACACGAAGACCAGCGGCATGGTGGAGGTGAGCTTGGTGTCGAAGTCGTGGTTGCCCGCCGTCATGCCGGTCACCGCGTAGCCGATGCCGCTGACCCGGCCAAGCGTGGCGGGCAGCGCCTGGTCGCGCAGTTGCGCCAGGGCCCGGTTGGAGGTGGCGTCCGTGCCGCCCCCGGCCAGCGGCACCGAGATCACCATCACCTGGTTGTGGTCGAGCAGTGCGGTGGTGACCGGTTCGCGCAGCAGCGTGCCCGCCGCGGCCCGCCCCTGCAGGGCCGTGATGGCATGCCGCACCGCCGGGCCGGTGAGGTTGTCGCCGGTGACGACGACCTCGGCGGGTGACGGGCCACCGGGGAATGCCCGCTGGGTGGCCAGCAGGTTCTGCACCACCGGGATGTTCGTCGGCAGGTCGTGGAAGCCGGGGTCGGCCAGCCGCATGCTGAGCGCGGGCACGGCCAGGGCGGCGAGCGCCAGCGCGGCGACGCCGCCGAACAGGACCGGCTTGGCCACCACGCGGCGGGCCAGGGCCGCCCACACCCGGGACGGGCGTGCCGCGGTGCGCCGGCGCCCCAGGAACGGGATCCTGCCCCGGTCCACCCAGGGGCCAAGCAGCGACAGCGCCGCCGGGAGCGCGGTCAGTGAGCCGAGCACGGTGATGCCGACCACCATGATGGTGCCCACGGCCAGCCCGGAGAAGACGTCGATGCCGGTCAGGAACAGCCCGGCCAGCGAGATCATCACGGTCAGGCCGGACACCACGATGGCACGGCCGGAGGTAGCCGCGGCCCTGCGCACCGCCGTGTAGGTGTCGGCGCCCGCGGCCCGTTCCTCCCGCTCCCTGCGCAGGTAGAACAGCGAGTAGTCGACGCCCACGGCCATGCCGACCAGCAGCACGACCGACGACGTGGTGCCGCCCACGGGCAGCCAGCGGCTGGGGATCGCGAGCAGCGAGATAGCGGCGGCCACCGAGGTGCCGGCGAGCAGCAGCGGTATGCCCGCGGCGATCAGCGCGCCGAACACGCCGAGCAGCAGCACCAGCGTGATCGGCACCGAGGTGACCTCGGCGCGGCGGAAGTCGGAGCTGATGATGTCGTTGATGGTCCGGTCCACGCTGGCCTGGCCGGACTCGGCCACCCGCAGGCCCGGATGGGCGGCCTGGACGGCGGCGACGGCGCGCTCCGCGGCAACGACCGTCTGATCGGCGTTGTCCGGGTTGCCCGCGACGTTGAACATGATCAGCGCGGAGTGGCCGTCCCGCGAGATCAGCTTGGCGCCGCCCGGGGCCAGCGGCGACTCGATGCCGGTGGCGACCTTGGGCATGGCGCCCAGGGCCGCGGTCACCTGCCTGATGGCCCGGCGGATCTCCGGGTCGGAGGCCACGGTGCCGGTGCCGCTCCTGGCCTGGATCAGGACGGTTTCTGAGGCGGGCTGGACCACGCCGGGCCGGCTCAGTACCCGCTCGGCCCGGCCCGCCTGGCCGGGGTCATAGCTGTTCAGGTTCTTGGTGCCGAGCATGCTGCCGACCATCACGGCGCCGGCGACCAGCAACAGCCAGCCGAACAGCGCGGTCTTGCGGTGCCTGGCGCTCCAGGCGGCGACACGTTCTACCATCGGGGCTGACGTCCGGCGGGGGGGCGACGGGGAGACGGGTTCTGGGCCGTACAGCAGTGCGGACGGGCGTTTCATGGGAGCCTCACTGGGTCTTGTCCGTCGTTGAGGGGACGCTGCCAAGCCTTCTGGGCTGGCTCGTGCGGCGACATCCGGCAGGCTGCCCGATCCGGGGTGGGGCTGGCCTCACCCCCGACCCGGGGGACAGCGGGATGGGTGCGTGCCGTCGGCCCGCCTAGGGTGTTTCCGTGAGTCAAGACGTTGCTGGCAGGGGAGCGCCCCGGGCCGCGGTGGCCGACAGCCGGCGGGGCGGTCCGGTGTCGGTGCTGCGCGCGCTCGTCTCGGCCAGGACCTGGCTCGCCTTCGTCCACCTGATCGCGGGATTCGGCGTCGGGCTGGTGACCTTCACGGTGATACTCACCGGCCTGGCCACCGGGATCGCCCTGATACCGGTCTTCCTGGCCGGCGTTCCGGTGCTGGCGGGCACGCTCTGGGCGTGCCTGTGGATGGGGCGTGCCGAGCGAGGCAGGTTCGCGCTGCTGCTTGGCACGGACATCCCGGCCGCACCGCTGCCGGGCGCCGGGAGCTGGCTGCGCCGGATTTTGGCACCGCTGACCTCCGCGGCGGCCTGGCGCGACGCGCTGTACGGGCTGATCAGGTTCCCGCTCAGCACGCTGCAGTTCGTGCTGGTCACCGTGGTCTGGTCGACGGGCCTGGCGCTGATCACCGCGCCGGCCTACGTCTGGGCGCTGCCTGGTGGCGGCGCCCATATCGCCGGGCACCTGATCCGCTATCCCGGAGCGCGGACCGCCGCCGTGCTGGCGGGCCTGGTGCTGCTGCTGGTGTCGCCTGCGCTAACCCGCGGGATGGCCGCGGTGGACGCGGCGGTGGCCAGAGGGCTGCTCGGTTCCGGCCGGGAAGAACTGACCGCCAGGATCGGCGAGCTGGAGACCAGCCGGGCCAAGGTCATGGATGCGGCCGAGATGGAGCGGATGCGCATCGAGCGGGATCTGCACGATGGCGCCCAACAGCGGCTGGTGTCGCTGGCGATGGAACTCGGCCGGGCCAAGGCCAAGTTCGGCACCGACCCCGAGGCGGCCGCCGAGATCGTCAGCCAGGCTCACGAGCAGGCCAAGGAGGCGCTGGCGGAACTGCGTAACCTGGTCCGCGGCGTGCACCCGCCGGTGCTGTCCGACCGCGGCCTGGACGCCGCCCTGTCCGGGCTGGCAGCGCTGTCCCCCGTGCCGGTGACCGTGTCGGTGGAGTTGCCGGCCCGCCCGCCGGCCGCGATCGAGGCGATCGCCTACTTCGTGGTGGCCGAGGCGCTCACCAACATCGCCAAGCACGCCCACGCGCACCATGCCCGGATCCTCGTGGTCGGAGTCGGCGACCAGTTGTCGGTGGAGATCACCGATGACGGCGCGGGCGGGGCGGATCCCGCGGGGCAGGGCCTGTCTGGCCTCGCAGCTCGCGTCGCGGGCGTGGATGGCCAGTTCCGGGTGACAAGTCCCGCGGGCGGCCCGACCACGCTGGAGGTGACGCTGCCGTGCGGGTCGTGATCGCGGAGGATTCGGTGCTGCTGCGTGAGGGCCTGACCCGGCTGCTCGCGGAGGCGGGTCACGACGTCGTGGCCGCGGCCAGCGAGGCGGAGGAGTTCCTCCGGCAGGTCGGCGAGCACCAGCCCGACGTGGTGGTGGTCGACGTGCGGATGCCGCCGACGTTCACCGACGAGGGCCTGCGCGCTGCGCTGGTGGTGCGCAGCACCTGGCCCGCGGTCGGGGTGCTTGTGCTTTCCCAGTACGTGGAGGAGCGGTACGCCACCGAACTGCTTTCCGACCGGCCGCAGGGCGTTGGTTACCTGCTCAAGGACCGGGTCGCCGACCTGACCGAGTTCCTCGACGCGCTGGACCGGGTGGCGGCGCAGGGCAGCGCGCTGGACCCCGAGGTCGTCGCGCAGTTGCTCGCCCGCAGCCGTCATCCGCTGGCGGCGCTCACACCTCGCGAACTGGATGTGCTCGGCCTGATGGCCGAGGGCCTGTCCAACGCGGCGATCGCGGCGGAACTCGTGGTCAGCGACGGCGCGGTGGAGAAGCACATCAACAACATTTTCGCCAAGCTCGGCCTGGCGCCCGCCGACCGTGACCACCGGCGGGTCCTCGCCGTGCTGCGCTACCTGGGAGCTGACGGAGCATGAGCACGCCGTTGCCGATGACGAGGGGCAGGCGCCTGGCGCTGCTCCTGGGTGTCCCGATCGCCCTTGCCCTCATCGCGTGGATCGGGCTCACCGAGGTCGCCTACGCCGGGCTGGGCAGTTACCCGGTGTGGCTGGCGGTGCCGGTGCACGGCAGCACGGTCAGCCTCTCGACCAGCGCTGCGGACGTGCAGGTCACCCAGGCGCCGGGCAGCACGCTCCGGCTGACGGGGAAGGCGCGTTATTCGCTGGTCCGCTCCACCGTGACCTGGCGCACTACCCCGTCCGGGGTGATCGTGTCGCCGCGGTGCCACTTCTTCATCGGCGACTGCTCGTTCAGCTTCCGGGCCGTCCTGCCCGCGGGCAAGCGTGCCATCCTGTCCAACGGCTCCGGCAACCTGACGCTGCGCGGCCTGACCGGGCCGGTCAGCGTCGGATCCGGGTCCGGCGACGTGCAGGCGAACCGGCTGTCCGGCGCCGTCAGCCTGCAGTCCGGATCCGGGAACGTCACCGGCAGCGCACTGTCCGGGCCGCGGGTCACGCTCAGGGCCAGTTCCGGCAACATCACCATCGACAGCCTGGCCAGCCTGGACGTGGTGGTCTCCGACGGCTCCGGGAACATCGCCCTGACCTTCAGCAAGGTCCCCACGCGGGTCCGGGTGAGCGACTCATCCGGCAACATCAGCGTGGTGCTCCCGCGGGGCCCGACGCACTACCAGGTCAACGGCAGCACGAACTCCGGCAACCGCATCGTGAGCGTGCCCATCACCACGGGATCCGCCCACGTGATCACGGTCAGCGACGGATCCGGCAACGTCTCCGTTACGAACTGACCTGCCCGAAGGCGTCCTCCAGGATCGACAGGCCCTCCTCGAGCAGGTTCTCGCCGATGACCAGCGGCGGCAGGAACCGGAGCACGTTGCCGAACGTGCCGCAGGTGAGCACGACCAGCCCGGCGGCGTGGCAGGCCTTGGCCAGCTGCCCGGTGAGGCCCGGGTCCGGGGTGAGGGTGCCCGGCTCGGCAAGCTCGATGGCGATCATCGCGCCGCGCCCGCGCACGTCCGCGACGACCGGGTAGGTGTCGGCCAGCTTGCGCAGCCGGGGCACCATGATCTCGCCGATCCGGCGGGCCCGCCCGGCCAGGTCCTCGGCCTCCATCGTCTCGATCGCGCCGAGGGCGGCGGCACAGGCGACGGGGTTGCCGCCGTAGGTCCCGCCCAGCCCGCCGGCGTGCACCGAGTCCATGATCTCGGCCCGGCCGGTCACCGCGGCCAGCGGCAGCCCGCCGGCGATGCCCTTAGCCGTGGTGACCAGGTCGGGCACGACGCCCTCGTGGTCGCAGCCGAACCAGTCGCCGGTCCGGCAAAAGCCACTCTGGATCTCGTCGGCGATGAGCACGATGCCGTGCCTGGCGCAGAACTCCGCCAGCCCCGGCAGGAACCCGGGCGGCGGGACGATGAACCCGCCCTCGCCCTGGATCGGCTCGATGATCACCGCGGCCACGTTGTCCTCACCCACCTGGGTGTGGATCAGGCTGGTGATCACGTCGAGGGCGTCCTTGGCGCACTGGTCCGGGCCACCGGGCCAGCGCAGCGGGTAGGCCATGGGCACCCGGTAGATCTCGCCGGCGAACGGGCCGAACTTGTCCTTGTAGGGCATGTTCTTGGCGGTCAGCGCCATGGTGAGGTTGGTCCGGCCGTGGTAGGCGTGGTCGAAGGCCACGACCGCCTGCCTCCCGGTGGCGTGCCGGGCGATCTTGACCGCGTTCTCCACGGCTTCCGCGCCGCTGTTGAACAGCGCGGAGCGTTTGTCGTGGCTGCCGGGGGTGTGCTCGGCCAGTTTCTCGCACACGGCCACGTAACCCTCGTACGGCGTGACCATGAAGCAGGTGTGGGTGAACTGGCCGGCCTGGCGCTGCACCTGCTCGACCAGGCGTGGCGTGCTGTTCCCCACCGAGGTCACGGCGATGCCGGAGGCGAAGTCGATCAGGGAGTTGCCGTCCGCGTCCACCAGCACGCCGCCTCCGGCGGCGGTGATGAACACCGGCAGCACGTGGCTGACCCCGCGGGCAACGGCGGCCTGGCGCCGGGTGAACAGGTCGCGGGAGATGGGCCCGGGGATCTCGGTGACGAGGCGGCGCTCCTGCGGGAGCCCAGGTCCGCCGGCTGGCGCTGATCGCATAGTCATATAACGACGATAGGGCACAGGTTTCTTTTTGTGCCGACCGACTTTCCCGCGATGACCTGCGCCTACGCCGCATGTGATCACGTGGTTACGAAGAGCCGGCTGGCTCGGGGAGTCCTGGGATCGGCTGTGTGAAGCGGCCGACGTTGGCGAACAAATGCCCGCTGGCGTCGAACAGGCTCAGCCGGGTCAGCTGGCACCCGGGCGGCGCCAGGAGCGCGATGTACGCACGGCCCGCTACCCGGACCGGAACCACCCTGTGAGTGGTCCCGTTGGAGATGCTGGCATAGGCATAGGCGGTGCGCGGGTTGACCAGCCCGGCGTAGCCGGGCAGTTGGGCCCGCGCGCTGGACACCGGCACGACCGTCAGCGCGGCGGTGCGCGGTGGGGTGGTCACAGGGACGCATTCGGATCCCTGCCCGCGGCCGTGGCCGAGGATGCGCCCGGCCGCGGTGTAGCACTGGCCGTACAGGCCAAGCGAGGCCCAGATGTGCCAGATCTGACCGCTGACCGCGCCCGTTCCGATCGGCTGCCCGGCCTGGGAGGCGGCGATGTCGGCCCGCGACTTGTCCAGGTTCACCCAGACGCCGGGGGATGGCCCGAACAGGCTCGTGATGGTGCCGAAGTCGAGGACCAGGCCCTCATCGAGCCCGAACCTGTTGTAGGTGGCGATCTCGGTGGGGGGGTCCGGGGGGTCGCCCCCCGGGCTAGCACCGTGCGCGAAACACGTTTGCCTGGCAGGCTTTGGCCATGGTGATCCCGGTTCACGACATCAACCCGCTGCGCCGGACCCCCTGGATCACCTACGGCCTGATCGCGGCCAACGTGGTGATTCTGCTGCTCACCCCGGGGACGCTGCCGGGCAGCCTGCCGCAGGCAGCCACAGTGTGCCGGCAGGAGGCCTTCGACTACCACTACGGCGCGATACCCAGGGAACTTGTCAAGGATCGGCCGCTGCGCGTGGTGGTGACCGGCCGGGCGGTGCTGACCCAGCGCGGCCCGGCCTGCGTGATCGGGCCGCCCAGCTATCACAAGAATCCGTTGCTGTCGGTGTTCACCGCGATGTTCGTGCACGCGGGCTGGCTGCACCTGCTCGGCAACATGCTGTTCCTGCTGGTCTTCGGGAACAACGTCGAGGACAGATTCCGCAAGATCCCGTACCTGATCTTCTATGTGGCCTGCGGGTACGTGGCCGCGTACGGGTTCGCGTTCGTGCATCCCGGCTCCGTCGAGCCGTTGGTCGGCGCGTCCGGGGCCATCGCCGGGGTGCTCGGCGCCTATCTGGCGCTCTATCCGCGGGCGCGGGTCTGGAGCCTGGTGCCGTTCCTTTTCTTCATCCCGCTGAAGATCCCCGCCTGGCTGGTGCTCGGGCTGTGGTTCGTGCTCCAGTGGCTTTACGCGGTCGGCGGTGTCGGCGGCGGGGGTGCCGTGGCCTACGTGGCGCACGTGTTCGGTTTCCTGGCGGGCCTGCTGGTCGGCCTCGCCGTGCGCGCGGCCAGTTCCGGGGCCCGGTCCGCGCCCGCGCGTTAGGGCGTGTCCCATGGGTCTGCGCCGCAAGCTGGATGATCAACGGGAGATGCCCTAAGGTTCGGCCCGTGGCACAGGACACGGGGCTTTTTGACGGGGTGTTCTCGCGGGGCGCCGCCGCGACGGACAGCCAGGCGTGGCTGCGGGCCATGCTGGACACCGAGGCGGCGCTGGCCAGGGCGCTGGAGCGGGCCGGGCTTGCGCCGGCCGGCGCGGGCGCGGCGGTGACCGCGGCAGCGGCGGGAAGCTTCGACGCCGGCGCGCTCGGCAGGCAGGCGGCGCTGTCAGGTAACCCGGTCCCCGCGCTGGTCGCCGCGCTGCGCAAGGCCGTACCGCCCGACGCAGCCGACACCGTGCACCGCGGCGCGACCAGCCAGGACATCATCGACACCGCGGCCATGCTTCTGGCCAGGGGCGCCCTGGACGCGATGACGGCGGACCTGGCCGCCGCCGCCGACGGTTGCGCCGGGCTGGCCGCGGCCCACCGGGACACCCTGATGATCGGCCGCACGCTGCTGCAGCAGGCCGTCCCTGTCACCTTCGGCCTGGCCGCGGCCGGCTGGCTGACCGGCCTGGACGAAGCGGGCGAGACCGTGACGCGGGTGCGGGCGCAGCGCCTGGCCGTGCAGTTCGGCGGCGCGGCAGGGACGCTGGCGTCGCTAGGCGACGCCGGGCCCGCCGTGGCCCGGCTGCTCGCCGCGGAACTGGATCTGGCCCTGCCGGTGCTGCCCTGGCACACCGACCGGTCGCGCATCGTCGAGGTGGCCGCCGCCTGCGCCGTCGCGGGCGCGGCATTGGCGAAGATCGCCCGGGATGTGACGCTTTTGGCCCAGTCCGAGGTGGCTGAGGTGCGGGAAGGTGGCGCGGGCTCGGGCGGGGAGCGCCGGGGCGGCTCGTCGGCGATGCCGCATAAGCAGAACCCGGTGGCCGCTATCGCCATCCTCGGCTGCACCCGCAGGGTGCCCGGCCTGGTCGCCACCTTGGCCGCCGCGGCCGAACAGGAGCTGCAGCGGGCCGCCGGAGCCTGGCACGCCGAGTGGGAGCCCTTCGCCGACGTGCTCCGGGTGACCGGGTCCGCGGCGTCCTGGGCGGTGGACCTGACCGGCGGCCTGGTGGTGGACCCGGCCAGGATGCGGGCGAATCTCGATGCCACCCGCGGGCTGCCGCTGGCCGAGCGTGTGGCCGGGCTGCTGGCCCCGGCCCTGGGCCGGGCCGCCTCTCACGACCTGGTCGCCCGGGCCAGCGCGCACGCCGTCGCCGTCGGCGGCACGCTCCGCGAATCCCTGCTCGGCGTGCCGGAACTGGCCGGCTGGGTGGACGGTGCGGGCATCACCAGCGCCCAGATCGACGCCGCCCTGGATCCGGCGGGCTACCTCGGCTCGGCCGGGGCGTTCACCGACGCGGCGCTGGCCGCGCATGCCCGGCGGTCCTTGCGGCAGCAAAAGTAGGTCCAGGCCTACCCAGGATTGGGTGCCGCCCCATGGCGGATCGGACCTGGCAGGGGCCACCATGGCAGTATGTGGATGCTTATCACGCTGCTATGGCGGATCACGTCCCGGGTGCTGCGCCGCCTGGGCCGGGGCACTCTGCTGGTGCCCGTGGCTGCGCTGGGCATGGTGGTGCTGGGGGTGACCGTGTGGACGGTCGCGGCGGTCGCTGTCGCGGCGGTCCTCGCGATCCGGCGGCCCAGCGCCGCGGCCGGCCTGCTGCCGGTCGCGCTGATCTGCGCCGGGCTCTGGGGCCTGGTCCTGGCCGCGTCCGCGCCGGGGATGGTGGCCTGGACCGCCATGCCTTCGTTCAGCATCCAGGTGCTGGCGCCCCCGCCTCGCTTCCCCGCGGTGCCCACGGGCGGCAAGGCCGTGTCATACCGCACTCAGGTCGGCAAGGCCGTGTCATACCGCCCCCCGGTCGGCAAGGGCGTGACATACCGCACCTCGGTCGGCAAGACCGTGACGTACCGCGCCGCCGGGAGCGCGGGCCCGGCCAGCCAGAAGACCATCGTGGACTGGCGGGTGCTGCCGCCGCCTCCCAAGATGGTGCACCTGTACATGATCGCGGGGAAGCCCGGCGCGCCCGGCCGCTGGCTCGCCGGTCCCGGCAAGCCGGGTGCCGGCCTGAGTCCGCTTCCCGGCAATGTGACCGCCGCCCCTGGCATGCTGGGCGCGCCCGGCACCTGGGCCGCGTTCAAGCCGGGGGCGCCCCCCGTCCTCATCGGCAGGTCGCAGCCCCCGGCCGGGTTCATGCGAAGCTGGCTACTGGTTCCGCTGGCCCTGCTGATGCTCACCGTCGGCCTGTGGCTGATGCCGCAGTCGCTGGCGCGGCTGCGGCAGCGGGCGGGCCCGCTGATGCCTTACCTGCAGCACCGGGCACGGGAGATCGGCTGGGGGCTCGCGCTGGCGCCCGCGACGGCAATCGGCATGTCGGTGTTCGGCGCGAGCCCGTGGACCGTCGCGGCGGTCGCCGCTGCGGTGGTCATCACGATCTGGTGGCCGAAGGCAGCCGCGGATCTGGTGCCTTTCGTGCTGGTGGCGCTGGCGCTGCGGGGATTCCAGCTCGCGGTGCACTGGGAATCGCTGTCGGCCGGGACGAGCGGGCCCGGGGTGCCTTATGGGTTCGTCACCGTCGACGGGCGGCAGAGCGCGCTGGTGGCCGGCGCGGAGGCGAGCGCGTTCCTGGCATTCGGGGCGTGGCTGGTGCCCCGGACGATCGGCACGCGCATGGGCTCGGGGGCCGATGGCGACCTGGCGGGCCGGGTCGCGCGGCTCACCGAGACCCGCGGCCACGCCGTGGACGCCGCCGCCGCCGAACTGCGGCGGATCGAGCGGGACCTGCACGACGGGGCGCAGGCCCGGCTGGTCGCGCTCGGCATGAACCTGCGGGCGGTGGAGCGGGTGCTCCCGACCAGCCCGCAGGCCGCGCTGGCGCTGGTCGCCGAGGCACGGGAGACCTCGCTCCGGGCCCTGAGCGAACTGCGCGACCTGATCCGTGGCATCTGCCCGCCGGTGCTGGCCGACCGCGGCCTCGGCCACGCGGTGCAGGCGCTGGTGCTGGACACCCCGCTGCCGACCGCGCTGGAGGTGGACCTGCCCGGCCGCCCGGCCGCGCCGGTCGAGTCGGCCTGCTACTTCGCCGTCGCCGAGGCACTGGCCAACGCGGTGAAGCATTCCGGCGCTCGCCATGCTGGAATCCGGATCCAGTACACCGAGGGAATGCTGCGGATCGAGGTGGCCGACGACGGGGTCGGCGGCGCGGACCCAGAGCAGGGGACCGGGCTGCAGGGCGTGGAGCGGCGGCTCGGCACGTTCGATGGCATCATGGCCGTGAGCAGCCCGCCGGGAGGTCCCACCATGATTGTCATGGAGGTGCCGTGCGCGTTGTTGTCGCCGAAGACCTGTTCCTACTGAGGGACGGGCTCGCCAGGCTGCTCTCCGCGCACGACTTCGAGATCGCCGCAGCGGTGGATTCCGCGCCGGGGCTGCTGTGCGCGCTGCTCGAGCACCGGCCGGACATCGCCGTGGTGGATGTCCGGCTGCCTCCGGCGTTCGCCGACGACGGACTGCAGGCCGCGCTCGCGGCCCGGCGGGAAGTACCGGGCCTCCCGGTGCTGCTGCTGTCGCAGTATGTCGAGCAGTTGTACGCCCGTGAGCTGCTCGCCGACCAGGCGGGGGCGGTCGGCTACCTGCTCAAGGACCGGGTGTTCAGCGACGACCAGTTCGTGGACGCGATTCGCACTGTGGCCGGCGGCGGCACGGTCATGGACCCCGAGGTGGTCACCAAGCTGCTCGGCCGCCGCTCGCGGGACGAGCCGATCAGCCGGCTGTCCGGGCGGGAGCGCGAGGTCCTTGAGCTGATGGCCGAGGGGCGCTCGAACACCGCGATCGCACAACGTCTGTTCATCACCGAGAAGGCGGTCAGCAAGCACACGACCAGCATCTTCACCAAGCTCGGGCTGGCAGCCGACCAGGACGACAACCGCCGCGTGCTGGCTGTGCTTGCTTACCTGAACTCCTGACCGGCCGGTGGGGCGCCGACCGGTGGGCGCGCCGCGGCTTGGCAGGACGATGTGGCGGTGGGGCTGGTTTGTCCCGAGGCGCGTGGGGCCGACGATGAGCGTAGGCCACGCTACGCTCGCGGCACATCCCAACGGCCGCCACCTGGGTAGGCGAGAGGTGGTGCCCGGGTAATGTTCGTGCCCGACCTGCGGTGAGATCTCGGGAGAGAGCATGGACGACACAGAACGCGCGGCGCGGGGGATGAGGGTGCGGCGGGAGGTGCTGGGGGATGCTCATGTGGACCGGGCGGTGGCCAATACCACGCCGGTCACCGCTGATTTTCAGGACTTCATCACGCGGTATGCGTGGGGGGAGATCTGGTCGCGAGGGGGGCTGTCCCGGGCGGAGCGCAGCATGATCACGCTCACCGCGCTCGTGGTGCTGCGGCAGGACGAGGAACTCGGGATGCATCTACGGGCTGCCCTGCGCAACGGGCTCACCCCGGAGCAGATCTCCGAGGTGCTCCTGCACACCGCCGTGTACGCGGGCGTCCCCGCGGCCAACCGGGCGTTCGCCGTCGCCGCACGCGTCCTCGCCGAGGAGGGTCAGGCGGGCTGAGGCAGCGCCTCCGGGTGACCGGGACCCTCTACCGGAGGGCCGGCGCTGGAGGCTAGAGTGTCCGTATCTCGCACGCTTGTACAGATTGCGGCCAAAGAACGATGAGGCCAAGGACGAAGAGGATTGTCGCGGTGAGCGGCCTTCATCGGGTCAGGAGACACTAAGGGCATGGCGCGGATCGTGTCACTCGCCGAAGCAGTCGCCACCGCCATCCACGACGGTGACTCGGTGGCCATGGAGGGGTTCACGCACCTCATACCGTTCGCGGCGGGGCATGAGCTGATCCGGCAGCAGCGCCGCGACCTCACGCTGATCCGGATGACCCCGGACGTGATCTACGACCAGCTCATCGGGGCCGGGTGCGCGAGTAGGCTGATCTTCTCCTGGGGCGGCAATCCCGGCGTCGGCTCGCTGCACCGGTTCCGTGACGCGGTGGAGAACGGCTGGCCAGGCCCGCTGCAACTGGAGGAACACAGCCATGCGGGCATGGCGAACCGCTACGTGGCCGGCGCCGCGGGTCTGCCGTTCGCGGTGCTGCGCGGGTACGGCGGGACCGGCCTCGAGGGCCTGCCCGGCCTGGACGGCCAGCCCGTGGTCCGCGCGATCACCTGCCCATTCACCGGGGAGCAGCTCACCGCGGTCGCAGCGCTCACGCCCGACGTGGCGGTCATCCACGCCCAGCAGGCCGACCGGGTGGGAAACGTACAGCTCTGGGGGATTACCGGGGTGCAGAAGGAAGCGGTGCTCGGGGCCCGCCGTTCGGTGGTGACGGTCGAGGAGATCGTGGATGAGCTGGCGCCCAGAGCGCAGGCAGTCGTGCTGCCGTCGTGGACGGTCGACTACGTGGCGCACGTTCCCGGCGGCGCGCACCCGTCCTACGCCCTGGGCTACTCGCAGCGTGACAACGACTACTACGTGGCCTGGGATGTCATCAGCAGGGACCGGGAGCGGTTCTTTAGCTGGCTGAAGACCGACGTCTTCGGCGCCCCGGACCCGGCCGGGCTGACCGGCGCCGCAGCGGGCGAGGAAGGATAAGGCGCATGAGCCGCGCGGCTGTGCAGGAGGGTGAGTTCACCGCCGACGAGATGATGACGGCATGCGCTGCCCGTGCCCTCCGGGACGGGATGACCTGCTTCGTCGGAATCGGCCTGCCGAGCGCGGCGGCCAACCTGGCCCGGGCCACGCACGCACCGGACCTGGTGCTCATCTACGAGTCGGGCACGATCGGCGCCAAGCCCGGCTGGCTGCCGCTGTCCATCGGCGACGGGGTGCTCGCCGAGACGGCGGATGCGGTGGTCAGCGTGCCGGAGATCTTCAATTACTGGCTGCAGCCCGGCCGGATCGACGTTGGCTTC
>DASXKD010000274.1:0-6607 GCA_036497045.1 Streptosporangiaceae bacterium | reverse complement strand
CCTGGTACACCGACTTGGACTGGCCCGCGATCGTGGTCGCGTTGATCGTCGCCCGCCACGGGCCGCTGAGCAGGTCGGCGGCCCTGAGCAGGATCGCCGCCCGGTCGTCGAAGGACATCGCGCGCCAGCCCGGCGCGGCAGTGGCGGCCGCGCCGATCGCGTCGGCCACGTCCTGCTCGGTCGCGTTATGCATGGTGCCGAGCACGTGCCGGAAGTTGTGCGGGGCGACCACGTCGACCGGCTCCCCGCCGCCGAACCGCTGCCGGCCGCCGATGGTCATGGTCAGCTCGGCCCGCTCCCCGGTCAGCTCCTTGAGCTTGCCTTCCAGGGCCGCGCGGTCAGCGCTCCCCGGTGGGTACTGCCTGATCGGCTCGTTGGCTGGCGGCGGCACTGAGGTGACGGCGTCCATGACGGCCTCCCTGGGCGGACCCGGCATCACTGGCGGACACTCCATGGTTGCACGCGGCGGCCACCGCTCCCACCGCTGCGGCCACGGTGAGCACGAGGGCGCAGTCGTGCAGTGCGGCGACCGGGTCGCCGGTCGCCGCGGCCCGGCTGGCGTACAAGGTGGCGAGCAGCGCGATGCCGAACGAGCCGGACAGCCGCTCGGCCATGTTGAACAGCGTGTTGGCGTCCGGCATCGCGCTGGCGGGCAGGGCAGGGCTCCCGTCGATCAGCGCCATGACCAGCGGCTGGACGGTGAGGCCCAGGGCTGCCCCGCGCCCGCAGAGCAGCACGGTGGTCACCCAGAGCGGGGTCGCAGGGCCGAGCAGCAGCAGCCCGAGGGTGCTGGCGGCGAGCAGCGCGAAGCCCCCGGCCACGCTGGCGGTGATCACCGCCGGCCGTGCCCTGCCACGCTCGATCAGCACGCTGCCCAGCCAGCTCGCCAGGCCCATGACGATCCCCTGGGGCAACAGCACCAGGCCGGTGACCGCGGTGCTGTGGTGCTGGATCTGCTGCAGGAACACCGGGGCGAGGAACAGCACGGCGAACAGGACCACGCTGGCGATGCAGGCCAGCGCCAGGGTGAGGGCACGCGCGGGGGAGCGGAGCAGGCTCAGGCTGACCGGTGCCGGGGCCCGCCGGCCGGTGGCCGGCCTGCGCTCGCGCACCACGTAGGCGCCGGCCAGCGCGAGCCCGCCGGCCCAGGCCGGGGCCGCGCCAGCGGACAGCCAGCCCAGGGCCGGCCCCTTGCTCGCGCCGTAGGTGGCCAGGCCGAGGCCGGCGGCGAGCAGCAGCAGGCCGGGAACGTCAAGCCGAGCGGCACGGTCGCCGCCGGTGAGCAGGCCCGCGGCACGATCGCCAGACGCCACGAGGGCCCGCCGCGCGGCCCGCACACCTGCCAGGGCGAGCAGCCCGATCGGCAGGTTCACCAGGAACACGCTGCGCCAGCCAAAGGTGCCGATGAGCAGGCCGCCGACCGCGGGGCCGAGTGCCGGGGCGGCGAACAGCACCACGCCAGCGCTGGCCGGCATGCCCCGCGTCCGGTCACCGGCCCGCGCCGGGCCGAGGATCAGGCTCATCGCCAGCGGCACCATCGGCGCCCCGGCCAGGCCCTGCACCACCCGGGCGGCGATGAGCAGGGCCACGCTGGGCACCAGAGCACACGCGGCCGACGCCAGGGTGAAGGCGAGCAGCGCGGCGCCGTAGGCCGGCAGCGTGCCGTACCGGCGGGCCAGCCACGGGGTGGCGGCCAGCCCGCAGGCGAGGCCGAGCAGGTAGCCGCTCACCGCCCAGGCGGCCGTGCCCAGCGAGGTGTGCAGCCCGCCGACAATGCTCGGCATGGCGACGTTCACCACCGAGGAATCGATCATCGACAGCATGGGCCCGGCGAGGAAGCACAGCCGCACCGCGGCAGGCAGCCGGTGCATCACGGGCCTCCCCCGGCAGCCGCCTCCAGCGTGTCCAGCCACCTCAGCTCGTGCCGGAACCGCTCGGCGGTGAAATCCATGACCCGCAGCCCCCACGGCAACTCCTGCGTGTCCGGCCGGAGCGTGGCGAGGTGCGCGAGGTGGTCCTCGACGATCTGCCGCCGGACCCTGAGGATCCGCAGCCGGTCGCCGGCGTCGAGATCGGCGAAGAACGCGACCCTGGTCTGGAACTCGTTGTCATCGGCCAGCAACGCGGGGTCAGCGTCGCGGATCATCGACTGGAGCAGGTCATGACCGGTGTCGGTGAGCCGGTAGACGTTGCGCGGCGGCCGCCCGGGGTCGGCCTGGGCGGCCACCCGCCGGATCGCCCCCTGATCCTCGAACCGGCGCAGCGCCGGGTAGAGGACGTTGTTGTTGATCGACCGCCCGCCCAGGATGCGCTCGACCTGCTTCTTGATCTCGTACCCGTGGCGCTCCCGGTCCGCGAGCACGCGCAGCATCAATATGTCAAAGTACATGGAGTTAGTCTAACCTAGGTTAGGTTAACTCACTAGTCGCGACTGGCCGGCTTGTGTCCAGCCCACAGAGCCTCCGCCGTTGCCCCATCCGCCGGGTAGAACGACTCGATCGCCAGTTCCTCGATCGTCACGTCCATGGGCGTCCCCACGACCGCCGTCATGCTGAAGTAGGCCAGTTCCCGGTCTCCCCGCCGGTACCGCAGCGGCACCACCACATCGGCCGGCCCGGGCTCCCCCGGCTCGCCGCCCGGGTAACCCCGCAGCTCCTCGAACAACCCGGCGAGCCGGACATCGCCGGTGGCTGCCAGTTGCCGCCGCAACCGGCCAAGCAGGTGTGCCCGCCACTCGGCCAGGTTGACGATGTGCGGCGCCATACCTTCGGGGTGCAGGCTCAGCCGGAGCACGTTCACCGGCGGCGCAAGCAGGTGCGCGGCAACTGGCTCAGTCAGCACCCCGATCGTCGTATTGCAATCAAGAAGTTCCCACCAGCGGTTGACCACCACCGCCGGATAGGGCTCGTGCCCGGTGAGCACGGCGCGCAAGGCGGTGCGGACCGCGGCCAGTTCCGGTCCGTCGAGTCGGTGCTCGGGGTAGGCGGGGGCGTAACCGCCGGCCAGCAGCAGCGTGTTGCGGTCGCGCAGGGGCACGTCGAGGTGCTCGGTAAGGCGCAGGATCATCGCGCTGGTCGGCCGGGACCTGCCGGTCTCCACGAAGCTCAGGTGGCGCGCCGAGATGTCGGCCTGGATAGCCAGGTCGAGCTGGCTCAGCCGGCGCCGCTGGCGCCACTCGCGGAGCAGGTCACCGACCGGCCGACGGGGCTGGTAGCGGGTACTGGCGATAGTCACGGCTGCGAGCGTAGCGGCCGCCCCGGCGCCCGGCGATTACCTGCGAGGTCATGCGATCGCCCTACCTGACAGGTAATCGACAGGGCGCAGCCGGCCGACGCACCATCGATGCCGACCACACAGAAACGTCAAACCCGAGGAGGAACCGTGTACGAGGTCATCGAGAGGTACATCGCCTGCTGGAACCAGACCGACCCGGGCCTGCGCCGCAAGCTCATCGACGAGGTCTGGGCGCAGGACGCCAGCTACACCGACCCGCTCGGCGAGGCGACCGGGCGCGAGGCCATCGACGCCACGATCGCCGCCGTCCAGGAGCAGTTCCCCGGCTTCAGCTTCACCCTGCTCGGCCAGGTGGACAGCCATCACCACCAGGCTCGGTTCACCTGGGGCCTCGGCCCCGACGGTGCGGAACCTCTGGTCGTCGGGTTCGACGTCGCGCTGGCCGGCGACGACGGCCGGCTGGCCACCGTGCTGGGCTTCCTGGACAAGGTCCCTGGGTAACCGGTGCTTCGCCGCACCTGGTCTCGGCTCAGCCGGCCAGGTGCGGCAGTTCCTGGGAGGCGTACCAGAGCAGTTCGTGGCCTTCGGCACCGTCCACCACGAAACGGGCGTCGTCGTCTCCGGAGTCCGCGGCCGACAATGCCGCCACGGCGTCCGCGACGTCGGCCATCGCGACCTCGTCGTCGATGTGACCCGACACCACGCGTGCCAGCGGCACCGGGGCCAGGATCTCGACCACGGTCGGCTCGTCGAACCCGGCGGTGGTGCCGACCTGCTGGTCCGGCATGTCCGCGGCGAGGACCACCCGCCGGCGCGGCGCCTGGGGATCCTCCACGAGCAGCCGCAGCGAGGCGCGGGCGGCGTGCATCATCGCCACATATTCGAGTTCTTCCAGGTCGCCGCTCGCGTACCACTCGCGCAGCGCGGGCGTCACCGCGAAGGCGCGCAACGGTGCAGGGCCAACTTCCGCCTTGCGCAGCAGGCCGGCCAGTCCTGGCAGCGTCGCGGGCAGGTAGACACGCATCAATGTTTTCCAGGCAGCCACGGTGGCGGAGACGCGCAGGCGGGCTTGCCCCGAGGTGATCCGAGTCTGCCACCGCGAGGACTTGTCTGACACGCACTTCGCCCAGTGACTACGCTTCGCCGTCCAGCGCAGCGGTGACGGCCGCGACCGCGTCGGTCAGCGGCACATGCTCCCAGATCCGGACGACCCGCCACCCGGCCGCCGTCAGCGCCGCGTCGGCGGCCCGGTCCCGCTCCACGGTGCGGCGGAGTTTCGGTGCCCAGTACCACTCGTTGACCGCCGGGTTCCGGCCGTGCTCGGGGCAGGCGTGCCAGAAGCACCCGTCCACGAAGACGGCTACCCGGCGCGCGGTGAACGCGATGTCGGGCCGGACCCGCGGCCCCGCGTCCAGGTCGAGCCGGTAGTCCTTGCGGAACCGGTATCCGGCCCGGTGCAGCGCGCTGCGCAGGGCTAGTTCTGGCTTGGTGTCCGCGCGCCGGATCGCGCGCATGTTCGCCCCGCGCCCTGGACTGGACGAGGCCGGGTAGGCACCCACGGACGCTCAGCGTAGAACGCCGCGCCGGGACAGTCAGCCGGTCAGGGCAAGGCCGAGAAGTTCGCCGAGGCGGGCAAGCGTAGCCGCCGGGTCGTGGTGCAGGATCGTGGTCATCCCGATCGCCTCGGCGGCCGTCACGTTGACCTGGATGTCGTCGACGAACACGCACTCGGCCGGGTCCAGCCCGAGCAGGGCCGCCGCGTGCCGGAAGATCCGCTCCTCCGGCTTGCGCATGCCGACCTCGCCCGAGATCACCACGACGTCGAACATGCCGGGGAACAGGTGCCGCGGGTAATCGGCCATGCCCCACGAGTTGGACAGCAACGCGGTGCGCAGTCCGGCGGCGCGTATCACCTGGACCGCCGCCTGCATCGGGCCAGCCATCGTGGATCCGGCGAACATCCGGGTCAGCAGGCCCTCGGCCACCACCTGGACGCCGTTGCGGCGAGCGATCCGCGCGGCCAGCAGTAGCTCGAACTCCTCGGTCGTGCATTCGCCCCGCTCGAGCGCGTGGATCGGGTTGGTGTCCCCGTTCTGGTCGTACGCCCCGATCACCCACGGCCGCATCACGGCCGCGTAGTGCTCGTGGTCGACATCCTCGTCGTCCAGCCAGACGGCGACCATGTCCCGGATCGGATTGGTCATCACACCGCCCCAGTCCAGGATCACACCACGGAACGGGCCGGGCGGACCCGCCCCGTTTCCGGTCTCATTCGTCACGCGAGGCATATCAGGCACGTCTTCGAGGGTAGGCGACCGGAGTAAACGCCGGGTGAGGGCAGGTCGTCGCCCGGGCTACGCGGGCGCGGTGAGGTGTCGCATGACCCGGCGGCGCTCGGCGCCGGTGAGATCGTCGATGTAGAGCTCGCCGCGCAGGTGGTCGGTCTCGTGCTGCAGGCAGCGGGCCAGCTCGCCGGAGCCGGCCACGACGACCGGTTCCTGGCCGAGGTCCACCCCTTCCACCACCGCGTGTTCGGCACGAGTCCGGATGGCGGAGATGCCAGGGATGGACAGGCAGGCCTCCGGCGCGTCGATGCTGTCGCGCAGTTCCACGACCCGTGGGTTGATCACGTAGCCAAGTTGGCTGTCGACGTTGTAGCTGAATATCGCCAGGCCGGAGCCGATCTGGTTGGCGGCGAGCCCGACCCGGCCAGGTTCGGCCACGGTGTCCAGGAGGTCGGTGACCAGGCGGGCCAGGGCGTCGTCGAAGCGCACCACCGGATCGCAGGGCGTCCGCAACACGGGGTCGCCGAGCAGCCGCAGCGGACGGACCGTCATGCGCGGGCTCGCCCGGTGTGCTGGGCGGCGGCAGACCCGCCGCTGGCTTGCGCGCTGTCCACTTGCGCGCTGTCTACTTGCGCGCTGTCTACTTGCGCGCTGTCCACTTGCGCGCTGTCCGCCCGCGCACTGTCCGCTCCCTCGCTGCCTGCTCCCTCGCTGCCCGCCCGCGCACTGTCCGCCCGCTCGCTGCCTGTGGTCAGCTTGGCGAGCTGGTCCAGGACCAGCTGATGCCACTCCAGTTCGGCCCGGATCCGCAGCCTCGCGTGCTCGACGACGAGGTCGTCGGCCACGGTCTGGCCCGGCCACAGCCGGTCGCGCTGATGATCGAACTGAGCCGCCCGTGTGGACAGCGCCCGCATCCGGTCCTCGAGGTATCCGCTGAGGATGGCAGGGTCGACGTCGCGGCTCATGGCCAGGGCAAGATCGACGGGATCCGGCTGCAGCCTGACCTCCTGTAGCGCTTCGGCCCGCAGGGCCCGCAGTTCGCGGTGTCCCTCCTCGGTGATGCCGTAGACGGTGCGCGCGGGAAGCTG
>DASXKD010000273.1:0-2079 GCA_036497045.1 Streptosporangiaceae bacterium | reverse complement strand
CCCCTCCGCCCGCCAACGGCCGGGGCTGACCGGGCAAGCGGTCATGCTGTCCCAGTCGTGCACCACCAGGAGCGCGTCTCCGCTCCAGCGCAGGTTACCGGCCAGCCAGTCGCAGTGGCCGATCACGGCTTCGGACTCGCTGGCTCGCAGCCGGTCACGGGCACGGCGCGCCCGGCATCGTTGATCCACTCCGGGCCGGCCACCTCGTTGAGGTCGATCTCAGGGTCCTCCGGACGCGGCCACAGTCTGTCCCCGGCGTGTCTCCACGCCGCCCACGACGGTGCCGGGTCGAGCCCGGGCACCTCGGCCGGTCGCGGGGCAAGCCTGATCAGCCACGCGAACGCTTCAGCGAAGGCCTGGGCCGCGTGGCCCGCGCTCGGGAGCATGGCGCCGCCGGGGACGTAGGCCTCCGCAGTTGCGACGCCTTCGCCGAAAGAGACGGCGCCGGTGAGCGGCTGAGGGCACGGATAACCGGCCTGAAACATGCGGCGCTGGACTTCGACGCACGCCGCTATCCGCGGCGAGTCCGGTCGGACCTTGACTACGACCTCACGGTCGTCAGCCAGCCGGAGCCCTATGACTGCGGAGAGATACCCGGATCTGAAGATCTCACCCGCTGGCGGGCTGCCCAGATGCTCCATGCACCACCGGGCAAGGCGCGCCGGATCGACGGCATGCGCGCGAGGCGACATCTGTGCATCCTCACCTGCGCTGGCGGCGTCTCGGAGCCAAGACGCCTCCCGGCCCTTTCAGTCTTATGCCCGCTTGTACACGAGCACGTAGTCCTTGCCGTGGACCTGCTGGTTGTAGGCGAACTTGAACCCGGTGCTCTTCAGGTATGAGATCAGGAACTTGCTGATGCTGCCGTTGCGCTTCCACACCACGGCCCAGCCGATGTTCATCGCCGCCGCGTCCCGCTTGGCGGCGGCCAGTTCCTTCGGGCTGAGGTACTCCGAGACCTGGTTCATGCGGACCGCGGGACCGGGCAGCGACACCCCGTACGGGTGGTCGCACAGGTTCAGCGCCCCCGGCTGCCCGGGTGCCCGGAACGGGCAGGTCTCCGCCACCTCGTGTTCCGCGTGGATCAGTGCGTCGTAGAACGGGTGGCTGTTGATCGCCTTGATGGTCGGTCCCGGTACCCGGGAGGCGTAGGCGATCGAGCGCGGATGCCCGTCCTCGGTGGCCATCACCAGCGCCTGGGGGAAGAACGGCACCCCGTCCACGGGGATCCCGCCGCGCAGCCCGAACGGCAGGTCGAGCACGATCGAGTTGGAGTGGTCGCGCAGGATGCCCCGGTCCACGCCCGGGAAGCTGACCGGGATGCTGCCGACCTTCGGCGTCGTGCCGCTGTAGCCGGATTCCAGGATGGCGGCGACCGCTATCACGGCGAGCAGCGGCTTGGCGTGGTACCGGCACCACTCGACCGCCGCCCCGGCGAGCAGCGCGGCGGGCAGCAGCCCGAGGATCGCCAGCCGGTCGGCCTCACGGAAGCTGGACAGCCCCGGCAGCCGGACGAACCAGGTGTAGGGCATCAGGTTGGACACCCGCACCCCGTTCCACACCGATGCCAGCGGCAGGTACTGGTGCTTGCCGATCCACAGCGAGGTGCCGAGGGCCAGGGCCGCGCACCCGATCCACAGCGCGGCGAGCTGCCACGCGGACCGCCGCCGCCAGCTCGCGACCAGGCCGAGCAGCGCCAGCACGGTCAGCGTGGTGCCGAACATCGGCATGCCCTCGTTGTCCCGGCCGTGCAGGAACGGGCTGGCCAGAGGGTCGAGCCCGAACGTGGTCACACGCGGGGTCGGGGTGAACATCCCGGGCAGCCCGATGCCGTACTGCTTGTACGACACGGCCAGCAGCCTCGGGTCGATCGACAGGCCGCCGTGCGAGCCCACGATCTCCTGGAGCATGGCGATGATCTGCGGGCTGGCAACCACCGTGCCGGTCACGCAGGCCAGCAGCACCGGCCACAGCCTCGGCCAGCCGGGGTGCCGCAGCAGCCAAGGCAGCAACACCAGCGCGACCACGATCGCCGCGAGCACCGCGGACTCCTGGTCGGAGAGCACCGCGGCGCCCATG
>DASXKD010000272.1:0-4422 GCA_036497045.1 Streptosporangiaceae bacterium | reverse complement strand
GGCTGCTGGATGCCGGCGGCGGCCCTGGCGCCTACGCCGGCCCACTGGCCCGCCGCGGGTACCGGGTACATCTAGTCGACCCGGTGCCGCTGCACGTCGAGCAGGCCCGCCAGGCGGCGGCCGCCGACCCGGCGGGGGGTTCCACCGCTGCCGTGGGCGATGCGCGGACGCTGGCCGAGCCAGACCGGTCGCAGGATGCGGTGCTTTGGCCAGCACCGCAATCCCGACCCGGCGGGCAGGCCAGAATTCTTCACCACCGCCTATTTCCACACTCCAGACGGCCTGGCCGCAGAGATCGAACGGGCCGGCTTCACCGACGTCACGGTCTACGGCATCGAGGGCCCGGGCTGGCCATTGCGCCAGGACTGGGAAGACGAGCAACGGCGCGAGCACATCTTGTTCGCCGCCCGGTCAGTCGAGACCCAGCCCTCCCTCACCGGATTCAGCCACCACCTCATCGCCGCCGCGACCAAGCCATAGGAAAGCCGAGCCAAGAACGCACGCCATGCGGCAGGACCGGATGTTCTGGGACCGGTTCTGCTGCCTTTGAAGGCACCCGGACGCCCGCTGTCTCCGCTGCGCGGCCGATCCCGTTCAGCGCGGTGCAAAGTGGTCCGGGGCCCGGTTTCACGGTCGTGCGGCGGTTGCCCAGCCGGAGTTGCCGCGGCTAGCGAGCAACTGGCGGTATGCGGCGGCGTACACAGCGGCCGCGGCGCCGGGCGTGAACTGCCTTGCATACACCCGGCCCGGGGCGGGGTGGGGACGTTCGCCGCCCAGGACGCGCGACAGCGCCTCGGCAAGGGCGCCGGGATCCTCGGGCGGGACGAGGACGCCGCGGCCGCCGCCCAGCGTCCGCGTCAGGCCATCGACCGCGGTGCCGATGACCGGGACGCCCAGCCCCAGGGCCAGCACGGCGCTTTGCGACCATGACTCCTCACGGGAGGGCACGACGTGCACGCTTGAGCCCGCGATGTAGCGGGCCGGCTCATATGACCATCCCGGCAGATGCACGACAGCCTCCAGCCCGCGCTCCCGGACCAGCCGGATCAGCGCGTCGCGCAGCGGGCCGCCACCGACCAGGTAGGCCGGCGGCGGCGCGTCCAACAGCGCGAGCGCCTCCACAAGGACGTCGGGTGCCTTGTCGCCGCGGAACCGGCCGGCGAAGGTCAGCCGCGGCGAGGGGAGCCCCGGCAGCGGCCTGGCCGACAGGCCTTCCACCAGCGAGCGGCCCCGGCGCAGCCGGCCGTCGTCCAGGCCGATCCCCGCCGCCCACGCGCGGACCATCGGCCCGTGCGCGAAGAACATGTCGACCCGTCGTGCTGCCTCCCGCGCCTGCGGCGTGTGGTCGCCGTCTGGCCAGGACATCTGGTTGTGCTCGCTGGCCACCAGCGGCACGTGCGGCGGCAGGGCGTGTGCCGCCGCCCACCAGGCGCCCACCATGTGGGCGTGCACGAGGCCGGCCTCGGCGAGCCGGGGGCCAAGCCAGCCGGCGAAGTCCGGCGCGGGCGTCCACTGCAGGCTGCCCGGGGCCAGCACATCGCTTACCCGGTAGGCGTCCGCGGGCAGTCCGTAGCGTGCCGTCAGCTCCAGCCCTGACGGGGTCGCGTCACCGGCGAGCAGGGTCGTCGCGACGCCGTGCCTGCGCAGCTCCACCGACAGCCGTAGCGCGAACAGCTGCGCCCCGCCAGGCTCCAGCGTGCCCAGAATGCGAGCAACCCTCACTCCCGGCTCCCGTTACGTGCCCGGCCGGTTCAGAGACCTGAGCCTCGCACCTGCAGCGGCATGACAGGATGTCCGGGAGTGCGGCTGGCGGCCTACAGCCATCCGGGGAACGTGGATCCGGACGGCTGGATCCGGCCCGCCCGCCCCGCGGGCAGCCTGACCGGAAACCCGGGCCACCCAGTATGGACACTGGCCCTTCTGTGCGGCTGCGGAGGATGATCGCGCCGCCGGCCCCCGGCCTGCTGTCGCGGTTAGCGTGCTCCGCTCCCCAGGGCTTGCGTTCCTGACCGCATGCCGGGGCGCGGCCAGCGTATCTTGCTGAGCTGCCTCGGCACCGGCACGGCCTCCCGCCAGGAGCGTCCGGCGCCTCCGGCCGCCTCTTCCACGCTGGCATAGACGGGGAATTCATCCACCAGGCGAGTGATCGCAAGAACCTGCAGCACCCGCTGCTGCGGCGCGGCGAGCAGCAGGTCACCCCCGGCCTGCCGAGCGTGCCTGCGGCAGCGCGCTAGCGCCGCCACGCCGCTGCAGTCGATGAACTCCAGGGCCGCCAGGTCAACGATGATCCTCAGCTCGCGGCCAACGGCCGCTACGACAGCGGCCGCCACCTCCGCAGCGTCTGCCAGGTCAAGCTCCCCGCACAACGCGATGACAACATGGCCGTCGCATTCGCGGGTACTCAAATCCACGCTGAACATAGGGAGCCTCCCTGCTTCAGCAGCAAGGCGGGGTCCCGACCCAGCGGCCAATTCACGTTCCAGCATGAACACTACGCTGACCACCCCGGGCAGTGTCCTGTCCGGACGGACGCCGAATACACGGCTGTGCCACTTCGCGCAGCCATCCGGGCGTGAGCCGAGACTCCAGCGCCCCGCGCCGCCGCCTGGTAGCGGGCTGCGGACGCCCGCGCCATCAGCGCCGCGCCCGCCGCTACCGTCAGCAGCCCGCGCCCCGCGCGGCGGGCGGGGTTCTTGCAGGCCGCCCGGCCCGATCGCCCAACCGCGACAGCTCGAGCGGGACGACAGCGTGCAGCGCCACCGCGCCGATCGTCCCAACGAGCAGGCCCGCCGCGCCTGGGTTGTCGCACTTATAAGAGGAGGGGTCTTTCTATCGGTGCGGCAATCGGCTCGGCATCGGGAAGGCCCGGGCCGGCCAGCAATTACCGGCGGGCCCTCCCTCGGAGGCCACCATGTCCAGGTGATACCACTGCGTGATCGGTTGCCCGGATTTATCGCTGCCGCCCCGGGGCTGCCGGCGCTCTCCCCGCTCACGCGGCACGGCAAGCTCAGGGGACCTAGTCAGCCGTCTTCCCCGGATACCCCGCCTTCGCGCAGGCGCAGGTCCACCAGCCGTCAGGGTTGCCCGTGGACGCCGGGACGAAGCCCGGCCAGTGCCCTGGCAGTGGTGCCCGTCGTCGCGGCAGGAGCCCGCGGACTGGCCGTAGGTGCTCTCGCAGAAGCCGCAGGACGTCCGGGCCGTCCGGGCCGACTGGGGCATCCGGGCCGACCGCAGGGACTGGCTCTGGCTCATGATCAAGAAACCTTACTCATGGATGGGTGCATACGATGGTGGTCCGGGCCGGCCGCCCCGGTCCTTTCAGCGGAGCGGCCGGCACGGTAATCAGCCGACCGGGTAGGTGCCGATGGCGGTGTAGGACAGGCCGTCCGCCGACACGGTGAAGTTCAGCGTGCCCTGCGGGATCGGGTAGTTGGCGTTGGAGAAGTCACTGATCCACCCGACCGAGCTGACCTCGCCCGGGGTGACGTTGGTCAGCGGCAGCCCGGTGGTGGAAGTGCAGTTCACCGAGTCGAAGTTCTGGCCGGCCTTGGCGTTGGTGTGGTGGACCTCGTTGCAGATGACCGGCCCGAAGAACGGGTCGGCATAGGAAACCGCGCCGCTGCCGGTCAGCTTGCTGATGGTCGAGTTCCCGGGAGTGGAACCCGTCGACGGCGTGCTGGCGAACGCGGGGACCGCGAGCGCACCGATCGCGCCAAGGGTCATGACGCCGGTCGCGATGCTGTACTTGATGCTGTTGCGCATGGGATTGCTCCTTCGGTTACGGGGCAGGTTGCCCCGGGGCCCGGCAGCCGGGATCGGCCGCCGGGAGTCTGTGTGAGGCGCTAATCAGCGCCGCCGGGCTCGTTGCCGGGCAGGGCGAGCATCACGTGCCCGCGCTGCTTCAGCGCCCGCAGCAGGCCCGGCAGGTAGCCGGGATGGCCGTGATCGCGGCCGATGGCGTTCGTCCCGTCGTGTAGCTGCACGATCGCGCCGGGATGCAGCTGGGCCAGCACCCTGGCGATGACCTGGGCGTCGCTGACCCGCGGCCAGTCCCAGTCGCCGGGGTCGATGCCGGAGTCGACCGCGGCCATCCGCTGCTCCCCCAGGTAGGCCGGGGCGGCCGCGCTCAGGCGGGTCTGCGGGGTACTGATGGGATTCTCCGGGGATCGCTGCGGTGACTGCTGGTCATGGCAACAGCGAGAGCAAATGCTTTAGTGCCACAATCCGCCCAGATTCGGCCACGCTTGGTGGGCAGATTGCACAACATGCCGGTAGAATGGCAGTCGTGCCCGATGCTGGAGAGCTGCTGTCACCGCAGGCCGCGGACCTGGTCCGCCGCATCGCGCAAGTGTTGCTGGACGAGCCTGCCGACCTGATGGCCGAGGTGTACGCGGCCGTGTCCGCCGCGGCCGATGAGCCGCT
>DASXKD010000271.1:0-13976 GCA_036497045.1 Streptosporangiaceae bacterium | reverse complement strand
CCCCAGATGCCCAGCAGGTCGTCGGTGAGCTGGAAGGCCTGCCCGGCGTGCGCGCCGAACCCGGCCAGCCCCATAGCCACGGCCGGCGGTGCGCCGACGTGGATCGCGCCGATGCTGCACGCGCAGGCCATCAGGGCCGCGGTCTTGTCCCCGGCCATCTCCTGGCATTCGGCCAGGGTGACGTCGTCGCGGCGCTCGAACGCCAGGTCGGCGCCCTGCCCGGCGATGAGCCGCTGCACCGCGATGGACAGGCAGCGGGCCGCCCACAGTCCCTGCGGGCCCTTGTCCTCCAGCAGAATGTCCTGGGCGAGGGCCAGCATGGCGTCCCCGGCCAGGATCGCCGCACCGATCCCGTAGACCGTCCACGCGGTGGGCCGGTGCCGGCGTTCCTCATCGCCGTCCATGATGTCGTCGTGCAGCAGCGAGAA
Source organism: Streptosporangiaceae bacterium (assembly GCA_036497045.1). GTDB lineage: Bacteria > Actinomycetota > Actinomycetes > Streptosporangiales > Streptosporangiaceae > DASXKD01. The sequence goes on along the minus strand of DASXKD010000271.1, from coordinate 13,548 downwards.
GTTGTGCACGAGTTCCACGGCCACCGCCGCGGGGACCCCGCGCTCCGGCGCGGCCTCCGCGGCCCGCGCGGACAGTAGGGCGAGCGCCGGCCGCAGCGCCTTGCCGGACCCCGCGGGCTTGGTGCCCCCCGGTCGCACAGCCTCGTCCACGGCGCGGCCGTCGGCGGCCTTGGGCACCTGAACGTTGCCCTCGCCACCGGCCCGGCCGTTACCGTGGCCGTGCCCGTTGACGCTGGCCAGGCCGAGGTGGTACGCCGCGACCGACCGGACTTCGGGGCTGAGCCTTGTGATCGCCACGGCCATCGCCGGGCCGACCAGGTCCCGCGCGGTAGCCACGCCCGCGGGCATCACGGCGGTCATGCCGGCGCCCCGCTGGTGTCGCTGCTGACCGCCGCGGCTCCAGCCGCCGATACCCGGCCCGGTGCCCGTCGCAGCGCCGCGACGCCGATGCTCCGGCGCAGTTCCCGCACCGCGTTCAGTCCGCTCCGCACGGCTCCCTCCATCGTGTCCGGCCATCCGGTGTCGGTCCAGGCGCCCGCGACGACCAGGCCCGCGGTGGCGGTCGCGGCCGCGGGCCGCAGCCGTCCCACCCCCGGTACCTGGCGCATCGTGGCCCTGCGTTCCCTGGTGACAAAGCAATCGACGACCCGCGCCTGCGCCGCCGCGGGGAACAACTCGGCCAGCGCAGGCAGGAACTGCTCGCGCAGCCTCGCGGCCGGAACATCGGTGTAGGCGTCCGCCGCCGACAGCGAGATCGCCAGGTACTGGCCCTCGCGCAGGCCCGACGGCCCGGTCCGGTCGAACACCCACTGCACCGGCGAGTCCACCGCGGCGGCGAACGGCAGCCTGGTCACTCGCCGGTCGTAGACCACATGCACGTTGACAATGGGCGAGGTGGCGATCTGCAGCCATTGTGCTGGTCGTGCTAGCCCGGGGGGGCAACCCCCCTGGAACCCCGAGTGCTGGCCCGGGGGGACGACCCCCCGGAACCCCCCGATGGCCTCGGGCCCCGTTCCTTCGTCACGGGGCCCGGGCCCTGCTGGCTCGGGCTGTCCTGTCCCGGAGTGGCCGACCGCGACGGGTGGCAGCAGGTAGGCCGCGGTGTCGGGTGGGACCGCCAGGATCACTCCGTCGGCCCGGATGACCTCGCCGTCGCCGTTGCCTCCGGCGGTGCCGCGGCTGGCCAGGCGGACCAGGAATCCACCGGCCGGCAGCGACTCCACCGCCGCTACCTTGGCGCTCAGCCTGACCCTGGCACGCAGCCGGCCGAGCAGGCTGGCGGCGGCCTGCCCGTGCAGGTCACCGAGCGGCACCGCGGGGATCCCGATGTCGGCCGCGTCCCGGCCGGACAGCAGGGCGGTCTTGATCACGGTGGCGGCGAGCGCCAGGTTCGCGTCATCCCCGGCGACGTTGAGCGCGGAGACCGTGAACAGGTCCCACAACGCCCGCCGGGCATGTTCGCCTTGCCCGTGGGCGGCCAGCCAGTCACCGAGGCGCTGACCGTCAAGCTCGGGGCTGGCCGGGTCGAGCCGGGTCATGGCGAGGGCGGCGGGCACCACGCGCAGTCGTTCGGCAAAAGAAAGGTGCTGGTAGCTGGCCAGTGCCTGGCCCATGTGCAGCGGGCCGGGGAGGACGGTGCGGCGCAGCCTGGCGCGCCCGCCTGGGCGCAGCACGGTGACGTCAAACCGGTCCTGGAGCGTCACCGAGCCGGTCATGCCGAGCCTGGCCAGCAGGCCGCGGTAGGCGGTGCAGCAGCGCAGGAACACGTGCTGCCCGTTGTCCACGGTCAGGCCGCCACGGCTGAACGAGCAGGTGGCGCCGCCCAGGCGCGGCCTGGATTCGAGCAGCGTGACCCGGGTCCCGGTCTCGGCGAGCGCGATCGCGGCGGTGATGCCGGCCAGCCCGCCACCCACGACCGCCACGTGCGGTGCGGCCGTCTGTCCGGTCACCGGGCGACTCCCGGTGCCGCTGCAGGCCGTGGCCGACGGCGCGGCGGGCGCACCGCCGCGGTGGCCAGCGACTTGACCGCTACGGCGGCCTTCTCCCGCGCGGACAGTGAGACCCGGCGGGTGAGCACGGCGGCCGGGCTTGCGGCGATGTGCTCGAGCAGCCGGTAGTAGATGCCGGCCATGGCCCCGGCGGACGCGGCGCTGCGCCGGTCGAGCAGCGGCATCAGCTCCAAGCCCTTGGCGTACCAGGTGCGGGCGCGGTCCGCCTCGAACTCCACGAGTGCCGTGAGCTTGCCCTGGCCGGGATCGGTGGCCGGGTCGGCGCCGAGGGCACAGCCGAACCGCGCGAAGTCCTCGGCGGGCAGGTAGACCCGGCCGGTGGCGTAGTCCTCGCGGATGTCCCGCAGGATGTTGGTGAGCTGGAGCGCGACACCGAGTGAGTCGGCGAGCGGCACCGCCTGCTGCGGGTCGCTGGTGCCGAACACGCCGAGCGACAGCCGCCCGATCGACCCGGCCACGCACCGGCAGTAGTGCAGCAGGTCATCGAAGGTCGCGTAGCTGACGCCACGCACGTCGGCGGCGCAGCCGTCGATCAGCTCGCCGAACGCGGGCAGCGGGATATCGAACCTCGCCGAGGCGTCGGCCAGCGCGACGAGCACCTCGTCGCGCTCATCCAAATCGCCGGCCTGGAGCGCGGACAGCCCGCCCCTGGCCTCCTCAAGCAGGGTGAGCTTCTCCGCTGCGGGCAGGGTGCCGTCCCCGATGTCGTCGATGCGCCGGGCGAAGGCGTAGACGGCCGCCAGGGCGTGCCGTTTGGCCGGCGGAAGCAGCCGGATGCCGTAGGAGAAGTTCCTGGCCTGGGACCAGGTGATCTCCTCGCAGCGCTGGTAGGCCGCGCGGACGTCTGTGGTCACGTCACCTTCCTGTCAGGTAGGCACGGAGCAGTTCCGCCGCGACGCGGTGCTTGCGCGGGCGGGGGGTGGCGGCGAGCACGTCGTAGCCGCTTGCGGTGATCGCGGCGAGGGCCGCACGGCCGCCGGCCACGTACCCGGCCACCGCCGCCCTGGCGAAGCCGTGCAGCGTGCCGACGATGCGCGCGCCCTCGTCGAGCAGCCCGGCGGCCCGGCGAACCTCGACTGTGATGAGCGCCCGGACCTGCGGTGACGCGGAAGGCGCGGCCAGGTCTGCCTCGCTGACGCCGTGCCCGGCGAGGTCCTCACCTGGCAGGTAGACGCGGCCAGCCCCGAGGTCTTCGGCCACGTCCTGCCAGTGCTCGGCCAGTTGCAGCGCGGTGCAGACCAGATCGGAGAGCCGCTCCCGGGTCGGCGTGGCCACGCCGAAGACGCACAACACGATGCGGCCGACCGGGTTGGCCGACAGGCGGCAGTAGGCCAGCAGTTCGTCGAAGGTCTGGTAGCGGGTGACCACCTGGTCCTGGCGGTTCGCCTGGATCAGGTCGAGAAAGGGCTGGGCGGGGATGGCGCACTGCGCGACGGATGGCGCGAGCGCCTGGATCACCGGCAGCCGGGGGCCTTCCCCGCCGGGCTCGTAGAGCCGGCCAAGGTCGGCCTCGAGTTCGTCGAGCAAGGCCAGCCGCTCACCCGGCGGTGCCTCGTCACCCATGTCGTCGGCCGACCGGGCGAAGCCGTAGACCGCGGTCAGGTGCTGGCGGTAGCGCCCCGGAAGCAGCCGGAGGGCCACGGGAAAGTTCTCGTCCGCGGCCTTGGCGCCGGCCCCGGCAGTGATGACCCTGGCCGACTCAGTGCTAGCCCCGGCCCCGCCCGGCCGCGCGGCCCCTCCGGGAGCGCTGGCATCCTCTGATCTCGTCGCATCCCGGGTCACGTCCCCTATTCCTTCACAGCTCACGGGCTAATGCAAACAATGACATCGGCGTCATGTGACGCCGATGTCGCAGAACTCTCCGGACTCCGGCACCGCACCCGCCCCGGCAACGACATTTACATTACCGCAGTTGCTGTACACAAGTCCGCCACCGGGAAACCACAACGGCCAGCGATGTCTTTACCCAGCCATTCCTGAGTGTCCGCGAGGATTTGGGAGATCGTGATTGGCCCTGCCCGGCTCCGGGTAGACTCGCCACGCATCATCGCAGGCAGAGAGCATGCTACGGGCAGATTCACCGGCCTGGGCAAACGGCCATGGCGACCGGGCACCTGGCCCAGTAATTCTCCTGCTGCACCGCACGAGGCGGCAGCCCGTTTTGGTTCCAGCGGCGGGGCCAGGCTGCCGCAGAACGGCCTCACGGCGGCCCTGCTGCGGCGCCCCCGCCGAACCTGACGCCTATGTCACTCGAAGCTGACGCCCATGTCATGACTCGGTTACCCGGCCACTTAACGCTGACGCATATGTCATATTCCACACCCGGTAACCGGCCCGATGCGGACCGGGGCCGGGGACGCATGCTCCGATTGTGCACCCATGGGGGCCCAATAGGGCGTTAGATGTGAACTGGCCTGGTTGCCCGCGAGTCTGGACTTCGGCGGTGCGCGGTCACCACAGGTCACTTTCACGGGGGCATGCCGTGCCGGCGGCCCATGGGGCGCACGAGGGGAGCCGATGGCGCGTCAATCATTACCGGACGCCGAAGTCCCAGATCCGGGGCGGATCGCCAGCCAGCAGGACTTCGGCCGCGAGCTCACCCTGGCCCGGCAGCAGGCGGGGCTCACCATCCGCGACGTAGCAAAGGCAAGCGGCATCCCGGTCAGCACGGTCGGGGACTACTTCGCCGCGCGCCATCTTCCGCCCGCCCGCCAGCCCGAACTCTTGCCCAGCATCCTGGCCGCGTGCCAGATCACCGAGGCCGAGCAGGTGAACCGGTGGCTGGACGCGCTGAACAGGGTCCGCCGCGCACCGGGGCGGCCGCCGGCCGGCCCGGCTCCCTACCGGGGCCTGGCCAGCTTCCAGCCAGAGGACGCCGCCTGGTTCTTCGGGCGCGAGGCGCTAGCCCTGCACCTGGTGCGGCTGGCGACCGGACCGGGCACACCTGGGCTGCCGCTCGTGGTGGTCGGGCCCTCCGGGTCTGGTAAGTCCTCGCTGCTGCGGGCGGGACTGATCCCCCGGCTGCGGTCCGGCACCACGGCCCGGCCGGGCGGCCGCCCGGTGGTGCTGATCACGCCGGGCGCCACACCGGTGCAGACCCTGGCCGGGCAACTGGCGCCGCTGGCCTGGCCGGGGACCGAGGGCCCGCTGCGCACCGGGCTGCTGGCCCAAGGGCTGCGCGAGGACCCGGAGCGGCACGCGCGGCTCGCCTCGCGCGGCGACGAGCCCCCCGCGATCATCGTGGACCAGCTCGAGGAGATCTTCACCGCGGGCGCGGATGAGGACGAGCGCAGCGAGTTCGTCGCCGCGCTGGCCGCCCTTTCCCAGCACACCCTGGTCGTGCTCGGCCTGCGGGGGGACTTCTACGGGCACGTGCTTGGCTACCCCGCGCTGGCCCGGGCGCTGCAGGAACGGCAGATCGTGGTCGGCCCGATGTCGGCCGACCAGCTCCGCCGGGCAATCGTGGAGCCCGCGCGCAAGGCCGGGCGGGAGGTCGAGGACGGCCTGGTCGAGGTGCTGCTCGGTGACATGCGCCCGCACGGCGCGCCCGGGGCGGGCGGGCACGAGGCCGGGGCGCTGCCGCTGCTGTCCCACGCTCTGCTCGCCACCTGGTCCCGCAGCCGCGGCAGCCGGCTGACCCTGGCCGACTACCAGGCCAGCGGGGGAATCAGGGACGCCATCGCGCGGACCGCCGAGCAGGCGTACGCGACCCTGGACACCGTCGGGCAGGAGCTCGCCAGGCAGCTGTTCCTGCGGCTGGTCCATGTCGGCGACGACGGCCGGGAGGCCCGGGCCCGCCTCCCGCTCCGCGACCTGCCCGGCGACGCCAGCGCGGTACTAGAGCGGTTCGTCGGCGAGCGGCTGGTCACCAAGGACCGGGCCGCGGCGGAGATCACCCACGAGGCGCTGCTCGGCGCGTGGCCCCGGCTGCGGGGGTGGATCGACGCCGACCGTGAGGACATCAGGATCCGGCACTTCATCGAGGTGGCAGCACGGGCGTGGGTGCAGGCCGGGCGGGAGGCGGCCGCGCTGCTGCGCGGCGGGCAGCTCGCACTGGCCGCCGACTGGACGGCCGGCGAGGCGCACCGTGCCGCGCTGACCCAGGACGCCCGTGACTTCGTCGACGCGGGCATCACCGAGGAGCGGGCACAGCAGGGGGCCGCGCGCCGTCGTACCCGGCGGCTGCGGCAGCTCGTAGCCGCGCTGACCGTCCTGGTCCTGCTCACCGTGGGCCTGGCAGGCTACGCGTTCCACCAACGCCAAGCCGTCTCTACCGTCAAGGACGAGGCCGAGTCGCGAGCGGTGGCCGTGGAGGCCGACCAGGTCCGCGCCAACGACCCCGGCCTGGCCGCGCAGCTAGCACTGGCCGCCTACCGGATTTCACCCACGAAGCAGGCCCTTATCAGCCTGCTGGAGTCGACCGCGGCGCCCATGGCCGCCCGGATGCGGGACTCGGCGATGGTGGTACAGGCGGTCGCGCTGGCTCCCGGTCGGCACCTGCTCGCCGTGGCGGCGGCGGACGGTACCCTGCGGCTCTGGAATCTGGCCGTGCCAGGGCACCCCGCGCCGATTGGCACGTTGGTGGACCTCGGCCGCGACGACCCGCTGTACGCGGCGGCGTTCAGCCCGAACGGGCAGGTACTCGCCGCGTCCGGCTTCGACCACAAGGTGCGACTATGGAACGTCAGCAACCCGCGCCACCCGGTCCGGCTCAGCGTGCTGACCGGGCCTGCTAGCACCGTCTATTCGCTGGCGTTCAGCCCGGACGGGCACGTGCTCGCGGCGGGCAGCGCTGACAAGACGGTCTGGCTGTGGAAGGTGACCGACCCCGCGCACCCGATCCCGGCCGGTGGCCCGCTGACCGGGCCCACGAGCTACGTGGAGGCGGTGGCGTTCAGCCCGGACGGGCACCTGCTCGCGGCGGGCAGCGCCGACGACACCGTATGGCTGTGGGACGTGGCCGACCCGGCCAAGCCACGGCTCGCCACCAAGCCGCTGACCGGTCCCGCAGGCATCGTGGACGCGGTGGCGTTCAGCCCGGACGGCCGCGCCCTCGTCGTGGGAAGCCGGGACGACAAGGTCTGGCGCTGGGACATCACCGACCCCGCCAGGCCAGCCCGCGGCCCGCCGCTGAAGGGGGCCACCGACTGGGTCAACGCGGTCGCTTACAGTCCCGGCGGGCAGGTGCTGGCCGAGGCGGGGGCGGACGGCAAGGTACGGCTGTGGAACGCGGCCACCGGTGCGCCGCTGGGCATGCTGCCCCAGCCGCAGCCGGTGACGTCGCTGGCCTGGGACGGCCCTGGCATGCTGGTCACCGGCGACGCCGACGGCTATGCCCGGGCCTGGCCGGTGCCGCCACCGGAGCTGCCCGCCGACAGCAGCGTCAACAGCGTCGCCTTTGCCCCGGGCGGGCATATCCTCGCGGTCGGCGCCAGCAACCTGCAGCTCTGGAACCCGGTCAGGCACACGTTGATGGCGACCGCGCCCATCCCCCATGCACCGCCCGGCACCATCGTCAACGCGCTCGCGCTCTCCCCCGATGGCCACCTGCTCGCCACTGGCTACTCCGACGGGCAGATCCAGCTCTGGCGGTACGGGCCGGGCCTGACCCCGCTCGGCGCCCCGCAGACCGCGTCCGCCAGCGGCCTCGTCGAGTTCGTGGCGTTCAGCCCGGACGGGATGCTGCTGGCCAGCGGTGGTGACGACGGGACCGTGCGGCTGTGGGACCTCACCGATCCGGCCCGCCCCCGGCAGCTGTCGGTGATCCCCGACGCACATACCCTCGTGTTCTCCGTCGCGTTCAGCCCGGACGGCCGTGTTCTCGCCGCGGCCAGCGCCGACGAGAAAGTCCGGCTGTGGAACGTGACTGACCCGGCGGCGCCGGCGCAGCTCAGCAAGGCGCTCACGGGGCCGACCAACACCGCGTACTCGGTGGCGTTCAGCCCAGACGGGAAGGTTCTTGCGGTCGGCAGCGCGGACCGCGACGTCCGGCTCTGGGATGTCAGCAACCCGGCCCGGCCACACCACATCGGCCCGGTGCTGACCGGCCCGACCGGGTATGTGTACTCGGTCGCGTTCGGCCCAGGCGGGCGGACGCTGGCCGCGGGGAACACCGATGGCAGCGTCTGGCTGTGGAACCTGGCCCGTCCGGCTCATCCGGGCCTGATCGCCACGCTGACCGGGCCGTCCGGGCACGTCTACTCGGTCGCGTTCGGCCCGGGCGGGCGGACACTGGCCGCGGCGGACTCCTCCGGCCTGGTCTGGGTCTGGAACACCGGGGCCGCCGCCGCGGCCCGCGCGGTGTGCGCGATGGCCGGGCAGCCGCTGACCCGCACCGAGTGGGGTACTTACGTGCCCGGGCAGCACTACGCGCCGCCGTGCCGCTGACCGCGGCGACAAGGCCGCGACTGCGCCACCAGCACGGCCCGGGCCGCCCGCGCGCAGCCCGGCGGTGCCCAATCCTGCGCGCGGTGTCCTGTGGGGCGGAGTGCCGCCCCGGCGCGGCGTTTTGCCCGCCGCGCCGGGGTGGTCTCCGGCCCACACCCATCCCCGCCGGGCCCCGGTCCACCAGGACCCTGACCTGCGCGTATGCATGAGACGCCGCCGGGACCTTGGTGTTGCGCCCCCCGTCAGGGTGTTGAGTCCCCGGTCAGGTGCGCCAGATAAGGGCGAGCGCGCGGTCATCGTTGGTGCCGGTGCCCGCGCTCAGTGCCCGGACGAGGTCGGCGGCGCCTGCCCGGAAACCCGTCGTGACCAGCCGGTCCGCCTCGCCGAGCAGCCGGTCGGTGCCGTCGTCGATGTCCCTGCCCGGAACTTCCACCAGCCCGTCGGTATAGAGCATGAGCGCGTCGCCCGGCCGCAGTGTGCCCCGCTCCGGCGCCAGCCGCAGGTCGGCGACCACGCCGAGGACGATCCCCCGGGCCGTGGTGAGCCGCCAGGTGCCGCTTCCCGCGTCGAAGTGCGCGGCGGGCGGGTGACCGGCGGAGGAGACCACGAAGTCACCGGTGGCCAGGTCGAGCGCGAGATGGATCGCGGTGACGAAGCCTTCGTTGACGGCGCCCCGGCGCACGTAGGCATTGCAGGTGGGCAGGAACTCCCCCTGCGGCACCGAGCCGAGCAGCCCGCCGAACGCGCCGGACAGCAGCAGCGCCCTGGTACCGGCGTCCACACCCTTGCCTGCCACGTCGACGAGCGCCACCTCCAGGGTCTTGCCGTCGCAGGAGGACACCAGGAAGTCGCCGCCGAACGAGGAGCCGCCGGCCGGCCGCAGCACCGACACCGTGCCCCAGCCCTCGGGCAGCTCCGGCAGCGTCCCCTGGGCCCGGATCCGGTCCCGCAGCTCGATCAGCATGGCCTCGCCGCGCAGCCCCAGCATGCCGAGCTTCTCCCTGGTCCTGGCGAGCACGTCGGCCACAAGCGCGGTCACCACGATGGTCAGCACCAGGCCGGGACCGGCCTTGTCCTTCACCACGTCGTAGACAAGGCAGACGGCGATCAGCGCGAACAGGACACGCAGCGCGCGGGGCCACAGCAGCAGGCCGCCCGCCAGCACCGGCAGGATGAGCAGGCCAGGCGAGAACCACGACTGCGACACGTGTACGGCCGCGACGGCGATGAACACCGTCACCACCGTGAGAAGCAGGGCCACCCGGCGGTTCCCGGTGATGAGCTGACCCGCCACCCACACGCTCACCGTGCGCCAGGCGGAGCGCACGGCGCGCAGAGGACGGGCCAGTCCACGGGCAACCATGATGGCCGCACTGTATCCGCCCGCTGGGGCCCCTGGCACCCGTGCAGGTCAGCGGCCCGCACCAAAGCGGCCGGCCGCGCCGGATAATCCGCCCGCTGGGCCCCTGGCACCCGCCCAGGTCAGCGCGTCGCTCGCCTGTGCGCCGGAAAAGGAGTTGGCTGCGCTTCTGCCTGGCGGGTAGGAAGGCGAGCATGGCCACGTTCCAGATCCGCCCGGTCGCCGAAGATGAACTGCCTGCGTTCTCATATGTGGACCAGCAAGCGTTCAACGGCAGGCCGGACTCGCCGCGGTCCCACGCCAACTGGCTCGCCCGGCTTGAGCTCGACCGCACCCTCGGCGCGTTCGACGGCACCACGCTGGCCGGCGTGACCGGCGTGTACAGCTTCCGGATGCGGGTGCCCGGCGCGATGGCCGCGGTCGCCGGGGTGAGCATGGTCGCCGTGCTCCCCTCCCATCGCCGGCGCGGCGCCCTCACCGGCCTGATGCGGCGCCAGCTTGCCGACATCGCCGAGCGCGGCGAGGCGGTGGCCGCGCTGTTCGCCTCGGAGACGGAGATCTACGGCCGGTACGGCTACGGGCGCGCCTCGTGGCACTTGTTCCTGAAGCTGGGCCGCGGCTATGGGCGCCTGGCCGCCTCGGCTCCGGCCGACCCCTCGGTGCGGGTGCGGATCGCCGAGCCGCGGTCGGCCCACGCCGAGATGGGCAAGGTGTACGAGCTGGCGATGGCCGAGCGGCCGGGCCTGTACGCACGGACCGAGCCGTGGTGGGACCGGCTGACCCACGACCCGGACTCCGGCACGGACCCGCCGGTGCGCTGCGTGCTGGCCGAGGATGACTCCGGGCCGCGCGGGTACGCGCTGTTCACCTCGGAGGGCCGGTGGGAACAGGGCACGTACCTCCCCGACGGCGAGATGGACGTGCCGGAGGCGATCGCCACGGACCCGGCGGCGGCCGCGGCACTGTGGGCCGGCCTGCTCAGCCGGGACCTGATCACCACGTTCCGGCTGTGGATGCGGCCGGTGGACGACCCGCTGCTCGACCTGCTTGCCGACTCCCGGCAGGGCCGGCCGCAGATCTCCGACGGCCTGTGGATCCGGCTGGTGGACGTGGGCAAGGCGCTGTCCCAGCGCCGCTACGCGTGCCCGGTGGACGTGGTCATCGAGGTCAATGACGAGCTGTGCCCGCAGAACCAGGGCCGCTGGCGGCTGACCGCAGCGACCACCTCCGCCCCCTCCGGGTTCAGCGGGACCTGCGAGCGGACCACCGCCCCGGCCGACCTGGTGCTGCCGGTGCGCGCCCTGGGCGCGGCGTACCTGGGCGGCACCCGGCTCGGGCAGCTGGCCGCGGCGGGCCTGGTCACCGAGGTCACGCCGGGATCTGTGGCGGCACTATCGACGGCGATGTCGTGGGACCCGGCGCCGTGGTGCCCGATGATCTTCTAAGGGCCGGCCGGGCTACCAGGACGCGCGCAGCACCGCCTCGGCCAGGTCAGCCGGGTAGTGCGGCTGCATGCTGGTGAAGTCCGGGCAGGCGTTGACCTCGAGCACCCGTGGCCCCGCCCCGGTCCGCAGCAGGTCCACCCCGGCATGCCCCAGGCCCAGCGCGGCGGCCGCGCCGTGCACCAGATCCTGTTCCTCGCCGGTGAGCTCGATACGGCGCTGCGTGGCACCGCCGGCGATGTTGCTGCGCCATTCCGGCGGCGCCGCGCGGCGCTCGGTCACCGCGATCAGCTGACCGCCGGTGAGCACGGCGCGCACGCTGATCCCGGCGCACTCCACCACCTCCGGCTGCACGATCAGCGCGCCAGGACCCTCGGCCGCGAGTTCCGCCAGGGCCGTGGCCAGTGCCGCCGGATCCGCCGCCCGGCGGACCCACCGCCCCTGCGCCCCGTGGGCCCGCTTGACCACCACCGGATAGCCGATCTCCGCGGCGACGGCGGTCACCTGGCATCGGTCGAACGGGCAGATCTCGGTACGCACCTGGGCCACGCCCGCCTGGGCGAGCCGGGCCGCGGCGGCCGCCTTGTCGTCCGCCAGCAGCACGCTGTCCACCGGGTTCTGGGCCCGCGCGGTGCGCGTAAGCAAACGCAGCGCGACGACCGCCGCCGGGAACCCGAACAGCAGGAAGGGGGCCAGGCTGGTGGCCGCGACCGGGCCGGCCTCGTCGGTGACCGTCAGCGCGCCCAGCGGGGCGATGCCCGTCCGCAGCGAGGGCAGGTCCACCGTCCGGACCGGGATGCCGAGCCGGCCAGCGGCGGTGATCAGGCTGTCCGGCACGTTGCTGGCGTACGGGTTTCTGGCGACCGCGAGCGTCATCCCGCGACGCCCTGCCGGTGCCGGGCGGTCGCGTGGTCCAGGATGGCCCCGGCGACGTCAGCCCCGGTGACCGTGCTGATCCCGGCGAAGCCCGCCCACGCGTCCACCTCAAGGACGCGGACGGCGCCGCCGGCATCCTCGATCAGGTCCACCCCGCCGAAGTCCAGCCCGCAGGCGGCCAGCGCGGCAACCGCGACGGCCGCGGCGGCGTGGCTCAGCGGGAGGGCAGACCCGGCCGCGCCCAGGGCCAGGTTGGCCCGGACCTCGCCCGGCCTGGCCACCCGGCGCATCAGCGCGACACACTGTTTCCCCACCACATAGGCCCGGATGTCCTGGCCGCCCCCGTCGATCAGCGGCTGTGCCAGGTAATGTTCGCGTTCGGTGTGGTAGCCCGGCCTGGTGGCGCCCGGGCGCCACGCCTCTCGCGGCTGCCACGCGGCGATGAGCGCCGCGGCCGAGGGATGGGTCGCGATTCCCTCGCCCCGGACCCCGTGGGCGGGCTTGACGATCAGCTCGCCCGGGCCCAGCGCCGCCAGGTCCCCGCCGCCCGGTTCGTCGAAGGCGGCGGTCGGCACTACCGGGATCCCGGCATTGACCAGGTCCACGGTGGTCAGCAGCTTGTCGCGGGAGCGGAACGCGGCGTCCGGAGGGTTGAGCACCAGCGAGCCCTGCACGGCCAGGCAGGCGAGCACCGGGGCGGCGATGCCGCGGAACGGGGCCACGGTGCGGTGGATCACGATGCCGGGGCTGGCCGGCCTGCCCGCGTAGCAGGCGGACTGCTGGCCGTCGGCACACCAGAGCCCGAGCAGGTGCGGCGCCCAGCTCACCAGGCGCAGGCCCCGCTCCCGCGCGGCGGCGCGCAGCAACGCCCAGTTCCGCGGCCGTTCGGCCGGGTAGTGCAGCACCACGATCTGGATCTCGGCGGCCACGGGCTCAACCTACTGGAGACCGGGCTGGCCAGGCCTGGCGGTGGCTGCGGCTGAGAAGATCGGGAGGCTTGCGGGTCCGGGCACCCCGGGCATCGTAATGTCCCTCATCAGATGCGAAGTGAGGACGGTCGCTCATGCCACTGGAAGTCAAGCGCCTGCACCTGGCGAGCCTGCGCGGCCTCGACGGCCGGGAGTGGCCGGTGCACGGGTTCGTGGTTACCCACCCGGGCGGTGCGGTGCTGGTGGACACCGGCTGCGGCGGCCCGGACGAGGTACTGGACGACTGGCGCGTGGTGAACCGGTCGGTCGCGGACGCCCTCGCCGGGCTGGACATGACCCCGGCGGACATCGACCTGGTGATCAACACCCACCTGCATTTCGACCACTGCGGGCAGAACGCGGTCTTCTCCCACGCCCCCTACTACGTCCAGCGCACCGAACTGGACCGGGCCAAGCGCGAGTCACCAGACCTGTACGACTGGTTCGGTTTCATGAACGCGCGATGGGAACTGCTCGACGGGGATATCGAGATACTGCCCGGACTG
>DASXKD010000270.1:0-33910 GCA_036497045.1 Streptosporangiaceae bacterium | reverse complement strand
ATCGAGGAGATCGAGGCGGCCCTCAAGGGCATGCTCAAGCCCGAGTTCGAGGAAGTGCAGCTCGGCACCGCGGAGATCAGGGAGGTCTTCCGGGTGCCGCGGGCCGGCAACATCGCCGGCAGCATCGTGCGCTCGGGCACGATCAACCGCGGCAGCAAGGCACGCCTGGTCCGCGACGGTGTCGTGGTGTCGGAGAACCTTACGGTCGATTCGCTGCGCCGGTTCAAGGACGACGTCACCGAGGTCCGCGAGGGCTACGAGTGCGGTATCGGCATCGGCTACAACGACCTCCACATCGACGACGTGATCGAGACCTACGAGATGCGGGAGAAGCCGCGGGACTGACGCACGGTGTCCTGGGGCGGCGGACGTGTACCTGGGTGCGCTGACGCTGGACGTGCTGCTCGGCGACATCCGGTCGCTGAAGCAGAAGCGTTCCGCGGTGGCGTCGATCATCGCCGAGGTGCGCAGGCGGCACCCCGGCGTGGCCGTGGCCGAGACCGGCAGCCTGGACCGGCACCGGCGAGCGGAGATCGGCGTGGCGGCGGTGGCGTCCACGGCGGCGCACGTGACCGAGGTACTCGGCGCCTGCGAGCGCCTGGTCGCGACGCGGCCGGACATCGAACTGCTGTCCGCGCGGTTCCGCCTGGTGAGCGAGGAGGAGTGAAGGGTCATGGATTCAGGCCGGGCGATCAAGCTCGCTGACCGGATCGCGCAGATCGTGGCCGAGATGCTCGAGCGCCGGGTGAAGGATCCCCGGCTCGGTTTCGTCACCGTCACCGACGCCAAGATCACCGGCGACCTGCGCGAGGCCACGGTCTACTACACGGTCTACGGCTCGGCGGACGAGCAGGAAGGCACGGCCGCGGCGCTGAAGAGCGCCACCGGGCTCATCCGCTCCGAGGTCGGACGCCAGACCGGGCTGCGGCACACCCCGTCGCTGTCCTTCGTCCAGGACACCCTGCCCGAAGGCGCCCGCCAGATGGAGGAACTGGTCGCCCGGGCGCGGGCCGCCGACGAGGCCCTGGCGCAGGTCAGGGAGGGCGCCGTGCCAGCCGGTGACCCGGACCCCTACCGTGTCCCGGCCGATGCCGATGACGAGGACGACGAAGGGGACGACGAGGACGGCGCCGGAGCCGGAGCGGGCCCAGGCAGGTGAGCGCGGCTGACGGGCTGGTCATCGTGGACAAGCCCGGCGGAATGACCTCGCACGACGTGGTGGCCAGGCTCCGCCGCCTCGCCGGGACCCGCCGGGTCGGCCACGGCGGCACCCTCGATCCCATGGCCACCGGCGTGCTGGTCGCCGGGGTCGGGAAGGCCACCCGGCTGCTCGGGCACCTCACGCTTGCCGAGAAGGAGTACCTGGCGACCATCAGGCTCGGCCAGGCGACCGACACCTGCGACGCCGAGGGCGAGGTCATCTCCGGTGCCCCGGCCGGTGCGGTGACCCTGGACGCGGTGCGCGCCGCGACGGCACCGCTGACCGGCGAGATACAGCAGGTCCCGCCGGCGGTCAGCGCCATCAAAGTCGCCGGGACGCGGGCCTACCGGCTGGCCAGGGCCGGGACCGCGCCGGTCCTGGCACCGAGGCCGGTGACCGTCAGGTCGTTCCGCGTGCTGTCCCAGCGGCGCAATGGTGACCTGCTGGATGTCGATGTCGCGGTGACCTGCTCCAGCGGTACCTACATCCGGGCCCTGGCCCGCGACCTGGGCGAGGCCCTCGGCGTGGGCGGCCACGTGACCGTGCTCCGGCGCACCCGGGCCGGCTCCTACGACCTGTCCATGGCGCGGACCCTGGACCAGCTTGAGGCGGAGCTGGCGCTGATCCCGCTGGCCAAGGCCGCCGCCGACGCGTTCCCGTCGCGGCAGCTCACCGGCGAGGAGGCACAGCGGCTCGCGCACGGCGGGCGGCTGCCCGGCGGCACGGGCGCGGGGCCGGGCCCGGAAGCGGCGTTCGCCCCGGACGGCACGCTGATCGCGCTGGTCGAGGAGAAGGACGGCCAGACGCGGCCCGTGGTGGTGTTCGCCACCCCCTGAGCTGCCCCCGGGCAGGACGCGGGCAATCATCAGCCGGCTGCGCATGGCAGGCTTCTACCAGGAGCCGCACGGCGCCTGACCGACGAGTCCGCTAGTGAAGGGCAAGGGGAGCAGCATCGTGGAGCGCTGGATGGGTCTGGGCGAGGTGCCGGGCGCCTGGAGGCCCTCCGTGGTGACCATCGGCGTCTTCGACGGCGTGCACCGCGGGCACCAGCGGATCGTGGCCAGGACGGCCGTGGCCGCACGGGACCTGCGCCTGCCGCTCGTGGTGGTCACGTTCGACCCGCACCCGGCCGGGGTGATCCGGCCCGGTTCGCAGCCGGCGCAATTGTGCAGCCTGCGGCGCCGCGCCCAGCTTCTCGGGGAACTCGGCGCGGACGCGGTCTGCGTGCTTGAGTTCACCCTCGAGTTCTCCCAGCTGGGCCCGGAGGAGTTCGTCCGGGTGGTGCTGGCCGACCGGCTGCACACCCGGCACGTCGTGGTCGGGGAGAACTTCCGGTTCGGCCACCGCGCCGCGGGCGACCTTGCCCTGCTGGCGAAGCTTGGGGAGAAGTACGGCTTTCGGGCCGAGGGCGTCCCACTGCTCGCTCTGGACGGCGTCACGACGTCGTCGAGCGCGATCAGGGAACTGGTCGCCGCCGGGGACGTGGCCGGTGCGGCGCGCGGGCTTGGCCGGCCGCACCGGGTCGAGGGTGTGGTCGTGCGCGGGGAGCAGCGCGGCAGGGCACTCGGCTTTCCCACCGCCAACCTGGAGACCGCCGCGCACACGGCCATCCCGGCGGACGGCGTGTACGCAGGGTGGCTGGCCAGCCTCGACCACGACGGCCAGCAGACCGAGCGCTGGCCCGCGGCGATCTCCGTCGGCACCAATCCGACCTTTGACGGGCGGCACCGCGTCGTCGAGGCATACGCGCTCGACCGGGACGACCTGGACCTCTACGGGATGCACGTGGCCGTGGACTTCGCGGCCAGGCTGCGGGGGATGGTCCGGTTCGACTCGGTGGACGCGCTCATCGACCAGATGCACGCCGACAGCGCCGAGGCCCGTGCGCTGGTCGCCGCGGCCGGCACAGCGGCCGGTTAGCGATGTCCCGCAGGACCCTGGCCCGCCGCCCGGCCCGGGCGACCGGCCTGCAATAGCATCGATCCGGTGAGCCTGCGGTGATCTGGCAGCGGAGCAGGGCCGGGCGCGACCCGGTCGGGATGCGGGCGCGGTGGAAGCAAGTCCGTCGTGCCGGTGTGGTCGGCCTGCACCCCTTCACCGAGGCCGAACTCGGCGCGGTGACCCTCGACGCAGAAGCGGTCCCCGAGGCCGAGCGGGGGCCGTTCCTTCAAGTGGCGGCGCCACTGCTGGCCGCGCCTGGTACCGCAGCCGCGCCGGTGGCGCCCGGGCGTATGGTGCCCGGGTGGGCGGCACCAGCCGACGATGCCGCGGCCGCGGCCAGCGCGGCGGCGGTGACCAGGCTGGAACGCCTCGGGTTCCTCCGCGTCGGCCCGCCAGCGGCCGCAGCCAGGGGGGCATCCGCGGAACTGGGGGGCTGGGCGGCGGGCTCCGGCGGGGAACCGGGCGCCCGCCAGCCGGTGACTCTGCTCGGTGACCTGGCCATCATCACCCGGATCCGGGCTCAGCCGGTCTGGGTGGCCGAGGTCACCGTCTCACCCGCGTCGGCCCGGCCCAGGCCGCCGGCGGACGGATGGCCGGTGCTGGCCCGGATGTGTGCGCCCTGCCGGCCCCGGGTCGGGCTGGTCGAGCAGTCGCCGGGACCCGAGGGCAAGCGCCCGCCTTATGTCCTGGTCCGCAAGGACCGGGCGGTGCCGCTGCTGGCCGGCTGGTGCGGCGCGGACCTGGCCGCGGCCAGGGATGGGCAGGCGGGGGATGACGGATCCGAGGCCGGGCCGCTCATTCCGATGCCGACCGCCGAGGTCTCCGGCGCGTTCGCAGCCGTCACCCAATTGCGGGTGGCCGTCGCACGGGGGCCGGGTGTCCTGCTGCGAACGCTGCTCGTGGCCACCGGCCAGGGGAGGCACTGGCTGCTCGAAGGCGAGCAGTGGCAGCGGGCCGTTCCGGTGTCCGCCAACGGCCTGGCGGGACACGTCGCCGCGCTGCTGAGGCTGCCCGCGGATGGGTGAGAACGCCGCTGACACCGTGGTACCGTAATGGGTGGCCGGCATCGTCGGCCTGGTCGGCTGCACCCTCAAGCGGCCGGCTGAGGGGAATCCCGGATCGCCTGATCCCGCCCACGGGGCTGGGTAGTGCGCGACGGAGTCCCGCCAGATCAGGTAACGAAAGATAAGGAACGCACGTGCCGCTGGACACAGCAGTCAAGACGGAGATCATCGCCGGGCACGCGACCAATGAGGGTGATACCGGTTCGCCGGAAGTCCAGGTCGCTCTGTTGACGAGGCGGATCAACGATCTCACCGAGCATCTCAAGGTACATAAGCACGACCATCACAGCCGTCGTGGCCTGCTCCTGTTGGTGGGCCGGCGCCGCCGGCTGCTGAAGTACCTGATGAGCAAGGACATCGAGCGCTACCGCGCCCTCATCCAAAAGCTGGGCCTGCGCAGGTAGGCTCGGTTCAGGGCACGGCCCGCAACACAACTAGAGAGCAACATCCCGCGGCCCCGGCTCCGGAGTGCGGAGGGCACCATGGGCCGGTCCTCGGTAGTGGTTCTCGGGTCGGGTGCCGAATGCGGCGCACAGCCGCGCATCCGGGCCGAGAGCTTCGATCGAAGACCGGCCGGCGTCATTTGCCGGGCCAGCAATGGCCCGGAGCACTACCGGCGGAAGGGCGGGACGCGGGACCTCAGTCAAGGAGGTCTCACCCGTGGAGGGTGTGCATACCGCCGAAGCCGTTTTTGACAACGGACCTTTCGGCATCGTCACCATCAAGTTCGAAACCGGCCGGCTTGCCAGGCTCGCCGCCGGATCCGCCGTCGTCTACCTGGACGGCGAGACCATGGTCCTGTCCGCGACCACGGCGGGCAAGCACCCCAAGGAAGGGCTGGACTTCTTCCCGCTCACCGTGGACGTCGAGGAGCGGATGTACGCGGCGGGCCGGATCCCCGGCTCCTTTTTCCGGCGTGAAGGACGGCCGTCCGAGGACGCCATCCTCACCTGCCGCCTGATCGACCGGCCGCTGCGCCCCTCGTTCGTGAAGGGCCTGCGCAACGAGGTCCAGATCGTCGAGACGATCATGGCACTGCACCCGGAGCACCTGTACGACGTGGTGGCGATCAACGCCGCCTCGCTGTCCACCCAGCTTTCCGGCCTGCCGTTCTCCGGCCCGATCGGTGGCGTCCGGGTCGCCCTGATCAAGGGCCAGTGGGTCGGGTTCCCCACCCACACCCAGCTTGAGGACGCGACCTTCGACATGGTGGTCGCCGGGCGGGTGCTCGAGGACGGCGACGTGGCCATCATGATGGTCGAGGCCGAGTCCACGCCGCGCACGCTGGTGCTGCTCGCCGATGCCGACAGCGGCGCGGTCGGCCCCACCGAGGAGACCGTGGCCCTGGGCCTGGAGGCGGCCAAGCCGTTCATCAAGGCGCTCTGCGAGGCGCAGCAGCGCATCGCCGATCAGGCCGCCAAGGAGACCGCCGTGTTCCCGGTCTTCGCCGACTACGAGGCGGACGTCTATGACGCCGTCGCGGCGGAGGTTTCCGACGAGCTGGCCAGGGCGCTGGCTATCGCGGGCAAGCAGGAGCGGGACAGCGAGACCGACCGGATCAAGGCGCTGACCGGCGAGAAGCTCGCCAGCCAGTTCGAGGGCCGGGAGAAGGAGATCAGCGGGGCGTTCCGCGCGGTCACCAAGAAGCTGGTCCGGGAGCGGATCATCGCCGACGGGGTGCGCATGGACGGGCGCGGCCTCGCCGACATCAGGCGGCTGTCCGCCGAGGCGCACGTGCTCCCGCGGGTGCACGGCTCGGCCCTGTTCGAGCGGGGCGAGACCCAGGTGCTCGGCGTCACCACGCTGAACATGCTCCGGATGGAGCAGATGATCGACACGCTCAACCCGGACCGGACCAAGCGATACATGCACAACTACAACATGCCGCCGTACTCCACCGGCGAGACCGGCCGGGTGGGCTCGCCCAAGCGGCGGGAGATCGGTCACGGCGCTCTGGCCGAGCGCGCGCTGATCCCGGTGCTCCCGACCAGGGAAGAGTTCCCGTACGCGATCCGGCAGGTGTCCGAGGCGATCGGCTCCAACGGCTCCACCTCCATGGGGTCGGTGTGCGCCTCCACCATGTCGCTGCTGGACGCCGGCGTGCCGCTGCGGGACATGGTCGCCGGGATCGCCATGGGCTTGATCTACGAGAACGGCCAGTACGTCACGCTGACCGACATCCTCGGCGCCGAGGACGCGTTCGGTGACATGGACTTCAAGGTGGCCGGCACCCGCAACGTGATCACCGCGCTCCAGCTCGACACCAAGCTCGACGGCATCCCCGCCTCGGTGCTCGCGTCGGCGCTGACCCAGGCCAAGGGTGCCCGGCTGACCATCCTGGACGTGATGCGCGAGGCCATCGACGTGCCGGGCGAGATGAGCCCGTACGCGCCGCGGATCATCACCATCAAGGTCCCGGTGGACAAGATCGGTGAGGTGATCGGCCCCAAGGGAAAGATGATCAACTCCATCCAGGAGGACACCGGCGCCGAGATCACCATCGAGGACGACGGCACGATCTACATCGGTGCCACCGACGGTCCGTCCGCCGAGGCCGCGCGCACGGCGATCAATGCGATCGCCAACCCGCACATTCCCGAGGTGGGCGAGCGTTTCCTCGGGACCGTGGTGAAGACGACCACGTTCGGCGCGTTCGTCTCGCTGCTGCCCGGCAAGGACGGCCTGCTGCACATCACCCAGATCCGCAAGCTGCACGGCGGCGCCAGGATCGAGAACGTCGACGACGTGATCAAGGTCGGCGACAAGATCCAGGTGGAGATCCGCGAAGTGGACGACCGCGGCAAGCTGTCGCTCGTCCCTGTCGAGGTCGTGGAGCGGGAAGCGGCCGGCGAGGACCTTGGTGGCGGGGGCGCGGCCGGCGACCGTGACCGCGGTGACGGGCACCGCGGCGACCGCGACCGGCACCGCGGCGAGGGTGACGGCGGCGGCAGTCACCGCACCCGCCATCGTGAGCGGCGGAACCGCGACTCATGACGGTGACCACCCAGCACGACGGCGACGATGGCGTGCGCCGCTCGGTCCTGCCCGGCGGCCTGCGCATCGTCACCGAGTCACTGCCCGCGGTGCGCTCGGCGGCCGTCGGCATCTGGGCGAGTGTGGGCTCCCGCGATGAGGATCTCGATCACGCGGGGGCCACGCACTACCTGGAACACCTGCTGTTCAAGGGCACCAGCAAGCGGACCGCGCTGGAGATCTCCGCCGCCATGGATGCGGTCGGCGGCGAGCTGAACGCCTTCACCGGCAAGGAGTACACCTGCTACTACGCGCGGGTGCTCGACGCGGACCTGCCGCTGGCGATCGACGTCCTGACCGACATGGTGACCGGCTCGCTGATCGAGCCGAAGGACGTGGACGCCGAGCGCGGCGTGATCCTCGAAGAGATCGCGATGAACGAGGACGAGCCCTCCGACACCGTGCACGAGGCGTTCGCGGCGCAGCTCTTCGGCAACACCCCGCTCGGCCGGCCGATTCTCGGCTCCGTGGCCTCGATCAACGAGATCACCAGAGACCAGGTCGCCGACCACTATGCCGCCAGGTACACCCCGCCGGACCTGGTCGTCGCCGTCGCCGGCAACGTCGACCACGACATGGTCACCCGGCAGGTCGCCGACGCGTTCGGTGCGGCCCTGGCCCAGGATGCGGCACCGACCCCGCCGCGGCTGGCCGCCACGGACCACAGCCTCGCGGCCGGCACCGGCGTGCGGCTGGTACCGCGCAGCATCGAGCAGGCCAACCTGGTGCTCGGCTGCGCCGGCATGTCCCGCACCGACAACGACAGGTTCGCGGTCGGCGTGCTCAACGCGGCCCTGGGCGGCGGCATGTCGTCGCGGCTGTTCCAGGAGGTGCGGGAGAAGCGCGGGCTGGCCTACTCGGTGTACAGCTTCGCGTCGCAGCATTCCGACACCGGCATGTGGGCCACCTATATCGGCTGCCTGCCGGCCAAGGCCGATGAGGTGCTGGCGATCTGCCAGGAGGAGATCGCCAAGGTCATCTCCGGTGGCCTCAGCGACGTCGAACTGGACCGGGGCAAGGGGCAGTTGCGCGGCTCGCTGGTGCTCGGCCTGGAGGACCCGTCGTCGCGGATGAGCCGTCTCGGCAAGTCGGAACTTGTGTACTCCCGGCTCGAACCGGTAGACGAGATCCTTGCTTCCATCGAGGCGGTCACCCACGACGACGTGCGCGGGGTGGCCGCGAAAATCCTGGGACGGCCCAAGGTGCTCGCCGTGGTCGGCCCGTTCGACGACGACGCCCAATTCGCCGCCGTACTGGGCTGACCTCAGGCCGGGCCCGGCACCGCCCCCGGGAGGAACGGCAGGCAGTCATGATCAAAGTGGGTGTGCTCGGCGCCCGTGGGCGCATGGGCTCGCAGGTGTGCCAGACGATCGCGGCCGCGGACGATATGGAAGTTGGCGCCGGGGTCGATCAGGGTGACGCGCGGGACCCGCTGGCCGGGTGCGACGTGGTGGTGGACTTCACCCATCCCGGCGCGGTCCTGGACAACCTGCGCTGGTGCATCGGCAAGGGCCTGGACACGATCGCCGGAACCTCCGGGTTCGACGAGCCGAGGCTGGCGCAGGTCCGCGAATGGCTGGCCGCCGCGCCGAGCGTGCGGGTACTCGTCGTGCCCAACTTCTCCGTCGGCGCGGTGCTGATGATGCGCTTCGCCGAGCAGGCCGCCCGGTTCTTCACCTCCGCGGAGGTGATCGAACTGCACCACGCCGGCAAAGCCGACGCCCCGTCGGGCACCGCTTCCCGTACGGCCACGATGATCGCCGGCGCCAGAGCGGCCGCCGGGCTCGGCGCGCCGCCGGACGCGACTGTGACCGCGCTGGAGGGGGCCAGGGGCACCGTCCTCGGCGGCGGGGTCCACGTGCACTCCGTCCGGCTGGCCGGCCTGGTCGCCCACCAGGAGGTACTCTTCGGCGGGCCCGGCGAGGTGCTCACCATCAGGCACGACTCCATGGACCGGGTCTCGTTCATGCCCGGGGTGCTGCTCGCCATCCGCGGCATGGCCGGACTGCCGGCCGGCCTGACCGTCGGCCTGGACCCGCTGCTTGGGCTGTGAGTTCACCGGCCCTGGCACCGCAGCGGACCTCCGGACGGCGCCAGTGGGACGGCGAAAGCTAGCCTGGATTCGTGCTATCCACCAGCCAGGTACTCGGGTTCGCGGTGACCTGCCTGATCGTGATCGCCATCCCCGGGCCCAGTGTCCTGTTCGTGATCGGCCGCGCGCTGGCCTATGGACGCCGCACGGCGCTGGCGTCGGTGGCCGGCAACGTGGCCGGGGTCCAGGTGGTCGCGATGAGCGTCGCCCTGGGCGTGGGCACCCTGGTGCAGCGTTCGGACACCGTGTTCGGCGTCGTCAAGTTCGGTGGCGCCGCCTATCTGGTGTGGCTGGGCGTCAAGGCGATCAGGCACCGCCGTTCGCTTGAATCCGTGATCGTGGTAGCGGCGGCCCCGCGCGGCGCCCGGCGGGCGGCGGCCGAAGGGTTCACGGTGGGTGTGGCCAACCCGAAGGCGTACGTGCTGTTCGCGGCCGTACTGCCACAGTTCGCCAACCCCTCCGCCGGGCATGTGCCGCTGCAGCTTCTGCTGCTGAGCCTGGTCTCGCTGCCGATCGCGCTGATCTCCGACGGCACCTGGGGCCTGGCGGCCAGCGGCGCGCGGGCCTGGTTCGCCCGCTCGCCCCGGCGGCTCGAACTTGTCGGCGGCCTCGGCGGCCTCACGATGATCGGCCTGGGCGTGACCCTGGCCCTCACCGGCCGCCGGGACTGACTTCGTGAAGGGGGAGCCAGCGTCATGCGGGTCATTCTGAACATCATCTGGCTGGTGCTGTGCGGCGTGTGGATGGCCATCGCCTACGCCGTGGCCGCCCTGATCTGCTTCGCCTTGTTCTTCCTCGTCATCACGATCCCCTTCGGGATCGCCGCGTTCCGGATCGCGGGTTACGTGCTATGGCCATTCGGGCGCAGCATCGAGCGGCGGCCGACCGCGGGCGTGGCATCGCTGCTCGGCAACATCCTCTGGGTCATCCTGCTCGGATGGGAGCTCGCGCTTGCCCACCTGGTCACCGGCGTCCTGCTCTGCCTGACCATCATCGGCATCCCGCTGGGCCTGGCCAACTTCAAGATCATCCCGATCTCGCTGGTGCCGCTCGGCGTGCGCATCGTGCCCAGCGACGTCCGGTTCGGTACGTAGCCGCGCCGGGCGGCCGGCTCAGGGCTGGCCCATGGTGGGGACGTGGGTGATCGGCATGGAGCCGGGTGGTTGAGCCCGCCGAACCGCTGCAGCAGCGCGGCGGCTGAGTCAGCCGGCGACCAGGCGCAGCTGTGCCACCGTGGTCACCTGCCGCTGACCATTGTTTCCGCCGACCAGGAAGGCAGTACCGCTGATCACAGCGGCGGCGGCGTTGGTGACTCCGACCGGGAGCCTGCCTGCCGTCGTCACCCGGTGGTGGGCCGGGTCGTAGGCCAGCACCTTGCGGCTGGCGATCAGCGCACCGCCGCCATCGGTGACCTGGCCGCCCGCGATGAAGATCCGTCCCCCGAGAGTTACCGCGGTGGCTGCGGATATCGGCGCTGGCATCCGGCCGGCCACCCGTGCCTTGCCCGTGACCAGGTTGACCTGCTGGATAACCCGGCTGTTGCCAGCCGGGGTCAAGCCGCCGAACACCCAGATCCGGTTCCCGGCTCCCGCCACCGCCGCGTACCGGACCGGCAGCGGCAAGGTTGCCACCTTCCTGAAGGCCCGGCCGTTGGTGGTGGCGAGCACGGTGCCGACCCAGCCCGCTCCGTTGTAGCCGCCGACGAGGTAGGCGGTGCCGCCCAGGATCACCGACGAGATGTCGGAGCGGGGCCCGGGAAGCCGGCCGGCCACGGCGGCGGTGCCCTTGTGCCGTAGCGCCTGGACGGCGGCGAGTTCCGCCTGATCGCCACCGCCGAACAGGTAAGGCCGGCCCCCCAGCACCGCACCGGCGGCGTCGTGGGCGGGGGCGGCCAGATGGCCCGCGGGGGTGGCCCGGCCCGTGATCGGGTTGAGCTGGATGATCGCGCCCGTGGTGGTCAGTGCCTGGGTGATGCCGCCGATGATCAGGAGGTCCTGGCCACGGGCGAGCACCACCTCACGCGAGATCGCTGACGGGAGACGGTAGGCGGCCCGCGTGACCTGCAAGGTCATCGGCCTGCTGGGAGCAGGTGAGGGGGTAGCTGCCGAGGCACGCGAGGCCGCGGACCGTTGCGGTGACGGTCCCTCGCCGGCGGAACAGGCAGCGGCTGCCAGGCTGAGGCAGAGTCCACCAGCGACGGCCGTCAGCCACCGGGTGGCGCCGGGCGCGCGGGTTCGGTGCGGTCCAGCCGACACAGCGCCTTTCCTTCTGATGCCGTGGGCCCGGCGGTCCGG
This sequence comes from Streptosporangiaceae bacterium, assembly GCA_036497045.1. Lineage (GTDB taxonomy): Bacteria > Actinomycetota > Actinomycetes > Streptosporangiales > Streptosporangiaceae > DASXKD01. Next base: position 22,285 of record DASXKD010000270.1, on the reverse strand, counting down.
GCCGGCCAGGCCTGCCAACCAATGGCAGGCCCAGCGGGTCACTGAGGCAGCGGCCCCCTCACGGCCCGGGGAACGAGCAGACCGGGCAGGCGGTTCTCGCGGGAGAGCAGGCGGTTCTCGCGGGAGAGGAGGCCGACCTCAGCTTCGCATGATCGGCCGGGCTGCCGTGGCCCGACCGCGCATTTGTGTTCCACGCCCGCAAGTCCGGTGCCGGTGGCGATCCCAGGGGCCGGCCCATGGGTCCGCCGGCGCGGCTGGCTCCCCTGGGGTGCTCAGGCCGTCTCGACGCCGGCGGCGTCGCCGAGGCCCAGCTCGGTGATGGTGACCTCGCGCATCTTGAACTTCTGCACTTTCCCGGTCACTGTCATCGGGAAGTCTTCCGAGATCCGCAGGTAGCGTGGAATCTTGTAGTGCGCGATCTTGCCGGTGCAGAACGCCCGCAGATCCTCCAGGCTCAGTTCGGCGCCGGGGTGGAGCTTCACCCAGGCACAGAGTTCCTCGCCGAACCTGGCATCGGGCACCCCGATCACCTGGACATCCTCGATCGCCGGGTGGGCGTAGAGGAACTCCTCCACCTCGCGGGGGTAGACGTTCTCGCCACCCCTGATCACCATGTCCTTGATCCGGCCGGCGATGTTCAGGTACCCGGCGTCGTCCATGACCGCCAGGTCGCCGGTGTGCATCCAGCGCGCCGCATCGATCGCGGCCCGGGTCTGCTCTTCGTCGTCCCAGTAACCCAGCATCACCGAGTACCCACGGGTGCACAGTTCCCCGGGCGTTCCCCGCGGCACGACCCGCCCGGTCTCCGGGTCTATGATCTTGACCTCCACGTGCGGGTGGACCCGTCCGACGGTCGAGACCCGCCGGTCGGTGTCGTCGTCGGCCCGCGTCTGGGTGGAGACCGGCGAAGTTTCCGTCATCCCGTAGCAGATGGTGACCTCGGTCATGTGCATCTCGCTGACCACCCGCTTCATCACCTCCACCGGGCAGGGCGAGCCGGCCATGATCCCGGTCCGCAGGCTGGACAGGTCGTAGCTGGCGAAGTCGGCCAGGCCCAGTTCGGCGATGAACATGGTGGGCACGCCGTACAGGGACGTGCAGCGCTCGCGCTGCACCGCCTCCAGCGCAGCGGCCGGCTCGAAGCCAGGGGAGGGGATGACGATGCAGGCCCCATGCGTGGTGCAGGCGAGGTTGCCGAGGACCATGCCGAAGCAGTGGTAGAACGGCACCGGGATGCAGACCCGGTCGGTCTCGGTGTAGCGGCATCCCTCGCCGATGAAGAAGCCGTTGTTGAGAATGTTGTGGTGGGACAGGGTCGCGCCCTTGGGGAACCCGGTCGTCCCGCTGGTGTACTGGATGTTGATCGGGTCGTCGAAGGAAAGCTCGGCCTCGCGCCCGGTCAGCGGGTCGGGCGCCCCACCCACCTCCCCAGCCCCCTTCACTGCCGCCCCGGCGGCCATCAGTGCGTCCCACTCCGGTGAGCCCAGGTAGGTGACGCGGTCAAGCTCTCCCAGGCCGTCACGAACCTCTTCGATCATGGCCCGGTAGTCACTCGTCTTGAAGGTCTCAGCACTGACAAGGTGCTTGACCCCAGATTGGCGCAGCGCGTACGCCAGTTCGTGACTGCGGTATGCGGGGTTGATGTTCACCAGAACGACGCCTGCCTTGGCGGTCGCGTACTGGAGTAGCACCCATTCCGCGCAGTTCGGGGACCAGATACCGACCCGCTCACCAGCACCGATCCCCATGGCGATCAGGCCCCGGGCGAGCGTGTCGGTGTCGGCGTCCAGCTGGGCGTAGCTCCACCGGCGCCCGCTGAACGCCTCCACCACCGCATCGGCGCCGGGATGAGCGGCAGCGACCCGCCGGAGGTTCTCCCCGATCGTCTCACCGATGAGCGGGTGCGGTGACGCACCGTGGCTGTAGGACCGCTTGGCCGTTCCGGTCATGACTACCCTCTCGTGAGCTGCAGGCACCATGATTCCCGCTGCGCAGCCGGTTGTGAATACGCCGGTGTGCGCCCAGCGGCCGGGGCGATCGCGGGCGCATGTATTACTGGAGCCATGCTTGTAGCTGACGATTCCCCGTGGAAAGCGCCGATAGAGTACCGACGGTGGGCACCGTGACTCGTGGTTCCGCCGCCTGGCGTCCAGCACCCGTGCTGCTGGCCCTCGCCGTTGGCCTGGGGCTGATAGGCGGGTGCAGTTCACCGGCGCAACATCCGGCGGCGCACCCGGCGCAGCGCGAGACGGACCGGGCCGGCGTCACCGACGTGGATCGAACGCCTTCCTCGCCCCCTCCGCTGAACGTGTACGCCCACATTGCCCCCGGCATGATGAACCCCAGGTGGGCCCGCGACCCCTACCGGATCTACGTGCCGAACAGCCTCAGCGATACTGTCACCGAGATCAACCCGCAAACCCACAAGATCATCAGAACCTTCGCCGTCGGCGGCCAGCCCAACCACATCACGCCGTCGTGGGACGGTTCGGTGCTGTGGGTGAACAACACCGACGGGTACTCCCTCACCCCGATCAACCCGAAGACCGGCCGGCCCGGTCGGCCGGTCCCCGTCGCCGACCCGTACAACCTCTACTTTACCCCGGACGGGAAGAACGCCATGGTGATGGCGGAAGCCCTGGGACGCATCGACTTCCGCAACCCACGCACCATGCGGCTGCGGTACTCGATGCCCGTGCCATGCGCCGGCGTGAACCACATGGACTTCACCGCCGATGGGCGCTATGCCGTGGCGAGCTGCGAGTTCAGCGCAAAGCTCCTGTGGATCAACCTCAAGGCACGCAAGGTGGTCAAGACGCTCAAGCTCGGCAAGGCCATGAGCGCGCCGATGGGCGGGGCCGGGCCGGGGCGTCCGTACAGCATGCCGCAGGACGTGCGCCTGTCCGCCAACGGCAAGATCTTCTACGTTGCCGACATGGCGGCGAACGGGATCTGGCTCATCGACGCTCACCGCTTCAAGGTGATCCGCTTCATGCATACCGGCGCCGGCACGCACGGCTTCATGGTCAGCCGAGACGGCAAGTACCTCTACATCTCCAACCGGGGTGAGGGCTCCATCTCCGTGCTCGACTTCGCCACCAATGAGCTGGTCCACAAGTGGCGGATCCCGGGCGGCGGGTCGCCCGACATGGGCGGGGTCTCCCCGAACGGCAACCAGATGTGGTGGAGCGGCCGCTACAACGGCGTGGTGTATGAGATGTCCACCCGGAACGGGCGCCTGATCGCCGAGATCCCTGTGGGCTCCGGGCCGCACGGGCTGTGCGTGTTCCCGCAGCCAGGACGATACTCACTCGGCCACACCGGCAACTTCCGCTGACGACCCGGGCCGGCCGCGCAAGCGCGTTATGAAAGCTAGAAGCGAACCGCGAGGCCGAGGGTGAGCAGGGCGCCGAACGCCAGTTGCAGCCTGCCGGTCTGCCCCAGCGCGCCGATCAGCGCTGGGCCGCCCGCGCCGGTACGGACCGCCAGGACCGGCGGCAGTGCCAGCGGGATCGCGGCCAGGGTCAGCAGGGTGAGCGGCCGGACCGGGGCGATCAGCGCTGCCGCGATAAACGGGACCAGTGCGCAGCCGGCGTACAGCAGGCGGGTGCGCGGGTCGCCGATGCGGACCGCCAGGGTGCGCTTGCCCGCCACGGTGTCGGACGGGATATCGCGCAGGTTGTTGATCACCAGCAGCGCGCAGGCGAGCAGCCCGACCGGGACGCAAGCGGCAAAGGCAAGCCAGGTCAGGCTGCGGACCTGCACGAACGCGGTGCCGACTACCGCAGCGAGCCCGAAGAAGGCGAACACCGCCACCTCGCCGAGGCCGCGGTAACCGTAGGGGTGCCGGCCGCCGGTGTAGGTCCACGCGGCGGCCACGGCGGCAACGCCCACCGCCAGCAGCCACCACGTGGTGGTGGCGGCGAGCACCAGCCCGGCCAGGCAGGCGACGGTGAAGCTGGCGATGGCGGCGGTGCGCACCTGGCCCGGCGGGGCCAGTCCCGCGGCGACCAGCCGGACCGGGCCGACCCGCGCCTTGTCGGTTCCCCTGATGCCGTCGCTGTAGTCGTTGGCGTAGTTCACCCCGACCTGCAGGGCGAGGGCCACGAGCAGCGCCAGCACGGCCCGCCAGGCGGAGAAGTCGCCGTAGCCGATGGCCACGCCGGTACCGACCGCGACCGGGACGAGCGCCGCGGGCAGCGTCCTGGGCCGCGCACCAGCCAGCCAGTTCCGTGCCGTCGCCATGCCGGGCCGGCTACTTGCCGGAGCCGAGCAGGCCGAGGTCGCGGACCGCGCCGGTGGAGGCGGACGTGGCCAGCGCCGCGTAAACGCGCAGCGCCTGGCTGACCTGGCGCTGCCGGTCGGCCGGGCGGTACCCGCCCAGCGCGGCGACCAGCGTGTCCCGGCGCGCGGCAAGCTCGTCGTCCGGCACGTCCAGGCGCAGTTCGCGGGCGGGGATGTCGATCACGATGCGGTCGCCGTTCTCGGCGAGCGCGATTACGCCACCGGCCGCCGCCTCCGGCGCGACGTGGCAGATCGACAGGCCGGACGTGCCGCCGGAGAACCGGCCGTCGGTGATCAGCGCGCAGGCCCGGCCAAGGCCCTTGCCCTTCAGGAAGCTGGTCGGGTACAGCATCTCCTGCATGCCGGGGCCGCCGCTGGGGCCCTCGTACCTGATGACCACCACGTCACCCGGCTTGACCTGGCCTGCGAGGATGCCTTCCACCGCCGTTTCCTGGCTCTCGAACACGATCGCCGGGCCGGTGAAGTGGAGGAGTTCCTCGGGCACCCCGGCGGTCTTCACGATCGCGCCCTCGGGGGCCAGGTTGCCGTACAGCACGGCGAGCCCGCCGTCGGCGGAGTAGGCGTGCTCGGCGTCCCTGATGCAGCCGCCGTCCCTGTCAGTGTCCAGCGTGGACCAGCGGGCGCTCTGCGAGTAGGGCCGGGTGGTGCGCACCCCGCCGGGCGCGGCGTGGAACAGTTCCTTCGCCTCCTGCGTCACCGCGGGCGAACGCAGGTCCCAGGCGTCGAGGAATTCGGCCAGCGAGGAGCTGTGTACGGTGTGCACGCCCGTGTTGAGCAGCCCGGCCCGGTCCAGTTCGCCGAGGATCGCCGGGATGCCGCCCGCGCGGTGCACGTCCTCCACGTGGTAGCTGCTGCTCGGCGCCACCTTGCACAGGCAAGGGATCCGGCGGGACAGTTCGTCGATCTCCTTCAGGCCGAACCCGACCCTGGCCTCGTGGGCGGCCGCGAGCAGATGCAAGATCGTGTTGGTGGAACCGCCCATGGCCACGTCCAGCGCCATCGCGTTCTCGAACGCGTCGCGGCTGGCCACCGACCGGGGCAGCGCCGACTCGTCGTCATCTTCGTAGTACCGCCTGGTCAGCTCGACCACCAGGCGGCCGGCCCGGTCGAACAGGTCGCGGCGCGCCGTGTGCGTCGCCAGCGTGGTGCCGTTGCCGGGCAGGGCCAGGCCGATGGCCTCGGCGAGGCAGTTCATCGAGTTGGCGGTGAACATGCCCGAGCAGGAGCCGCAGGTCGGGCAGGCGGCCTCCTCCAGTTCGGCGAGCCGCTCGTCGGACACCGAGGGGTCGGCCGAGGCGATCATCGGATCGATCAGGTCGAGCCTGGCGACGCCCTCGGTGGCCTCACCCTTGGCGCGGGCGACCCCGGCCTCCATCGGGCCACCGGACACGAATACGGCGGGAATGTTCAGCCGGAGCGCGGCCATCAGCATGCCCGGGGTGATCTTGTCGCAGTTGGAGATGCACACCACGGCGTCGGCGCAGTGGGCGTTCACCATGTACTCGACCGAGTCGGCGATGAGCTCCCGGCTCGGCAGGGAGTACAGCATCCCGCCGTGCCCCATCGCGATGCCGTCGTCCACCGCGATCGTGTTGAACTCGCGGGGGATGGCGCCTGCCGCGCGGATGGCGTCCGCGACGACCTGGCCCACCTCGCGCAGGTGCACGTGCCCGGGGACGAACTCGGTGAAGCTGTTGGCTACCGCGACGATCGGTTTGCCGAGGTCCTCGCGCGCGACGCCGGTGGCGCGGAGCAGCGCACGGGCACCGGCCATGTTGCGTCCGTGCGTGACGGTACGGGACCTCAGCGGCGGCATGACCCCTCCAGGGGCTCGTTTCTGCAGGCTTTCGAAGCCTTCAGCGTACCGGTGCCGCCGCCTGCATCGTCGCAGTCCCGTGGGTGTTCAGGTCGGCCCGGACCATGCCTCAGCTGTCAGGCTGGGCGGTCACCGTCACGCCGATGAAGGCGACCACGAACAGGACGAAGAAACCGGCATAGTGGGCGGGCCGGGGCCTACGCGGGGGTGAGGAACGCCCTCAGCGCGGCGATGAGCATTCCGGGGTCGGCGGTGCCGCACAGCTCACGCGCTGAGTGCATGGCCAGTGCCGGGATGCCCACATCCACGGTGGGCATTGCCAGCCCGGCAGCGACGATCGGCCCGATCGTGGACCCGCTACGCACGCCGCTTCTGTTGACGAAGTACTGCACGGGCACGCCGGCCTGTTCGGCGGCGAGCAGGAAGACGGCGTGGGCCGATGCATCGGTGGCGTAATGGGCGCCGGCGCTGATCTTCACCACCGGGCCACCGCCGAGCGCGATCTGGTGGTCCGGCTCGTGCCGATCGGGATAGTTGGGGTGCGTCGCATGAGTCATGTCAGCCGAGATGTGCACCGAATCGGCGGCCGCTCGCAGGAACTCCTCACGTGTGCCGCCGCGGGCGAGCACGGTGCGCTCCAGTTGCCTGCCCAGCCACGCACCCGCTGCGCCGGTCACCGCTTGGCTGCCCACCTCCTCATGGTCGAACAGCACCAGTGCGCTGATGTGCTGCGGCGCGGGCTGGCCGGTTACCGCGGCCAGCGCGGTGACGCTCGCATGGGCGCATCCCAGGTCATCCAGCCGCGCTGAGCTGACGAACTCTTCGCTGGCCCCGGCCAGGGTGCCGCCGGCCAGGTCATAGGTCACCACGTCGTGGCTGAGCACGTCGGCGGGCGGGACGTCCAGCTCGGCGGCGAGAAAATCCCGGAAGGCACCGGGCTCCGGTGTGCCAAGCGACCAGATCGGCACCAGATGCTGCTGTGGATCGAGCTTGAGCCCTTCGGTCCACAGGTCACTGTCGAGGTGGATCGCCAGCTGCGGTATGCGCAGCAGTGCTCGGTGCACCCGTATCAGACGGGCTTGCGGGCCCCCCGGTGTGCGGACAACGACACGGCCAGCGAGGCCGAGATCGCGATCGAGCCAGGAATTGAGCAACGGGCTGCCGTAGACCTCCACGCCGAGCTGGCACAACCCGGCCCGGCCCGTGTCGGGGCGCGGCTTCACCCGCAACGCCGGACTGTCGGTGTGTGCCCCCAGCAGCCGGAACAGTGCATGACCGGCGCAGCCCGGCGGAACCACCCAGGCGAACAGCGAGCCACCCTCCATCACGGCGTAACGGCCAGGGCCGGACGGCCAGTCGCCGGCCAGCGGGAGCTGAGTGAAGCCTGCCAAGGTCAGCCGGCGCAGGGCCTCTGCGGCGGCGTGGTAGGGCGATGGTGAGGCATCGACAAAGCCGATCAGGTCCAGGGCAGCATTGCGGTCGGGCGTCATTGGCCCATCATCGCCCGGTGACCTGTACGCGGATGATGCCGCCGTACTCGCTGACGTACAGGTTGCGTCCGACGGCGAGCAGCGCACTGGCGTAGATCTTTGTCCGGGCGGTGACGGTGAGCGTGACCGGATCGAGCCGAATAGCGGCGCCGACCCGGTAGAACCCTGCGGGGGTGTACCAGAGCCCGCCCAAAGCGACGATCAGCGGCTCGGAATCGGGCACGTTGAGGCCGGTGGCGGGTCCGCGGGCGGCGATGCGGCCGGTGGCGAGGTCGAGGCGGACAACGGCGCTGCCGACGGTCGCGTACAGCCCGTGCGGCCCGGCGGCGAGTCTTGGCGGCGTGCCGCAGCCGGTGCGGGCATGGAAGGTTCTCAGGATCGACATCCGCTGGGGACTGATCGCGTAGACCGGTGTGCCGGGGCCAGCGGCGAGGATGACCTTGCCGACTGCGAGCGTCGCGGCTGGCTGCCTGAGCCGCTGGCTGGCCGCAGCCCGGCCCCAGCCAGGGCAGCTGGTGCTCTGGTTGCCCGGCAGCCTCGTCAGGCCGGTCAGCTGGCCGCTGCCCGGATCGAACCGCTCCAGCTCGATCCCGTTGCCGGCGGGCTTGCCGGACGAGCTGGCTACCCACACCGCGCCATCGCCGTAAGCCACCGCGGTAGCGTCCCCGCCGGTGCGCTGCCGGCGGGTGATGCGCATCGTGGCGGGGTCGATGCGCCACAGCTGCGTGCCAGATGAGCCGAGTACCCACACCGCGCCGTCGCCGTAAGCGACCGGGTCCAAGTCGAAGCCGGGGGATCCAAGCGGGAGCGCCCCGGTAACCGCGAGACTGGCCGGATCGAGCCGGACCAGCCGGGCGGGATCGGTCAAGACCGCGAACAGCGAGCCGCCCCCGTACGCAAGCACGGCCGACGGCGAGTTGAACCAGACTGAGGTCAGCTGCCTGAAGGTAAGCCGCGCTGCCAGCGGGCCGCGGCCGGGCCGCCCGGGCACCGCCAGCAAGGCCGCCACCGCGATGAGGGCCACCACGATCGTGCTCACAGCCGCGATGCCGCGGCGCAGCCGCCGTCGACGAGCCCGTCCAGCCAGGTCCGCAAGGGCCGCCGGCCAGCCCCATTCAGGCAGTGTCAGCTGGTCAAGCGCATCGCGGAGCCTGCCTGCCAGCTCCTGCGCCAAGACTCGCATCGGCACAGGCCGCCAACCTGCGCCCAGCGCGGTTTCCCCGGCCGCTGCCACCTCCCGCATGCCATGCTCGGCCAGCTTCTTCACCGCCCGGGGCGGTATCGCCAGCACTTCCCCGGTTTCCGCCTCAGACAGGCCGACATAGAGCCGCAACAGCAGGCATGCGCGCCGCCGGGCAGGCAACCGGCAGACAGCCGCCAGCAAAGCCCCGTGCCCGGCGACACCGGCGTGCCCGCTTGCGAAGGCGCCTGCCCCAACACCGGCCGACGGTGCTCGCCGGCGGCGCAACACCGCGCGAGTCTCAGCGACAACCCCACGCCGTAGGTAGCAGGGAGCCACCTGCTGGTCACGCAATGCCCGCCTGCGGGAGAGAATCCGCGCGAACGCCTCCTGCACGGTCTCCTCAGCCAGGCCGATGTCGCCGGTCATGCCCATCGCGAGCCGGACCAATTCCTCGCGATACAGGTGATAGAGCACGGCAATGCGCTCGTCCCGCCGGCCGGTGCCGTCCGCATCTGTGCCCACAACGGGCAGGACTACCAGCAGCGCCCGGAGCCCGCAAGCACCAGCCCATCCATCCCCGCGCACTTGTCGAAGACCCCCGGGGTGGCCTGCACGGCAGCCTGCGCCAGATCCGAAACCACCCCCGCCACCTCGCCAGCCATGATCCTGAAGACTTCTCAGCGAATGCGACTGAAAAGTCTTCAGGATCACGGAAGTAGCGCCGGTGGGGCATGGCGCACCCAAGTCCGAAACTGCCCCGCGCCCCCTGGCTTCCTTGATCACGGACGGTTTTCCGCACATGGAACGGGGAAATCGTCCGTGGTCACGTGATTAATGCCGGTGGGTGGGGGCGCGGGTCCGGTAACAGTTCTATCGTCCGGTTGATGGCATAGTCAGGCGGGCTTTCGTGGGGCGTGGTGCCAACGACCAGACACGAAACCGTTCGGGTACGGTGTTCGCGAGCGGATGGCTGGAGGATGGAATGGCACCGGATAGGCCCGGCGGCGTCATCTGGATGCGGCCCGAGCATGCGGCTACCGGCCGCCCGGCCAAGCGCTCGCGCGAACAGATCACTGCCGCCGCCATCGCGATCGCCGACCGGGAGGGCCTGGACGCGGTGTCCATGCGGCGGGTGGCCGCGGACCTCGGGACCGGCGCGGCTTCGCTGTACCGCTACGTGGAAACCCGTGAGGACCTGCTCGATCTGATGATCGACGCCACCGGCGCGGAATACGTCTTCCCCGGACCGACCGGCGACTGGCTGGCTGACCTCCTCACCATCGGCGACCAGGCGCGCGCCATCATGCGACGCCACCCGTGGCTGCCGTCGCTGATCATCACCCGGTCCGTGCTCGGGCCGAACGGCCTGGTCCTGCTCGAGCACGTCCTGGCAGCGCTTGCCCCGCACCCCGCGGGCACCGCTGCCAAGCTGGAAGCGTTCGCCATGCTCAACACGGTCACCGCGTTCTTCGTCCACTTCGAGCTCACCGGCGGCTCGGACCGGCAGCAGCGCAACGCCGCCTACCTGCAGCACGCCCTGGCCAGCGGCAGGCACCCGCGGCTGGCCGAACTGCTCGGCCCGGCAGCCGCAGGCCCCGGGCCGGATCCTGGCCCCGGGCCGGACCCTGGCCCCGGGCCGGACCCTGGCCCCGGGCCGGACCCTGGCCCCGGGCCGGATCCTGGCCCCGGGCCGGACCCTGGCCCCGCCGACCGCTACCGCGACATCATGGCCCGGATCCTCACCGGCCTGCTCGCCCAGCAACTACCAGCCTGACCGCAGCGGCGTGCCGCAGGCGCGGCACCCAGGGTCGGTGAGCCGGGGGAAGTCCCTGGGCAGCGACACCGCCAGCATGAAGCCCGAGGCGTCCACCAGGGTCATGCGAGCCATCAGAGCGCTGCCACAACGTAGTCATCCGACTACGTTACGAGATAAGGGTCCGGAACCGGGCATTGCCGCGCCACGCACGGCGCAACCGGCCTGCGCGCCCGCGCTACCGGCCTGCGCGCCCGCGCAACCGGCCTGCGCGCCGCACGGGCCGGCCCGTGATGGCTTCGGCCAGGCCGAGCGGCTACGGTTCGGTAGCGTGACCAAGATTCATGACCTGACCGTGCTGGAACTGGCCGCCGCCATCCGTGGCCGGGAACTCTCGCCGGTCGAGATCACCGCCCATTACCTGAACCGCATCGAGACTCTCAACTCCGACGTCGGGGCGTTCTACACCGTCACCGCCGACCTGGCCCGTGATCAGGCCGCCGCCGCGGAGAAGGCGGTGGCCCGGGCCGCCGACCCCGGCGGCCTGCCGCCGGTGACCGGCGTGCCCATCCCGATCAAGGACCTCAACATGGTCGCCGGGGTGCGGCAGACGCTCGGCTCCCTGGTGTATGAGGACAACGTCTCTGACGAGAGCGACCACGTCTCCGCCGCGCTGCGCACGGCGGGCGCGGTGATGCCGGGCAAGACGGCCACGCCCGAGTTCGGCCTGCCCTGCTACACCGAGACCAAGATCGGGCCACCCGCGCGCACCCCATGGGATCTGTCCCGGTCGGCGGGCGGGTCCAGCGGCGGCGCAGGTGCGGCGGTCGCGGCCGGGCTGGCCCCGGCGGCCCAGGGCAGCGACGGCGGCGGCTCGATCCGAATTCCATCCAGCGTGTGCGGGCTGTTCGGGATCAAGCCCACCCGGGGCCGGATCTCCTCGGCGCCGCTGGTGCCCGATCTGTTCGGGCTCGGCATCGACGGGCCGCTCACCCGGACGGTGGCCGACGCGGCGCTGCTGCTCGACGTGATGACCGGCAACCAGGACGGCGACATGTACACGCTGCCGCCGCTGCCGGCCGGTGAGACCTTCCTTGGCCACGCGAGCCGGCACCCGGGACGGCTGCGGATCGGCCGCACCACGGTGAACGCGGTCGAGGGCGCCGACGTCCATCCCGACTGCCTGGCCGCCTACGAGGACGCGAGCACGCTGCTCGCCAGCCTTGGGCACGAGATCATCGACATGAACCCGCCGTTCGGCCCGGAGGTCGTGCCCGCGTTCGAGACCCTCTGGTACGCGATGGCCACGCTGGCGCCCGTGGACCCCGGCCGGGTGGACCTGCTCCTGCCGCTCACCCGCTACCTGCGAGACCGCGGGAAGGAAGTGCGCGCTCCCGAACTCATCCTCGCGCAGGCTTATCTGCAGTTCGTGGTCCGCGGGGCATGGAAGATACTGAACGATTTCGACGTGGTGCTCACCCCCACGCTTGCTCAGCCGCCGGTCCCGGTGGGCTACTTCGACGAGGTCACCCCCGCGGAGAACTTCGAGCGGCAGAAGCGGTTCACCCCCTTCGCGGCCATGTACAACGTCACCGGGCAGCCCGCGGTGAACCTGCCGCTCTACTGGACCGAGGGCGGGTTGCCGATCGGCGTCATGGTGGCCGGGCCGATGGGTGGCGAGGGCCTGCTGATCTCGCTGTCGGCCCAGGTCGAGGCCGCCCGGCCATGGAAGGACCGGCATCCCGCACTCTGGTGATTACCCGGTCCGGAGGTGATCAGATGGAGAGGCGAGGCCGGCTCGCCGGGCGCGCCATCCACGGTCTGATCGCGCTGTGCGCCAGCGGCGCGGTTCTCGCGCTGTTCGCGTTCGGCTACGGGCCCGTGCCCGCGCTCGGCCGTGCGCTCGACCCAGGCCATGGGGCCTGGGCGTCGGCGGCCGGGGGCCTGCCGGTGCGCTCGCACACGCTGACCCTGCCCGGCCTGTCGCACCCGGTCTCGGTGACGTTCACCAGCCACGGGGTGCCCTCGATCAGGGCCGCCAGCCAGGACGACGCGTTTGTGGCGCTTGGCTACCTGCACGCCAGCTTCCGGCTGACCGAGATGGACCTGGAACGGCGGCTGGGCGAGGGCCGCGTCGCGCAACTGGCCGGCCCCTCCGGGCTGGCCTCTGACAAGTTCGAGCTGCGCCTGGGCCTGCTGCGGACTGCACAGCAGGAGTGGGCGGTCATGCCCCGCTCCAGCCCGGTGGCCCAGACGCTGCTGGCCTACTCCCGCGGGGTGAACGACTACCTCGCGCAGGCCCGGGCCGACGGGCACTGGCCCGCGATCTTCGGGCTGACCGGCGTCTACCCGCGCGACTGGACACCCATCGACAGCCTCGTGCTGCAGGGCATCCTGACCCAGGAACTCGACTTCACCACCACCCCGCTGGACTACGCGCTGCTTGAGCGCTCGCTCGGCCCGGCGCACACCATGGCCTGGTTCCCGGTGCTGCCCCCGCGCGGCGTGCCCCAGTCCCCGTATGACCCGGGCCCGTACCGCTACCGCGGCATCGCCCCGATCGCCGCGCAGGCGTCGGCGCCCACGGTCACGGCACAGCCGGCCGCCACCACCGCGGCGCCCGGCCCGGCCACGGCAACCGGCTCCGCGGCGGGCACCGCTATCGCGGCAGGCTCCGTATTGCATGAAACAACCGAGCTGCCGGCGAGCCTGGTGCACCGCTACCCGGACAGCAACGCCTGGGCGGCCAACGGCCGGGCTGTCGCCGGCGTCTCGATGCTGGCCGGCGACCCGCACCTGCCGCAGACGCTCCCGTCGGTCTGGTACCAGGCGGCACTGTCGGCGCCTGGCCTCGCGGTCACCGGCGTGACCGTGCCCGGCCTGCCCGGCGTGCTCATCGGGCACAACGCGCACATCGCCTGGTCGCTGACGGACGTACAGAATCAGGCGACGCTGTTCTATACCGAGCAGACCAGCCCGGCCCGGCGCGGCCAGTACTTCTGGCGGGGCGCCTGGCGGCCGATGCGGCAGGTGCACTACACGATCCCGGTCCGCGGCGGCGCGGCCGTGCCGCTGACCGTGGACCTCACCGTGCACGGCCCGGTGCTGACCAGGGCCGGGCAGACAACCGCGGTGGACTGGATGGGCAACATCCCCTCACCGGACCTCGCCGTGCTGCTTGGCATCGACAAGGCGGCGGACTTCGCCCAGTTCCGTGCCGCGCTGGCGGCGTGGCGGGCACCCACCCAGAACTTCGTCTATGCCGACGACCACGGCAACATCGGGGCGATCTCGGCCGGCTACTACCCGGTGGTGCGGCATGGCGAGCCGTGGCTGCCGCTGCCCGGCACCGGCGCCGACGACGTGGTCGGCGTCATCCCCTACCGCGCGGTGCCGCAGGTGTACGACCCGCCCGGCCATGTGGTCGCGACCGCGAACCAGCGCCCGGTCGGCCCGTCCTACCCTTACTACCTGGGCACCACCGCCGACTTCTTCGACCCCGGCTACCGGGCCGGGCAGATCTACGCCCTGCTGCACGGCCAGTCGCGGATGGCCCCGGCGGCCTTCGCCGCGATCCAGCTCAGCGTTACCGACGCGCTGGCGCGGCGGATCGTGCCCCGGCTGCTCGCCGCGCTGCACGGCCAGCACCTGTCCGCCACCCAGCAGGCCGCGGCCGGCCTGCTGCGCGGCTGGGACGGGTCGATGACCGCCTCGTCGGGCGCTGCCGCGCTGTGGTGGACGTTCTGGGGCGACTACCTCGGCGCGGTGTTCGGGCCCTGGTGGCGGGCGGGCAAGGTGCCGGTGCACAAGGACCACGCCGGGCTCGCCGTGTCCGCGCAGCAGTTCAGCCTGGACCAGGTGCTCGAGGCGTGGACGGTGAGTGACCGGGGCAACGCCGCGTTCACCCCGCCCGGGTCGCCGCACCGCACCGCGGCCGACGTGATGCGGACCGCGTTCGCCGCCGCGGTGGCGCACCTGGCGGCCAGGCTCGGCGCAGCGCCGTCGGCCTGGGCCTGGGGCCGGCTGCACACCAGGCAGTTCCCCTCGATCACCCAGGCGCCGGGGCTCGGTTATGGGCCGCGCGCCTCCGGCGGCGATGCGTGGACCATCGACGCCGCCGACGGCGGGCTTGAGTCCCACGCGGGGCCGGGCTGGCGCATGATCGTCGACTGGACCGGCCACGGCAGCGCCATGGCCGAGGGCGTCTACCCGGGCGGGCAGAGCGAGAACCCCGCATCCCCGTGGTACACCGACCAGATGGCCGACTGGTGGGACGGCCGCTACCTGCCGGTGCCGCCCGCGGCTGGGGGAGCGCCCTGGCTGATCCGGTGGAACATGGCCCCGGGCGGAAAGTGATGCGGCATGGCTGACCCGCGGCGGCTGGGCAGGCGCGGCTCCTACCGGCTCGGCCGGATGAGCGCGCCACCAGCGCCGCGTACCCCGTGGCCCGCCGCGCACTATCCCACGTGGGCGCTGCGCCGCCGCGGGCCGGTATTCCTCTGGCTGCTGGCCTGCCTGGCCGGTGCACTGATCGTGGCCGTCGGCGCGCTGGCCGGCTGGTGGTTCCTGCCGTTCCTGGCGGGCCTGGGGACCGGGCTGGCCGCCCACTATGGCCGGTTGCGGCTGCGCACCACGCTGCCCGCCGCCGTCGCCGTGGCGGTCGTCGGCTGGGGTGCCGCACTGGCCTGGCTGGCCCTGCGAGACGGGCTGCCCGAGGTGACGGTGGCCAGGACGATCGCTGCTCTCGCGGGCCTGCCCGCCTCCGCGGCGGTGGCGCTGGCAGTGACGCTGGTGGTGGCCGCGCTGCAGGCTGCCGCAGGACTGTGGCTCGGCCGTGCCCTGGCGCCCGGGCATGGCTGACCGCTGGGCCAGCTTCAGGGCGCGAGCGCCGGTGACCGCCGTGTTCGTGGTGGCCGGGCTGTCCGCGGGCACCTGGGCGGCCCGGATCCCGGCGATCAAGGCTGGGCTGAACCTGTCACCAGGGATCCTCGGGCTGTGCTTGCTCGGGCCCGCGGCCGGCTCGGTGCTCACAATGCCGCTGGCCGGCGCGATCATGGCGACCGTGCCGCCGCGGCGGGTCGTCCAGCGCGAGCTGCTGCTGCTGGCCGGCGGGTGTGTGGGCTTACCAGTTCGGCGGGGCAGGCAGGGCCGGGGTGATCCGCGCCCGCGCGGGCACCTGGATCCGTGCCCGTGCGGGCACCTGGATCCGCAGCCGGGCCTGGCCGGGCTGGCCCGCTGGGATCAGCAGCCGGGCCGGGACCGGCGTGCCGTTGCGGAACACGATGTGCAGCCGGGCCCGTGCCGGTGGGACGAGCGCCGTTGGGGCAAGCGCCGCTTGGCGCGGGCCGGGGACCACCCGCAGTTGGCCGGGGCCCTGGCTGCCGGGGAGTACCTGGAGGCGCCCGTTCGCCGGGACCCGCAGCCGCACCCGCACCTGGCCAGGCCGGACCCGCAGGCGCACAGCGCGTGGGGCCACGACGCCCGCGATCGCCTGCCTGTCAGGAAGCACCTGGGCTGCCCCGGGCAGGGGAACCAACGTTTCGGCCGGCCCGGAGACCGGCGCGAGCAGCCGCAACCGCGCCGGTGCCTGCAGTGGGCTCCCGGCCGGGACTTGGATCCGAAGCCGGGCCGGAGCCTGGAGAGGTCCTCCGATGGGGACTTGGATCCGCAACCTGGCAGGGGTCTGTATGCGCAGCCGTGCGGGCGCCGTGGCCTGCAGGCCACCTCCAGCGGCGACAGCCCGCAGGGCTCTTCCCGGGGCTGCGGCGCGCGCCACCCCGGCCGCGGTGCCGGGCAGGCCGGTCGCGCTGTCCGGCAGCCCCACGACGGTCGGCGAGGACGACGTCGCCATGGCGACGGAGAGGCCCACCACCGCGCCGGCCATCGCGGCCGCGACAGCCCATCCTGCGCCCCGGCTGGTGAGGACGTCCCTGGCCCCGTCACCCCGCCGCTCCCGCCCGGGTCCTGCCGCGGCCCCGGTGCCCGCCTCCGGCCCCGTGCGCGCCGCCGGCCCCGTGCCTGCCGTCGCCCCGGCGGCTGCCGCCGGCCCGTTGACCGGCGCCGTCTCCCCGGATGCGGGGGTCTCCGGGCTCGCGGAATGCTCCTGCTCGTCCACCTGAGTCCACCTCAATCGCCGCTGCGTCGCTGGCTGTCCTCTTCTAAGGAACGGGACCGAAGCTGGAGGGACCTTGAGAGCAAGCTGAAAACTAGCCGAACTCTCCGGCCAGCCCCGCCTCGGGCGCCCGGCCTCCCTGCCCGACAGGGGTGTTTGTGCTGGCCATAAGCATCGGCAGCGGAACTTCGGGGGCCGCGGGGATTGCGTGTGAGTCTTGTGTGAATCGGGCGGACCGGCCGGCGTCAGGGCTGATTGGTTTTAGAATCGTCACCGTGACCGAGATCAGCGTCATCGCGGTCCTGGAGGACCCGGTGCGCCGCCGCCTCTACGACTACGTCGCGGCGCAGGGGAGCGGGGTCAGCCGGACCGAGGCCGCGGCGGCCACCGGCATCGGCCGTACGCTGGCCGCCTTTCATCTCGACCGGCTTGCCGAGGCAGGACTGGTGGAGGTCACCTTCGCCCGGCCGGCCGGGCGGTCGGGCCCCGGGGCCGGGCGCCCCGCCAAGCTGTACCGGCGGACGACGGCCGAGCATCAGGTCAGCGTGCCTCCCCGGGACTACCGTGCCGCTGCCGAACTGCTCGCCGAGGTCGTCGACGTGACCGGCGCGGAGCCGGAACTCCAGCGGGCCGCCCGCAGTCGCGGCGCGGCGGCGGGCCGGGCGGCGCGGCAGCAGTCTCCCGCGCTGCCCGACGACGCCCTGGTCGCCGGTGCCCTCGCAGCGCAGGGCTACGAGCCCTACCGCGACGGCGGTGACGTGCGGCTGCGCAACTGCCCGTTCCACCTGCTGGCC
Organism: Streptosporangiaceae bacterium; assembly: GCA_036497045.1. GTDB lineage: Bacteria > Actinomycetota > Actinomycetes > Streptosporangiales > Streptosporangiaceae > DASXKD01. The sequence continues at coordinate 4,832 of DASXKD010000270.1, read as the reverse complement.
GACAGCCACCCGCCGCTGATCTGCGGCATGAACCTGGCCTTGCTCGAGGGCCTGCTGTCGGGCGCCGCCGTTACCAGCCTGTCGGCCCGGCTGGACCCGCAGCCAGAGGAGTGCTGCGTGGTGCTGGAAGATTCTAAAAATAATGCTGATTGACATATTGTCGAGCGCGGTGATGTGATGGCCGGGTGACCGGATATCACCTCGCCGAGCTGAACATCGGCACAGCCCGTGCCGCCACGGATTCCCCAGAGATGGCCGGCTTCATGGCTGGCATCGCCGGCGTCAACGCGCTGGCCGACACCGCGCCCGGGTTCGTCTGGCGCCTGCAGGACGGCGACGGCCCCGGCGCCACCGCGCTGCGCCCCTGCGGCCCGGACGTCATGGTGAACATGTCGGTCTGGGAGGACCTGGGGTCGCTGCGGGACTTCGTCTACCGCAACGGCCCGCACCTGGACTTCATGCGCCGCAGGCGGTCCTGGTTCCACCCGATGGCCGTGCCCTACCTGGTGCTGTGGTGGGTCCCGGCCGGCCACATTCCCGGGCTGGACGAGGCGCTCTCGCGGCTGGACCTGGTCCGCCGCGACGGGCCCGGGCCGCGCGCCTTCACCTTCCGCGACCCCTGCCCGCCGCCGGTCCCGGCCGCGCAGGCTGCGCGGTAACGCCGGCCCAGAGCGTTCGCCGGCCCGGAGCGTTCGCCGGCATAGCGCGGGATAGCCGGACGGTCGCCGGCTCGGCACGCACAGCCTGCATCATGGCTAGGTGACCAGCGTGCAACTGCGGCGCCGGGCGGAGGCACGCGGCGTGACCACCGCCTACCGCGACTGGCAGGAACGGAAGATCCAGGTCAGCGACGAGACCCTGGAGGCGGTGCTCGCCGTGCTCGGCTCAGCGCCGCCACTGGCCCGGGCCCAGCCGGGACCGGTCGCCAGCCCGCTCTCGGGACCGCTGGCCGCGCCGTGGCACCCGGCCGACCACCCGGCCGCACCGTCAGGCCCGCGGGTCGGCTGGGGGTTCACGGTCCAGCTCTACTCGGTGCGCTCGCGCCACTCCTGGGGTCACGGCGACCTGCGCGACCTGGCCGATCTGGCCACCTGGAGCGGGGGCGAGCTGGGCGCCGCCTTCGTGCTGATCAACCCGCTGCACGCCGCCGAGCCGGTGCCCCCGGTCAGCGCATCGCCGTACCTCCCGATGAGCCGGAGGTTCCTCAGCCCACTGTACCTGCGGGTCGAGGACATACCTGAGTACGCCCTGCTGCCGTCCGCGCAGCGGCAGCGGATCGCCGCACTGGCCGCCCCGCTGCGGGCCGGCAACTCCAGCCCCGCCCTTATCGACCGCGACGCCGTCTGGGCGGCCAAGCGCGCCGCCCTGGAAATCATCCAGACCTGGCCGCTGGCCCCCGCGCGACGGGCCGCCTTCCGGCGGTTCACCGTCCGCGAGGGCCAGGCGCTTGACGACTGGGCTACCTGGTGCGTGCTCGCGGAGATCCACGGGCCGGACTGGCGGTCGTGGCCATCGGCCCTCCAGTCGCCGCGCTCGGCAGCGGTGGCCGCCGAGCGCACGCGGCTGCACGCCAGGATCGAGTTCCACTCCTGGCTGCAGTGGGCCGCCCAGGCGCAGCGGGCCGCGGCGCAGGCGGCGGCGCGGGCGGCCGGCATGAGCATCGGCGTGATCGGCGACCTGGCGGTGGGCGCGCACCCCGGCGGAGCCGACGCCTGGGCGTATGCGGACGTGCTGGCGCCAGGCATGAGCGTGGGCGCGCCGCCCGACGAGTTCAACCCGCGCGGCCAGGACTGGGCACTCCCGCCGTGGCATCCCGGCCTGCTGGAGGCGGCCGGCTACCAGCCGCTGGCGGACCTGGTCAGGGCCGGGTTCACCGACACCGGCGGACTGCGTGCCGACCATGTGATGGGCCTGTTCCGGCTCTGGTGGGTGCCCGCCGGCATGCCCGCCGACCAGGGCACCTATGTCCGGTACCGGCACGAGGCCATGGTCGGGCTGCTGGCCGGCGAGGCAGCCAGGGCGGGCGGGGTCGCGATCGGCGAGGACCTGGGCACCGTCGAGCAGTGGATGCGCGACTACCTGGCGGCCCGCCGCGTGCTCGGCACCTCCATGCTCTGGTTCGAGCGGCGGGCCGACGGCACGCCGCTGCCGCCGCGCCGGTGGCGCCAGGACTGCCTGGCGACCGTGGGCACGCACGACGTGCCACCCGCGGCCGCGTTCCTCACCGGCGAGCACGTGGCGCTGCGATCCCGGCTCGGCCTGCTCACCGAGTCGCTGGCCACCGAGCGCGAGCTCGCCGCGGCGGCGGTATCCGCCTGGCGGGACGCCCTGGTCGGGCAGGGGCTGCTCCCGCCGGGCGCCGCGCCCGGCGCGGGGGAGTTCACCCGGGCGCTGTACGGCTACCTCGCCCGCACCCCGGCCGCCCTGATCGGGGTGTCCCTCGCCGACGCCGTAGGCGACCGCCGCCCACAGAACCTGCCGGGCACCACCGACCAGTACCCGAACTGGCGGGTGCCACTGTGTGACGGCGGGGGACGGGCGGTGCTGCTCGAAGACCTCGAAAAGCGCCCGGGCGTACGGGAACTGGCCCGAGTGGTGTCCCGGGACCCGGCCAGCCCCGAGCAGGCCCGGCGGCCCTAACCCGCCGACTGCCGGTCGCGCTCCTGGCAGCGCAGCGCGCGGCGCAGCCCGTCCCGGCCCTCGACCAGCAGGCGCACCAGGCCGGGAGGCAGGTCGTTCCCCTCGATCAGTTCGGTGGTCTTCGTGATCACGGCCGGGTCGTCGCCGCCCGGGTACGCGTACGCCACGAACCAGCGAGCCATGTCCGTCGTCCAGTCGCGCCAGACATCAGGGACCACCTCGAAGTAGCGGTCCACGTAAGGCGCCAGCAGTTCTGGCTGGTCGTCGTCCATGAACCCGGCGAGCATCGCGCGGAACGTGGCGTTGGGCAGCGTGCCGCTGACGATCTGCGCCCAGGCCGCCTCCTTCGCCGCGGGGTCCGGCACCGAGGCGCGGCAGGCGGCAGCGTGGCGGGCGCCCGCGTCGGTCGCGTCCAGGCCCAGCTCGGCCTCGATCCGCGGCTCACCCGCGGCGCCCCGGCTGACCAGGCGGTGCAGGATCCGCCAGCGCAGCTCGGTGTCCACGGTCAGGCCCTCGATGGTCACCGTGGCGTCAAGCAGGCCTGCCAGCATCGCCAGATCCTCGTCGGACAGGGCCGCCCCGATGAACGCCTGAGCGTAGGCGAGCTGGACGTCCGAGCCCGGCCCGGCTTGTTCCATGAGCCGGCGCAGGGCCCCGGTGGTCAGCGCCCGCCCGGTCTGGCGCCAGCCCGGGTCGGCGTAACGGCGCAGTGTGGCATCGGTCTGGCGCAGCAGGGTCTGCACCACCGACACGTCGCCCACCGCGCCGATCCCGCCAAGCACAAGCCGGATGTACTCCCGCGCGGGCAACTCCGCGTCCCGGCACATGTCCCACCCGGCGGCCCAGCACAGGGCGGCAGGCAGAGTCTCGGTGAACCTGCCGATGCTGGTGGTCAGCGTGGCCGTGGAATGCGGATCCAGGCGGATCTTGGCGTAGGTGAGGTCGTCGTCGTTGATCAGCACCAGATCGGGCTGCGTCTCGCCGGCCAGGGCGGCCACGACGGTCCTTTCACCGGAGATGTCGGTCTCCACCCGGCGCCGGCGGACCAGGCCAGCCGTGGTCCGATCGTAAAGTCCAATGGCGATGCGGTGCTCGCGGAGTACCGGATGGGTTTCCGGGGCCTCCTGCCGGACCGCGAACTCGGCAAAGGTGCCGTCCGGGGCCAGCTCGAACTCGGGCCGCAGCGTGTTCACGCCCGCCGTCTCCAGCCACTGCTTGGACCAGCCGGCCAGCTCCCTTCCCGACGCCGCCTCAAGCTGGGCCAGCAGGTCCCCGAGCGTGGCGTTGGACCAGGCGTACTGGCCGAAATAGCGGCGCAGCCCGGCCATGAAGTTGTCCAGCCCGACGTAGGCGACGAGCTGCTTGAGCACGGCCGCGCCCTTGGCGTAGGTGATGCCGTCGAAATTGGCCTCCACGGCCGCGATGTCGGGCACGTCCGCGGCGATGGGGTGGGTCGAGGGCAGCTGGTCCTGGCGGTAGGCCCAGGCCTTCTCGAGCTGGGCGAACGACGTCCAGGCGCCGCGCCAGCGGGTGGCCTCCGCCTGGGCGTGCACCGATGCCCACGTGGCGAACGACTCGTTCAGCCACAGGTCGTCCCACCAGCGCATGGTGACCAGGTCACCGAACCACATGTGCGCCATCTCGTGCAGGATCGTCGTCGCGCGGGACTGGCGGCGGAAGTCGGTGACCCGGGACCGGAACAGGTAGTCCTCAAGGAACGTCACGCATCCCGCGTTCTCCATCGCGCCCGCCTTGTACTCGGGCACGAAGAGCTGGTCGTACTTGCCGAACGGGTACCTGGTCGCGAAGGCCTGGTGGAAGAAGTCGAACCCCTGCCTGGTCACCTCGAAGATCTCGTCCGGGTCCAGGTACTGCGCGAGGGACTGGCGGCAGTACAGGCCGAGCGGTATCCCGTCATGCTCGGTCAGCACCTCGTGGTAGGGGCCGGCCGCGACGGCGGTGATATAGGTGGACATCAGCGGGGACGGCGGGAAGTGCCAGCGGGCCGTGTCCTGCCCGCCCGCGGGCTCACCGGTCACGTCTGGCGCCATGTTGGAGACCACTCGCCACTGCGCCGGGACCGTGACCGTGAATTCGAAGGTCGCCTTGAGGTCGGGCTGGTCGAAGCAGGCGTACATCCGGTGGGCGTCGAAGGTTTCCAGGTCCGAGTAGAGATAGACGCCGCCGTCCAC
>DASXKD010000269.1:0-3678 GCA_036497045.1 Streptosporangiaceae bacterium | reverse complement strand
CCCGGTCGACGTCAAGCGTTCCTACCGGTACGAGCAAGGGTTCACCTTCGAGCTCAACCTCAGCGGCGTATCGGACACCGCCCTCCAGACGTTCGTCGACGGGCAGCGGTGACCGCGTGATGGTGATGAGCCCCGACGAGGTGGCAGAGGAACTGCGCTCGGGCATGACGATCGGTATCGGCGGCTGGGGATCGCGCCGCAAGCCGATGGCCCTGGTGCGCGCCATCCTGCGGTCCGGCCTGAAGGACCTGCAGATCGTCTCGTACGGCGGGCCCGACGTCGGGCTGCTGGTCGCCGGGGGCCATGTCCGCAAGGTGGTGACCGGCTTCGTCTCGCTCGACACGATCCCGCTGGAACCGCATTTCCGGAACGGCCGCCAGCGGGGCACGGTGGACCTGGCCGAACTGGACGAGGGGATGCTGCACTGGGGCCTGCTCGCGGCCGCGCACCGGCTGCCGTTCCTGCCGATCCGGGCGGGGCTGGGCTCCGACGTGCCGCGGGTGAACCCCGGCTTGCGTATCGTCCGCTCCCCCTATGCCGACGGCGAAGAGCTTCTCGCCATGCCCGCGCTGCGGCTGGACGCGGCGCTGATCCACCTCAACCGCGCCGACGCCGCGGGGAACGGCCAGTACCTGGGACCGGATCCGTACTTCGACGACCTGTTCTGCCTGGCCGCCGAGCGGGCCTACCTGTCCTGCGAGCGGATCGTGTCGACCGCCAGCCTGGCCGGATCCGGGCCGCCGCAAAGCCTGCTGGTCAACCGGGCCATGGTGCACGGCGTGGTCGAGGCGCCGGGCGGCGCGCACTTCACCAGTTGCGTGCCGGACTACGGCAGGGACGAGGCGTTCCAGGCCCGGTATGCGGCGGCCGCCGCCGACCCGGCGCACTGGGATCGGTTCCGCGCCGAGTACCTGGACGGCGACGAGGCCGGCTACCAGGCGGCCGTGCGCCGATTCACGGAAACCCAGCGGACCGCCGCCCACCCGGAGGTGGCCCATGGGGCATGAAGGTGACAACGACGCCGCTAGAAGGGCACCAGATTCACATTCACGGGCGGCGCGAGGGCGGCGGGGCGGGCGGCACCTGCGGGGCGGGCATGGCCGGGGATCGCAGGGCGGGCATGGCTGACGGCAGCGCGCCGACCCGGGCCGAGGTGTGCGTGGTCGCGTGCGCGGAGGCGTGGCGCGGCGACGGCGCGATCCTGGCCAGCCCGATGGGGCTGATCCCGGCGCTGGGCGCGAAGCTGGCGCAGCTCACCTTCTCCCCCGGCCTGCTGCTGACCGACGGCGAGGCCACGCTGCTCGCGCCGGACGGCCCGGGCAGCGTGACCGAGGGCTGGCTGCCCTACCGCAGCGTGTTCACGATGCTGGCGGCCGGGCTGCGGCACGTGATGATGGGCGCCGCACAGCTCGACCGGTTCGGCAATCAGAACATCTCCTGCATCGGTGACCACGCCCGCCCGAAGGCCCAGTTGCTTGGCGTGCGCGGCGCCCCGGGCAACACGATCAACCACCCGGTCAGCTACTGGGTGCCCCGGCATTCGGGCCGCATCTTCGTAGACCAGGCCGACATGGTCTGCGGCATCGGCTACGACCGGGCGGCCGCGCTCGGGCCGGGCCAGGCCCGGTTCCACGAACTGCGTGTCGTCGTGACGAATCTGGCTGTGCTGGACTTCGCCACGCCGCACCACAGCATGCGGCTCCGCTCGGTCCACCCGGGCGTGCCGGTCAGCGACGTCACCGCGGCCACCGGGTTCGCGCTCGCCGTTCCCGGCGAGGTCCCGGTGACCCGTCTCCCGACACCAGGCGAGCTGGCCCTGATCCGCGGCCGGCTTGACCCCGGCGGGCTGCGCGACCGGGAGCTGTCGTGAGGCGGCCCGCGGCGGCAGCACGGGGCACAGGTTGATCCGGACCCGGCTGACCGAGCTGCTCGGCATCTCCTGTCCCATCGTGGCCACCGGGATGGGGTACGTGTCCGGGCCCAGGCTGACGTCGGCGGTTTCTGCGGCAGGCGGGCTCGGCATTCTCGCCGCGGCAACGATGAGCCCCACGGAGTTGCGTAGTGCAATAAAGAAGGTCAGGGAGCGGACGGGGGCGCCTTTCGGCGTGAACCTGCGCGCCGACGCGGGCGATGCGGCCGAGCAGGTCGGGCTGATCATCGCGGAGCAGGTGCCGGTCGCCTCGTTTGCGCAGGCCCCGGCGCAGGACTTCATCGGCAGGCTGCGGGACGCCGGGGTGGTCACGATCGCCTCGGTCGGCGCGCGCAGGCACGCGGAGAAGGTGGCGGCCTGGGGCATCGACGCGGTGATCGCCATCGGGGCCGAGGGCGGCGGGCACGTCGGCGCGGTGCCGACCAGCCTGCTGGTCCCCCAGGTCGTGGACGCGGTCGAGGTCCCGGTCATCGCGGCGGGCGGGTTCCTCGACGGGCGGGGCCTGGCCGCCGCGCTCGCCTACGGCGCCGCCGGGATCGCCATGGGCACCCGGTTCCTGCTGACCAGCGAAAGCCCGGTGGCGGACGCGGTGAAGCAGGCCTACCTGGCCAGCGACGTCACCGGCACCGTGGTCACCACCCGGGCCGACGGGGTGCCGCACCGGTTGCTGCGCACGCCGCTGACCGAGCGCTTGGAGCGGGCCGGCCGGGTGAGCGGCCTGCTCCGTTCGGCCCGCAGCGCCGACGCCTTTCGCCGGGCGGCCGGGCTGGGGTGGCCCGCGCTGCTGCGCGAAGGCCGCGCGATGCGCCGCGGCACCGGGCTGACCTGGGGCCAGGTGCTGATGGCGGCGAACACCCCGGTACTGCTGCGGGCGGCGATGGCCGACGGCCACCCCGAGGCGGGCCTGATGCCCGCCGGCCAGGTGGCCGGGCTGATCGAGGACCTGCCGTCCTGCGCGGAGCTGATCACCCGGATCATGGCCGAGGCAGAGGAGCGCCTGGCGGCCCTCGGCCGGCTCAGCCGCCCGGAGTCATAGCCGCTCGAGGATGGTGACGTTGGCCTGGCCGCCGCCCTCGCACATGGTGACCATGCCGTACCGGCCGCCGGTCCGCAGCAGGGCGTGCAGCAGCGTGGTGAGCAGCCGGGCGCCGGTGGCGCCGAGCGGGTGGCCCAGCGCGATCGCACCGCCGCTGACGTTGACCCTGGCCAGGTCCGCTCCGGTTTCCCGCTGCCAGGCCAGCACGACCGGGGCGAACGCCTCGTTGATCTCGATGAGGTCGACCTGGCCCAGCCGCAGCCCGGCCAGGGCCAGCGCGTGCGCGGTCGCGGTGATCGGTGCGGTCAGCATCAGCACCGGGTCGTCGCCGCGCGCGGACAGGTGGTGGATCCGGGCCAGCGGGCGGAGCCCGTGCGCGCGCACCGCCGCCTCCGAGGCGACCAGCAGCGCGGCCGCGGCGTCGGCGATCTGGCTGGACAGCGCCGCGGTGACCAGCCCGTCCTCGCGCAGCGGCGCGAGCGCAGCCATCTTCGCCAGCGAGGTGTCCTGGCGGGGGCACTCGTCCGCGGCCACCTCGCCGTAGGGCACGATCTCGGCGGCGAAGTGCCCCGCGCGGGCCGCCGCGACGGCCCGCCGGTGGCTGGCCAGCGCGAACTCCTCCATCTCGGCGCGGCGCAGGCCCCACTTCGCGGCGATCATGTCGGCGGCGCGGAACTGTGAGATCTCCTGGTCGCCGTAGCGGGCCCGCCAG
>DASXKD010000268.1:0-2095 GCA_036497045.1 Streptosporangiaceae bacterium | reverse complement strand
ACCGAAGGGCCCTCGCTATGGAGCGCTGGAGGGTCCCCGCCGAGGGGTCCTGAAGGGCCCCCGCTGCGGAGCGCTGAAGCATCCCCGCCGAGGAGTCCTGGAGGGCCTCCCCCAAGGAGCACTGCAGGTGCCGCGCCAAGGAGCCCCGGAGGATCCCCGCCGAAGAAAAGGTCACTGAAGAGCAGGTGGAAGCCCGCCCTGGCGATCGTCGTGGCCGTTGTGGTCCTCTGGCAAGTCGCCCAGGTGTTCAAAGGCGGGAAGTCCGCCAGCACCAGCGCTAGCCGCACGCAGCCCACGGCGAGCACGACCTCGCCTGCCTCGCCGGTGCCTTCGGCCAGCCCGCCCACACGGATCACACTGGGCGGCCATAGCGTCCCGGCCGGGGGCCAGCCGATTATTCTGCTCAACCCGGGCCTCGTGGCACCGGGCGGTCAGGTCAGCGTCCAGGGCAGCGGTTTCGATCCGGGCGCCATGGTGCACGTGCGGCTGCTCGCGCAGCGTTCGAGCCAGGGCACCATTGTGGCACTGGGAAAGACGGACAAGTACGGTTCGCTCTACACCCACTTCGCCATGCCGCAATCGGTGAACACATCGGGCGCGATCGTCGTTGCGCAGGAAAACGGCAGCAGCAAGTCGGCCACTGCCCAGCTAGTCTCGCCGCTGGGCGCCGCGAGTGCGTCCATCGTCGGCAAGGCGGCCGGCCAGCCCGGAAACACCGCGACCGTCTCCGCGACCGGGTTCGGGCCAGACGAGACGATCGACGTCTACTGGGGCCGTATGAGCGGGACCCCGGCGGCCACCCTGACCGCCGACAGTTCCGGGTCGATCAGGCGCGCCAGCGTCCCCGTTGGCCTGGCCCCGGTCGGCCCGACGACCCTGGTGCTTGTCGGTACGAAGACCCAGGCCACGGCCACGGCGCCATACCAGATGCTAGGGCTGTACCCCAACACGACACCGCATCCTTACGCCGTCCAGGCCGGCCACGTGATGACTTACACGGGTAGCGGGTTCGCCCCCGGCGAGCAGGTGCTCATTTATTTCAATGCCTCTAGCGGCACCCCGGCGCTGGCAGTCCAGGCCAATTCCAGCGGTCGTTTCGCCACCAGCTTCCTAGTGCCGTTCGGGCTCACTGGCCGCCAGACCCTGACAGCGATCGGCGCGCAGAGCCGCGCGTCGGTGAGCACGAGCTTCACCGTCCTGCCGTACAGTCCCCAGGTCCAGGCCAGCACCTACGGCGCCCTGCCAGGGACCTCGATCGGTTTCTACGCCAGCGGCTTCGCCGCCAATGAGGTGGTGGAGGTCTACCTCGGCCGCGGCAAGAGCGGCGGCGGCCAGCTCGTCACGGCCTTCCGCGTCGATGCCAAGGGCGACGCCGCCGCAGCCGGCAGCTACGTCATCCCCAGCAATGCCGGGCCCGCGCTCTACTTCACCCTTGTCGGTCAGACAAGCGGCGGCTCCGGCGTCGCGAAAGTGAGCGTGACCGCAACACAGGAACCAGTCACCATCCCGACACAGCCGGCCTACGTCTTGCCGCCCAGCCTGGGCGGGAAGCCGACGCCCCAGCCCTCCACGTCACAGCCCTCCACGTCACAGCCCTCCACGTCACAGCCCTCCACGTCACAGCCCTCCACCTCACAGTCCGCCACCCCGCAGCCCTCCACCGGGGAACAGTCCGCCAAGAAAGGGTGACTTTGATGGAAGTCCATGACCTTAAGACCCCAGACCGTGACGGAGAAGGCCTTGTAATGAGACTCTTCGGGCCCAATACAAAGCTCGTGCTGGCGTACCTCGCCCGTCTCTCCGACCTCTCACCGGAGGATTTCGCGAGGGTGGCGAACGCCTGGTGGGAAGCGGACGGCCGGGATCGTGCCGATGCCTGGGCACAGGTGCATCGAGCGGCGCCGGAACGGGAACGGTACCAGATCCTGGCGGCGGCGTCCGTGGCACGCCGGGAGGCCCTGGACGCCGCCAGCAGGTACCACTGGCCCGACTGGGCGTTCTGGGCCGCCGCAGCGGACGCCGCCGCGGCCATCGCTGCCCGCGACTGGATCGGCCGCCATTACCAGACTCTGATTTCTCCGCTGGCGGCAGTCAT
>DASXKD010000267.1:0-4640 GCA_036497045.1 Streptosporangiaceae bacterium | reverse complement strand
GATCGTTCCCGAGGTGCTTGCCGAACTGCTGGCCGGGCTCGAAGAGGAGGGCTGTACGGGCCGGGTGGTCCGGTTCAACGACACCGTGGACCTCGGCCGCATCGGGCTGGCCGCCGCCCGGCTGGCCGGCTCGGGCATCGGCATCGGCCTGCAGGGCAAGGGCACGGCGCTGATCCACCGCCGGGACCTGGCCCCGCTCGCCAACCTGGAGCTGTACTCGGTCGCCCCGGTGGTCACGCCCGAGCTGTACCGGCTGCTCGGCGCCAATGCCGCCCGGCACGCCAAGGGCGGCACGCCGGACCCGGCCCGCAACCCGTACACCGACGAGGCGATCGAGGCCAGGTATCACACCACGGTGATCGCCCTGATGGCGCTAGAGCGCGCCTGGGTGAAACCTGGCGCCCCGCCCGAGGAACTCTCCCTGGAGGGGCTGCGATGACCGAGGTACGCGCGCTGTCCGGGCGGCCGGTGGGGGAGCTGACCCTGGAGGCCGTCCGGCGCGGCGAGATCGGGCTGGAAGACCTGCGGATCCATCCGGAGACGCTGGAACGGCAGGCCGACGTCGCGGAGCAGCACGCGAACCCGCAGCTTGCCGAGAACCTGCGCCGTGCGGCCGAGCTGACCCGGCTCGGCGACGAAGAGGTGCTCGCGATCTACACGGCGCTGCGGCCGGGCCGTAGCACCCCTGCCGAGCTGACCACGCTGGCCGGCTCGCTCTCCAGCCGTGGGCTGCCGCGTTGTGCCGCGCTCGTGGCCGAAGCCGCCGAGGTCTACGCCCGCCGCGGCCTGTCCGCATGACGGTCACCCGGCCCTGGCCTGCCTCGTTGGGGCGTTGATGTGGCAACCATGACCATCGTGCCCGGCCGCCGCCTGTCCCCATGGGGCGTGGGCCGGGCCACCAGGAATCACACCCCCCACCCAAGGCGGCCCGCCAGGCCGCGCCTCGCGGAACCCCAGCCGGCCTGCCCGGCAAACCGGTCCCCCGGCCACCCACCCCCTGGCAAGGGACGGCCTGCGTCCGACAGCCCATCCCGGTGCGGCGCGGCCTGGCCCCCGGCCACTGCCGACGCCGCAACTTCTCTGTACGGCTGGTCCGGTCACCCTTGCGGGGGGATGGCCGCCGTCCAGGGCGCTGCCAAAATCGGCCGTGTCTAGTTTCGGCGGTGTCCGGTGTGCGGCGGTGATGGTGCGCAGGCACGGCGCCCCCGGGATGGGAGGAGATCGCTGATGGCCCGGTTCTCCCTGGAGGGCTACCGCAAGCAGTGGCCCCGGGTCGGCGGGGGGCTGGCCATGGCGCTGGGCGGGGCCACCGCGCTGGCCGCGGGCCGGATGAGCAACCCGCAGACGCTCTCGGCGGTGAACTTCGGTGCCCTGCTGGTCCACCAGTATGAGGAATACCAGGACCCGGGCTGGTTCCCCGGCCAGTTCAACCGCGGGCTGTTCCACAGCGACACCCCCCGTAACCGCCCACGGGAGCGGGGCTTGTGTCTCCGCTGGAGCGGGACTGAGAGCAACGTGCCATGACCGATGCCCGGCCGCAGGAAGTCGGCCTGCTTCCCGCCGCCGCCGCCGGCCCTGCCGAGCTGAAGGGCCGCAGCCTGGCGTTCGTCTTCACCGGGCTGATGCTGGTCATGTTGATGGCGGCGCTGGACGGCACGATCGTGGCGACCGCTCTTCCCACCATCGCCACCGACCTGGGTGGTCTCGATCACATCTCGTGGGTCACCACTGCCTACCTGCTGGCCGAGACGGTGGTGACGCCGCTCTACGGCAAGCTGGGCGACCAGTACGGCCGGCGGGTCGTCCTTCAAGGCGGACTGGTCATCTTCCTCGTGGGCTCGGCCTTGTGCGGGCTGAGCCAGAACTTCGATCAGCTCATCGCCTTCCGTGCCCTGCAGGGTCTCGGCGGCGGTGGGCTGATGGTGAGCGCCCAGGCCGCCATCGCCGACGTGGTGTCGCCTCGCGAGCGAGGCCGCTACCAGGGGCTGTTCGGCGGGGTCTTTGGCATTGCCACAGTCATCGGGCCGCTGGTCGGGGGCGCCTTGACCACTTCCCTGTCGTGGCGGTGGATCTTCTACATCAACCTGCCCGTCGGGATCGCCGCCCTGATCGTCCTATCGCTCACGTTCCCGGGGGTGCGGGCCAAGGTCCACCACACCATCGACTACCTGGGCACCGTGGTGCTGTCGGTGGCGCTGGCGGCGCTGGTGCTCATGGTGACGCTGGGGGGCACGACGTATCCGTGGGGCTCGGTACAGGTGATCGCCCTGGCCGTAATCACCGTGGTTGCCCTGTTCATCTTCGTCCTCATCGAGCGCCGGGCCGCCGAACCGGTGCTCCCGCCGCGCCTGTTCGCCAACAGCGTGTTCACCAGCACCGGCGTCGTGGCGCTCTTCGTCGGCTTCGCCATGTTCGGCGCCATCACCTTTCTGCCCCTGTACTTCCAGGTGGTCAAGGGGGCCAGCCCCACCCTGTCCGGCCTGGAGCTGCTGCCGCTCATGGCGGGCCTCATCATCACCTCGGCCATCGGGGGCCAGATCGTGACCAAGACCGGTCGCTACCGGATCTTCCCCATCCTGGGCACGGCCGTCATGACCATCGGATTGTTCCTGCTGTCCCGCCTCACTCCGGACACCTCCACGCTTGAGGCGTCGCTCTACATGTTCGTCGCCGGCTGCGGCATCGGGCTGGTGATGCAGGTGCTGGTGGTGGCGGTGCAGAACGCCGTCGGGTACGAGGACCTCGGCGTGGCGACGTCGGGGAACACCCTCTTGCGTAACGTCGGAAGCTCGCTGGGGACGGCGATCGTCGGCACGATCTTTGCGACCACCCTGGCCACCAATCTGGCCAAGGCGCTCCCCGGCCAGCCGGCCTCGCAGTTGACCCACCGCATGAACTCCTTGAGCGCCTCGGCGCTGCACGCGCTTCCGCCAGGCGTGCACGCCGCCGTCCTCGATGCGTACTCCAACGCGATCACCACCGCCTTCCGCATCGCTGCCTTCATCTCCATCGCTGCCTTCGTGGCGGCCTGGTTCATCAAGGAACTGCCGATGCGGCCGACGGTGACGGCCGACGGGATAGGCGACGCATTCGGCTCTCCCCGGGCCCCCGACTCGCTGGCCGAGATCGCCCGCTCCCTCAGCGTGCTCGTCGGCCGCAAAAAGATGGAGGAGTACCTGCGCCGGGTGGTGCGCGAAGCCGAGATTGACCTACCGCTGGCCGACGCCGGGCTGCTGGTGCGGATCCGCAGCAACCCGGGCATCGACGCCCACGCCCTAGTCCACCTGGCTGAGGCGCAGATGGTGCCTGCGGACCAGGTCGAAGCCGCCATTGCCGACACCATCGCCCGCAAGCTGGTCACGCCCGATCTCAAGCTGACACCGGCCGGTGCGGAGATAGCCGACCGTCTCACCCAGGCGGTGCGCCAGCGTCTGGAGGAGTTGCTGAAAGGCTGGTCACCCGAGCAGTATCCGGACCTGGTCAAGTTGCTCGACCAGTTCGCCTCGGAGATCGTCCAGGACGAGGCGGCCAAGTCCGCCATCGACGCGTAGGAGCCCAGGATCGTGGCCTGGCCGCCGCCACGAGCAGATCGCGGGCCAGCAGCTACCCGCACCCACAACAACGACCGTGCATCGGCCGCACAGCCGCCAGACGTGGCGTGCGGCCACTGTATGGCGACATCCGCGTCCGTTGTCCCGCCTGCCTGCGTAGACCACCTTCGGTGGTCTGCCGGAGCCGTTCCCGACCTCACCCCCACCCCAAGGGGACCCCGAGGCTGAGCCGGATACATCCACGCAGGCGGCGGCACCTGGGTCCAGATCGCCCGCCCCCGCCCCGCACCGCTCCCGCTGCCCGCGCCGCGCCCGCCGCCCGTGGTGGTCATCCCGCCGCCCGCCGCCAAGCCGCAGGCCGCTCCGCCGCCTGTCGCCGTGCCCGGCCCGGCGCTGGATGAGGTGTTCGGGCCCTCCGGGCAGGCCAGCCGGTGAACGGCCCGTTCGCCGCGCTGGGGCTGCCCGCCCGCCCGGACCTGACCGATGCGCAGGTCCGCGCCGCCTGGAGAAAGATTGCCGCCGCCACCCACCCCGACCGGCCCGACGGCGGGAACCCGGCCCGGTATGCCGCCGCGTCCGCCGCCTACGCCACCTTGCGCACGCCGTGGGGCCGGTCGGAGGCCTACGCCGACCTGACCGGCCAGGCCCCACCCGCAATGCCGCCCTCATCCAGCGTGCGTCGCCGGTCACGCTGGCGCCTGCTGCGGTCGGTGGCGCTGCTGCCCGCCCGGGTCCGGCGGGGCCGCCCCTGGCGGCTGGCCCTGCGCATCCTCGCCGCTGTCGTCCTGGGCCTGGTCACTGCTCATTCCGGCGCGGGCGGCCCGGCCGCCGCTGGCGTGATCACTGGGCTCGGCGTCTGGCTGGTCTTGACGGTGCGCGGGGACTTGGCCCCGCGGCCGGGCCGGTGAGGCCGGTGGTGACGGTGGCCAGGCGAAGGTGTGCGCACCACGACCTGCCCCGTGATGGCGGCCTGGCGGCGCTGCTGGCCGAAGCCGCCGGCCCGGCCCCCAGGTTCGCCGCCGTGATGTGCGAGGACATCGAGCGGTCCGGCCGGGACACGTTCAACGCGCTGAAACTGGAACGGCAACT
>DASXKD010000266.1:0-12842 GCA_036497045.1 Streptosporangiaceae bacterium | reverse complement strand
CCCGGCGAGCTGGCCGCCGACGCCGCGCGGCAGCGTGAGCCGGAAGACCGAGCCGCGCCCCCGCTCCCCCCAGGCCTGCAGCCACCCGGAGTGCAGCCGGGTGTCCTCCAGGGCGATGGCCAGGCCGAGCCCGGTACCGCCGGTGGTCCGGGCCCTGGCCGGGTCGGCACGCCAGAAACGGTCGAAGACGAACTGGTGCTCGCCCGGGCCGAGGCCCACCCCGTGGTCGCGGACTGCGACCGCCACGGCGTCCCGGTCGGCCGCGACGGTGACCACCACGTCCCGGCCCTCACCGTGCTCGACCGCGTTGTCGAGGAGGTTGCGCAGCACCCGTTCCACCCGGCGCCGGTCCACCTCGGCGATGCACTGCTGCGGTGGCAGCCGGAACTCGATCCTGGTGCCCCGCCGGGCGGCGAGCTGCTCCGCGTCCGCCGCCGCGCGCAGGACCAGGTCGCACACGTCGGCGGACTCGGCGTCCAGGGTGGCCACATTCGCGTCGTGCCTGCTGATCTCCAGCAGGTCCGCCAGCAGCGCCTCGAACCGGTCGATCTGGCTCTGCAGCAGTTCCGCGGACCTCTTGGCGGCGGGCTCCAGGGTGTCCTTGGCCCCGAACAGGACGTCCGCCGCGATCCTGATCGTGGTCAGCGGGGTACGCAGCTCGTGCGAGACGTCCGACACGAACTGCCGCTGGACGCTGGACAGCTCCTCCAGTTCCCGCAGTTTCTCCTGCAGGCTGGCGGCCATCTCGTTGAAGGAGTTGGCCAGCGCAGCGAGATCGTCGGTACCGCGGGCGGCCATCCGCTCGTCGAGGTTCCCGGCCGACACCCGGCTCGCCGCCTTCGCTCCCTGGCGGATCGGGACCACCACCCAGCGGGTCACCAGCGAGACGATCACCGCCAGCAGCAACACGAGGCCGATACCGGCGAAGATCAGGGTGTTCTGCACCAGCCGCAGCACCTGCACCTGCTGTGACAGCGGGAACAGGTAGTACAACTGGTCGTCACTGGAGATCGGGACGCCCACCGCGAGCGCCGGCCCGAGCGGCTTGCCCCCGATGCTCGTCAGCGTGGTCGGCGAGGTGTAGAGGGTGGCCGACCTGCCCGCGATCTGCTCGTCGGCAATCTCCTCCTGCAGCGCAGGGGGGATGTTCGGCGCGAGTGCCTGATCGCCGGTGACGCCGGCCAGGCCGGAATTGGTGCCCCGCTGCAACACCACGACGTCGTAGATGTTGCCCAGCCCGCTGCCGGACTGGAGCGCGGTGACCAGCGAGATCAGTGCGGACGTGCCGCTCCCGCTCGGGCCCTGCACGTCCGGGTCGCTCTGGGCGAACGTCAGCCCGTCGGAGGTCTGGACGATGGCTGCCTTGCGCGCGTTGCTGAACAGCCCGCTGGCGATCTGCTGCACCAGGAAGATGCCGAGTACCGCCACGACCACGACCGAGACGGCCAGGGTAGTGCCTATCACGCGCAACTGCAGTGACCGGTGCCAGCGGCGGGCCAGCAGGCCGGCCAGTGAACCGCCCTGCCTGCGGGCAACACCGAGCATCGCGCGCAGCGGAGCCGTGAACCGGTGCGCGGCGCGCACGGACGGGCCCGGCCAGGCCGCCGACCCTGTGCGTTCCGCGGCCGCCGGCGCTGCGCTGCCTGCCTGGGTGTCCGTCAGGCCGGCCCCGCCTTATAGCCCACGCCACGGACCGTCACCACGATCTCCGGGCGCTCCGGATCCTTCTCGATCTTGGCGCGCAGCCGCTGCACGTGCACGTTGACCAGCCGCGTGTCCGCGGCGTGGCGGTAACCCCAGACCTGCTCAAGGAGGACCTCCCTGGTAAACACCTGGCGCGGCTTGCGGGCCAGCGCCACCAGCAGGTCGAACTCCAGCGGAGTGAGGTTGATCGGCTGCCCGTCGCGCTTCACCGAGTGCCCGGCCACGTCGATGGTCACGTCGCCGATCTGGAGGATCTCCGGTACCGGATCCTCGGTCCGGCGCAGCCGTGCCCGGACGCGCGCGATCAGTTCCTTCGACTTGAACGGCTTCACGATGTAGTCGTCGGCACCGGACTCCAGCCCGAGCACGACGTCGACCGTGTCGCTCTTGGCCGTCAGCATGACGATCGGCACGCCGGATTCGGTGCGGATCTGACGGCACACGTCGATGCCGTCGAGTCCGGGCAGCATCAGGTCGAGCAGCACCAGATCGGGCCGGGTGTCCCGGAATGCCTGCACGGCATGATCGCCGTCGGCGACGAACATCGGGTCGAACCCTTCCCCCCGGAGCATGATGCCGATCATCTCGGAGAGGGCTGCGTCGTCATCGACGACCAGCACGCGACCTTTCATGGACCTCATCGTTCCACGGAAACCTCGGTGGGGGCACCCTCTCGCGATCCCCGGCCGGTGCCTAGCCTTTGCAGCGTACCTGCGTTGACGGGCCGGACGACCCCGTGCTCGGTCACCAGGGCGGTCACCAGCGCGGCGTCGGTGACATCGAAGGCGGGATTGTGGGCCGTGCTCCCCGGCGGGGCGACCGCGGTCCCGGCGAACGTGGTGACCTCCTCGCCGGGCCGCAGTTCGACCTTGATGTCGGCCGCTCCCCCGGCCGCGAAGTCGATCGTGGACACCGGCGCGGCGACCACGAAAGGCACACCGTGGTGGTGCGCCAGCACGGCGAGCCCATAGGTGCCCACCTTGTTGGCGACGCTGCCGTCCGCCGCGATCCGGTCCGCCCCGGTGATGACCAGGTCGACCTCCCCGGCGGCCATGAGCGAGGCCGCCGCGGAGTCGGCGAGCACCGCGTGCGGGATGCCGGCCCGCCCCGCCTCGTAGGCGGTCAGCCGGGCGCCCTGGAGCAGCGGGCGGGTCTCATCCACCCACAACTGGGCGACCCGCCCGGCCCGGTGCGCCGCCAGGATGATCGCGAAGGCGGTCCCCTCCCCCGCCGAGACCAGGGCCCCGGTGTTGCAGTGGGTCAGGATGCGGGCCCGTTCCCCGACGAGGCTCAGCCCATGCCTGGCGATGGCCGCGCTGGCCGCGGCATCGTCGGCCTCGATCGCCCGCGCCTGTGCCAGTGCCGCGTCCGCCGCCAGCCGCCGCGCCGCCGCGGTGTCCTTATCCCCCGCCGCGCGGCGGGCTGCCTGGTAGGCGCCCAGGGCACGGGCGGCGCCCCAGCTCAGGTTCACCGCGGTCGGCCGGGACCGGGCCAGCACATCAGCCGCGGCCGCCACGTCGTCGCCGCGGCAGGCGGCCAGTGCGACGCCATACGCCCCGGCCAGGCCCAGCAGTGGGGCCCCGCGGACCACGAGCGTGCGTATTGCATGATCCAGGGCCGGGATATCGCGACAGGTGAGATAGGCCTCCTCAGCCGGCAGCCTGGTCTGGTCAAGCAGCACGACCGCCGGGCCGGCCGGCGGGGCCAGCCAGCGCAGCGCACGGGTGTCCACAGCCCGAGTGTGCGCCATCGGCGGCTACCAGGTCGAATGCCGCCACCTGGGCAGGGCAGGACAGGCGGGGGATCCGGAATGGCTGAGCGCCGTTTCCCGGCCGGCCGCTTCGTGCGAGTATGGGCGCCAGCGCGGGGCCGGGCCCCGGCACTGGCGAGCGCTGTGCCGGTAAGGAGAAACAACAATGACAGACAACCTGCCCCCGGGGGACGAGGGCACCGGGGAGGGCCAGGAAGGGGCAGCCCAGCCCCAGCCCTGGTTCCCGCCCACCGGCGAGCCCGGTGGGTACGGCCAGCCACCGCCGTTCGACCCCGGCCAGGCACCGCCGGCGGGGAGCTACGGCCAGCCGCCGCCCGGGTCCGGCCAGCCCGGGTCCGGCCAGCCCGGGTCCGGCCAGCCCGGCTACGGCCAGCCCGGCTACGGCCAGCCCGGCTACGGCCAACCCGGCGGGTACGGGCCGCCGAGCGCGCCGCCGTCCTATCCCCGCTGGCAGAGCCAGCCCCAGGCGCCGAAACCTGGCGTCATCCCGCTGCGGCCCCTGGGCGTCGGTGAGATCCTGGACGGAGCGTTCACATCCATCAGGCGCAACCCCCGGGCCACGCTCGGCATTGCCGCGCTGCTGCTGACCGCGTCCGCGGTGATCACCACCACGCTCTCGCTGATCCTGGTCCACTACGTGGGCACGGTGAACCTGCCCACGCCGGGCCAGCAGCTCACCACCGCGCAGGCCACCCACCTGCTGACCAGGATGGGAGAGGTGCTCGCGCCGACCGCCGCGGTGTCCCTCGTGCTCGCGTTCATCGTGGACACGGTGCTGACCGGCCTGCTCACCGTGGTCATCGGGCGGAGCGTGCTCGGGTACAAGATCACCGCGGGTGAGGCCTGGCAGATCGCCCGGCCGCGGATGACCGCGCTGATCGGCGCCACGCTGCTCATCCCGCTGATCCTGATCGGGCTGTGGGCGGCCTACGCGATCGTGCTGGTCATCCTCGCGGTGGTGCACGCACCGGGGGCGCTGATCGGCGGGCTGGCCGCGCTCGGCGCGATCGCCGGGATCATCCTGACGATCTGGTTCACGATCATGTTCCGGATGGCGGCGCAGGCAGTGGTGCTGGAACGGGAGGGCCCGGTCCGGGCGCTCGGCCGGTCCTGGCGGCTGGTCCGCGGCAGCTTCTGGCGGGTGCTCGGCATCACCTTGCTGGCCGGCCTGATCGTGGTGGTGACCGCGGGGGTGCTGCAGATCCCGTTCAGCCTGTTCGCGGCGATGGCCGGCGGCGGGAACTCGCTGCTGCCAAGCACCGGCGGGAACGTGGCGGGCATTCTCATCAGCGCCGTGGGCGGCGTCGTGGCCGGTGCCGTGGCGCGCCCCATCTCCGCCGGGGTGGCCGTCCTGCTCTATGTCGACCTGCGGATGCGCCGGGAGGGCCTTGACCTGGTCCTGCAGACGGCGGCGGGCGCTGGTAGCGCGCCGACCGGGGACGAGTTCGCCTCGCTGTGGCGGCCCGGCGCAGGCGCGGCCCCGACCGTCGCGGCGCCGCGGCCAGGCCCGGGCGCGGGCCAGGGGCAGGGCCAGGACTCGTGGCCGGGGCCGGACGCGGGCACCGGCCAGGGTGCCCCGCCGGGTCCGGGCGCCCCGCCCGCCGGTGGCCCGCCGGCGTGGTGACCGGCGCCGCCAGCATCCCCGCTCTCCGGGCGGCATCCCTGCTCACCGCGCCCGCCGGCGGTATCCCCGTGGTCGGCGGGCAGGCCGGGCAACGGCTCGCCCGGGCTGAGCTGTCCAAAGCGATCTACCACCCGCAGCCGTCCCTCGCGCAGCGCGCCGCGCATTTCGTGCTGGAGTGGCTGGGCAGGCTGTTCCGCGCCAGCCAGGGGCTGCCGGGCGGGTGGTGGGGATTCGTCGTCCTGATCGCGCTTGCGGTGCTGCTGGTCGCGGTGGTGCTGGCCCGGACCGGGCCGGTCGCCAGGGCGCGGCGCCGGCGCGGCGAACCAGGTGCCGCGTCCCTGGCCCGCACCGCGCGCGATCACCGCGACGCGGCCGCCCGGCTGGCCGATGCGGGCGACTACGCGGCGGCGATCTGCGAGCGGGTCCGGGCCATCGCCGCGGAACTCGACGAGCGTGGTGTCCTCACGCCGCGCATCGGGCGGACCGCGGATGAGTTCGCCGCCGAGGCCGGCCGCGCCCTGCCGCCGCACGCGGCCGGCCTGCTCGCCGCGGCCCGGCTGTTCGACGAGGTCAGGTACGGGCGGCGCCCCGGCACCCGCCGCGGCTACGACAGGGTCAGCGAACTGGACACCCGCATCGCGGCCAGCGCCGGGCGCCGCAGCGCGGTCCCCGTGGGGGTGCCATGACCAGCACCGCCCAGCGCGCACCCGCGGCCGGGCCGTCCGGCGAGGTCCCGGGAGGCGCGGAAGGCGGGGCCCCGGACGGCCGGCCTGTGCTGACCGGCTGGCGCCAGTGGCGTGCCCCGGTCGCGGTGATGCTGGTTGTGCTCCTCGGCGGGCTGATCATCGCCCTGCTCCAGGTGCGGCCGCCGGTGGCCGGGCCGCTCGATCCCAACGACACGGGCCCGGACGGCGCGCACGCGCTGGTGGCGCTGCTGCAGCACCGCGGCCAGACCGTGCTGCGGGCCGGATCGGCGGCCGCCGCGGCCGCGCAGGCCCAGGCAAACGGCACCACTGTGGTCGTCACCAGCCCACAGGAGCTGCCCGGCGGGGAACTGGCCCAGCTCGCCCGCGTCCCGGCCGGGCTGGTGCTGGTGGCGCCGGACCGCGCCGCCCTCGCCACGCTGGCCCCTGGGGTGACGGTGGCCGGCCCGGCCAGCCCGGTCCGCGACCTGCCGCCACGCTGCGGCCTGCCCGGCGCGGTCGCGGCCGGCCCGGCGGACCTGGGCGGGCAGCCACTGCGGTCCGCCGCACCCGGAGCCTGGCGCTGCTACCCCGCTTCCGGCAGTGACTCTTTTTTGGTGCGCTACGCAGCCCCCGGGCACCTGGTCACCGTGCTGGGCACTGGTGCCCCGCTGGCCAACGCGAACCTGGGTGCCAGCGGCAACGCGGCGCTCGCGCTGAACCTGCTCGCCGCCAGCCCGCGGATCGTGTGGCTCGTGCCCGGCCCGCTTCCCCTCTCGGCCGTGGCCCATCCCGGGCAGCACTCCCTGACCAGCCTCATCCCCGGTCAGGTGTGGGCCGTGGTGATCCAGCTAGGCATCGTCGTGGTACTGCTGGCGCTGTGGCGGATGCGCCGCCTCGGCCCGCTGGTGACCGAGCCGCTGCCGGTGGTCGTCCGGGCCTGCGAGACTGTGGAGGGCCATGGCAGGCTGTACCGGTCCCGGCGGGCGCGGGACCGGGCCGCCGCCGCCCTGCGGGACGCGGCGGTCGGCCGGATCGTGATCCGGCTCGGGCTCCCGCGCGACGTGACGGCCGATGCCGCCTGCCAGGAACTGGCCAGCCGGACCGGGCGCGATTCCGGCGAGATCCGGGCCATCCTGTTCGGGCCGGTCCCGGGTGACGATGCGGCGCTCGTGAAGCTGGCCGCCGACCTGGACGCTCTGGAGGGACAGGTGCTGACCCTGTGACAGCGGAAAACCCGCCACTGGCCGGCCTGGACGAAGAGGCGGGGGACCGCACGCCCGCAGCGCCGGTGGGCTCCGGGGCCGGCCTGCCGGACGCCGGCCCGGAAGCCGCGCTGGCGACGGACCCGCGTGCCACGCTCGAGGCGGTCCGCGCGGGTGTGGCCAAGGCCGTGGTCGGCCAGGACTCCGTCGTCACCGGCCTGGTGATCTGCCTGCTGTGCCGCGGTCACGCCCTGCTCGAAGGCGTGCCCGGGGTGGCGAAGACCTTGCTCGTGCGCGCCCTGGCGGGCACCTTGTCACTGCGCAGCACCCGGGTGCAGTTCACCGCCGACCTGATGCCCGGGGACCTGACCGGCTCGCTGATCTACGACGCGAAGACCGCCCTGTTCCAGTTCCGCGAGGGCCCGGTGTTCACCAACCTGCTGCTCGCGGACGAGATCAACAGGACACCGCCGAAGACACAGGCGGCGCTGCTCGAGGCGATGGGGGAGCGGCAGGTCTCGGTGGAGGGAACCCCGCGGCCGCTGCCCGAGCCGTTCCTGGTCGCGGCGACCCAGAACCCGGTCGAGTATGAGGGCACCTACCCGCTGCCGGAGGCGCAGCTCGACAGGTTCCTGGTGAAGCTGTCCGTGCCGGTGCCCGGGCGGGACGACGAGATCAGCATCCTGGCGCGGCACGCGGCCGGTTTCGATCCCGGGGACCTCGCCGCCGCCGGGATCCGGCCCGTGGCGAACGCGGCCGACCTGGCCGCGGCCCGCGCCGCGGTACGCGGTATCCAGGTGGCGCCCGAGGTGGCCGGGTACATCGTGGATCTGTGCCGGGCCACCCGGCAGTCCCCCTCGCTGCGCCTGGGTGTCTCACCCAGGGGCGCGACCGCGCTGCAGGCCACCGCGCGGGCCTGGGCCTGGCTCGCGGGCCGGGACTTCGTCATCCCTGACGACGTGAAGGCGCTGGCCCGGCCCACGCTGCGGCACCGGATCCAACTGCGGCCCGAGGCCGAACTGGAAGGCGCCACAGCCGACGGCGTGATCGACGCGGTGCTCGGCTCGGTCGCGGTCCCCCGGTGACCTGCGTCCCGCTGAACCTGCCCGGCGTCGTGGTGGGCGCGGCCGATGGCCCGGTGACCTGGGCTCCGGCCGGCCGGGCTGGTTCCCCGGTGGCCTGCGCCGGTACCGCCCGGGGCGCGCGATGGCGCTGACCGGGCGCGCCGCGATTGCCGCGGCGGCCGGTGCGCTGCTCATCCTCGCGTTCCGGAATCCCGCCGTGATCATCTTCGTGAACCTGGCGCTGCTGGCGGCAATCGCCGCCGACGTGGCACTCGCGGCACCGGTGCGCACGGTCAGGCTCGGCCGCTCCGGGGACACCCGGGTACTGCTTGGTGAAAGCGCATCGGTCGCACTCGAGATCGCCAACCCGGCACGGCGTGCCCTGCGGGCTGTGGTCAGGGACGCCTGGCAGCCGAGTGCGGGCGCCACTCCCCCGCACGCCCGCCTCACCGTGGCGGCGGGCGGCCGGGCCCGGCTGATCACGCAGTTGCGTCCGGACCGCCGCGGGGACAAGGCTGCGGCAGCGGTCACGATCCGCTCGCTCGGGCCGCTCGGCCTGGCGGCGCGCCAGGGCAGGCGGCCGGCGCCGTGGACGGTACGGGTGCTGCCCCCGTTCCACAGCCGCAGGCACCTGCCGGAGAAACTGTCCCGGCTGCGCCAGCTCGACGGGCAGCATCGTGCCCTGCTCCGCGGCCAGGGCAGCGAGTTCGACTCGCTGCGCGAATACGTGATCGGCGACGACGTGCGGTCCATCGACTGGCGGGCCACCGCACGGCTCCGGGACGTCATGGTGCGCACCTGGCGCCCGGAACGTGACCGGCAGCTCCTGATCATGCTGGACACCGGGCGCACCTCCGCGGGCCGGGTCGGCGGGGTCCCCCGCCTGGACGCCGCCATGGATGCCGCCCTGCTGCTGACAGCGCTCGCCTCCCGGGCCGGCGACCGGGTGGACATGCTGGCCTTCGACCGCCGAGTCCGGGCCCGGGTCGTGGGCGCGCCCCGCTCGGCGGTGCTGTCCGCGGTGGCCCAGGCGATGGCGGGGCTGCAGGCCGAACTCGTGGAAACCGACGCCGCGGCGATGGGCAGCGCCGCGCTCACCACCGCGCGGCACCGCTGCCTGATCGTGCTGCTCACCGACCTGAACCCGGCCGCAGTCACCGAAGGGCTGCTGCCCCGGCTGCCGTTGCTGGCGGCCAGGCACCAGGTGGTGGTCGCCGCGGTGGCCGATCCCGCGCTCGAAGCGATGTCCGCGGACCGGAGCGATGCCGCCGCGGTGTACGGCGCGGCAGCGGCGCAGC
The DNA here is from genome assembly GCA_036497045.1 of Streptosporangiaceae bacterium. GTDB lineage: Bacteria > Actinomycetota > Actinomycetes > Streptosporangiales > Streptosporangiaceae > DASXKD01. Next base: position 3,493 of record DASXKD010000266.1, on the reverse strand, counting down.
AGGCGCTGGCCGCGCGCCGACAGGTCTCCGCGCTCTTGCAGCGGCGGGGCGCGCACGTGGTGGACGCCCCGCCGCAGCGGCTGCCCGCCGCACTCGCCGACGCCTACCTGGGGCTCAAGGCCGCCGGCCGGCTCTGACCCTGGCTCGCCGAGGGTGCAGTCAGGCGGCCACGGGGGCGACGTCGGGCGCCTCGGCCATGTCCGCGGTCAGCCCGGCGGCCTGCGCACGGCGGCCGGCCACGATCACGTAGCCGAGAAATGCCGCCTCCGCGATCACCCCGATGAGGATCCGGGCCCAGGTGGCCAGCGGTGACGGGGTGACGAAGGCCTCGATGAGGCCGGAGGTGAGCAGCACCACGATGAGGCCCAGCGCGATCGTGATGGAGGCGCGCCCCTCCTCGGCGAGCGCCCTGGCCCGCGGGCGGGGACCGGGGTCGATGACGGTCCAGCCCAGCCGCAGGCCGGTGGCTGCCGCCAGGAACACCGCGGACAGTTCCAGCAGGCCGTGCGGGAGGATCAGCGCGAAGAAGAGGACTCCCTTGCCGTGGGCGATCATCAGCCCGCCGACGATCCCGACGTTCGAGGCGTTCGCGAACAGGAGCCAGAGGGTGGGCAGTCCCAGCACGATCCCGAAGATCAGCGACTCCGCCGCGACCCAGACGTTGTGCGTCCAGACCTGTGCCGCGAACGACGTGGCCGCGTACTGGGAGTAGTAGTGCTGGAACTGGTGGTGGACCAGCTGCGCGACCTGGGCCGGCGGCAGCAGCGCGGCCTGCACCTGGGCGGACCGGGCGACCCACCAGCCGATCACGAAGGCCAGCCCGAGCGAGCCTGCCGCGGTGCCCAGCCACCACCAGCGTGCCCGGTACGCCATGGCAGGGAAGGAGACCAGGGCGAACCGGGCCACCATGCCCCACCCGGGTGTGCTGGCGCCGACCACCGCGGCGCGGGCGCGGGCCACGCGGCTGGACAGCGCGGCCACCAGGATGGGATCCTGCCCGGCCGACTGCACGGCGGACAGGTGCGCGGTGGTCCGCTGGTAGAGGGCCACCAGTTCGTCGATCTCCGCGCCGGAGAGCCGCCGGCGCCGCTTGACGAGATCATCCAGCCGTCGCCATTCCGCCTCGTGGGCGGCGGCATAGACAGCGAGATCCACAGTGCCAAGGCTAGAGGATGCCCGTTTCGGTACTGGGCTGTTAGCCCTCGGGTGGGCGGGCCCCCCGGACCCCGAGGATCCAGGGCCCCATTCCTTCGTCACGCGGCCCTGGCCCGTGCGGCCCGGGGGGCGACCCCCCGGATCCCCCCGCTGGCTCAAGGCCCCTTTCCTTCGTCACGGGGCCTTGGCCCTATTAGCCTTGGTACGAGCCAGATCGAAGCATGGCCAGGGCATGAGGGAGCGAGGACAGCATTGGCTGAGGTCGTCACCGGCGAGGCTGTGGTCCTCGAGGTGCCGTGCGCGCGCTTCCCCAGCCGCCTGCTCGGGCTCGCCCTTGACCTGCTCATCCAGGTGATCCTGCTGGTCATCCTGTTCGTGATCGTCGGGCTGGCGATCACCGGAGACCGGGTGAACAGTGCCGCCGGGGGCGCCATCACGCTCACCGTGAGCATCCTCATCGTGGTCGGCTACCCCGTGCTCTGGGAAACGCTGACCAGGGGCGGCTCTCCCGGCAAGTTCGCACTGGGCCTGCGCGTGGTCAGCGATGACGGCGGGCCGGAGCGCTTCCGGCAGGCGCTGGTGCGCGGGCTGGCCGAGGTGGTGGAGATCTGGCTCCTGCTCGGCGTCCCGGCGCTCATCTCCTCCCTGCTGTCGGACCGGGGCAAGCGGCTTGGCGACCTGTTCGCTGGCACCTTCGTCATACAGCAGCGGCTGCCCGGTGGCCGGGGCGGGGCCGCGCTGCCCGTGGTGAGCCCGGAACTGGCATCCTGGGGGGCCCGGCTCGAGATGTCCGGGCTGACCGATCAGACGGCCGAGACCGCCCGCCGGTACCTGGCCCGCCTTCCCGAGCTGACCCCGGCCGCGCAGGCCGAACTGGGCGAGCGCATCGCCGAAGCGGTCCGTGCCCAGGTCAGCCCGCTGCCGCCGCCAGGCACGCCGACGGTCGCCTACCTGAGCGCGGTCCTGGCCGAACGGCGCAACCGGGAGCAGGCCCGGCTGACCGCGGTCCCGTCAGAGGCGGTCGCGGCATGGAGACCGCCAGCGGGGGCACCAATCCAACAGCCGGCCGGCGCAGCAAGGGAAGGGGAAGCCCATGGGAACGAACCAACCGCCACGGGCGGGTTCGTTCCCCCGGTCTGACCATCGGGCCGGCAGGGCACATCGCCGAGGATGTCCATGAGCGCAGCCACACCCCCGGACGGCGGGTCCGGGCCCGGCCAGGCCGGGCCCGGGCCACCCGGGAACGGCCCGCCGGAGATCCCGGCGCGGCGGCACCGGTGGGTGCGCACCGTGCTGGTGCTGCTGGCCGCCGGGGTGATCGTCGCCGTGGTCGTACTGGACCGGCACGCGCTCGGGCAGTCGCTGTCCGCGCTGGGCGGCCTGGACCTGCGGTGGTTCCTGCTGGCGATCGTCTGCGAGCTCGTCTCGCTGGTGGCGTTCGGGCTGAGCCGCCGCCGGCTGCTGCGGGCCGACGGCGACCAGGCCAGGTTCAGCTCGGTGATGGCCATCACCTACGCGGGGAACGCGCTGTCGATGTCGATACCGTTCGCCGGGGCTCAGCTGGCTGTGGTCTTCTCCTACCAGCAGTTCCGCCGCCGCGGCCTGGATCCCGCCGTCACCGGGTGGGCGCTGGGCGTCTCGGCCATCGCCTCGTCCTCCGCGCTCGCGATCGTCCTGATTGTCGGCGCGATCGCGGGCGGTGCGCCGCTGGCGACCGCGGTGGGGTTCCTGGGTGCCGCCATTTTCGCGCTGCCCGCGATCACGGTGATCCTCGCGCTGCGCTACCCCAAGGCCAGGGTCGCCGCCAACCGGGTGATCGGCTGGGCCGTGGGACTGGTGCGGCGGATCATCCACAAGCCGGGGCTCGACCCGGACGCCCTGGACGAGTTCCTCGAGCAACTGGCCGGCATCCGGCTCCGCTGGCACCAGTACCCAGAGGTGTTCGCCCTGGCGGTGGTGAACTGGCTGGCCGACTGCGCCTGCCTGGCCTGCGCCATCAAGGCCACCGGCGAGCCGGTGCCGTGGGCCGGGCTGCTGCTGGCCTACGGGGCCGGCGCGGTGGCGGGCAGCACGGGGGTGACCCCGGGCGGGTTCCTCATCGTGGAGGCTGCCCTGACGGCGGCGCTGGCGGCGACGGGCATGGCGCCGGCCAGGGCGCTGGCCGCGGTGCTCGCCTACCGGCTGGTCAACTTCTGGATGATCCTGCTCGGCGGCGGGGTGACGCTCATCTACCTCCGGCTCCGGGGCAGCCGGGCCCGCCCTTTCCCGCGCATCGGCTCCCCACCCGGTGCTGACCGGGATGCCACGGGCGACCACACCGCGCCGTCCACCGCCGACC
>DASXKD010000265.1:0-2069 GCA_036497045.1 Streptosporangiaceae bacterium | reverse complement strand
CTCGCTGGCCTGAGCCGCCCGCTGGCCTGAGCCGCCCGCTGGCCTGAGCCGCCCGCTGGCCTGAGCCGCCCGCTGGCCTGAGCCGGCCGCGGGCCTGAGCCGGCCGCGGCTTAGAGCCCGCACGGATTGGCGAGTGGTCATGGTCGGCGTGCTGGCCGGGTGTCCCACCGGTGGGTGGTCCACGCTTGGCGGATCAGGCTACGGGTGGTGATGATCGCGTCGGCCAGGTCGAAGTAGGCGTCGATCACGTTCTCGCGCCGCTCGTAGCAGCGTTGCAGCCGGGTGAAGGCGTTGTGCCAGGCGTTCGTCCGCTCGACGTGCCAGCGCTGCCCGGCCTGGATCGGGGCCTTGGCTCCTTTGCGGGCGATCTGGCCGGTCATTCCCCGGGCGGCAAGCTCATCGCGGGACTTCTGCGAGTCGTACCCGGCATCGAGGTGGACCCGGATGCCGGCGGGCAAAGGCCCGAGCTCGTCGAGTTTGTCCAGCGTGAGAGCCAGCAGCGGGGAATCGTGGCGGTTCGCCCCGGCGAGCACCCGGTCCAGCGGGATGCCGGACCCGTCGACCATGCTGGAGCGCTTCATGCCCTGTTTGCCGCGGTCTACCGGGCTGCGCCCGGCGCACTCGCCGCCGCCGGGCGCCTTGGTGATGCACCCGTCGATCGCCAGTTCCTGCAGGACCAGGCCGACGATGCGGTCATAGGCCTGCAGCGCGATCTGTTTGAGCCGGGCGAAGATCCCCGCGGCGATCCACTCGTCGCGGCGGCCGCGGATCGTGGTCGCCGAGCAGGTGCCGTCGGCGATCGCCGCATACGAGCAGCCGAACCGCAGCACCTGGACCAGCTTTTCGAAGACAATCCGGTCGTCGATCCGCGGCCGGTGGCAGCCCAGCGGATGGGACGGCGCGTAGACCGGACGCGCAGGCAGCAGCGCGGCGAACTGGTCCCACAGCGGTTCCAGCAGCCATGATGGGATAGCAGGCACAGGGACTCCCGTGATCACAGAGCGTCAGGAACTCCGATGATCACGGGACCTGTGCCTGTCCCACCTCACGACACGCCGAAGCCCCGCAGATCACGCCAATCCGCGCGGGCTCCAAGTTGAATTCCTGGTGTTCATGGGTCACCAGGGTTCGATGGCCAGGCCGGTGGCGGCGCGGCAGTGCGGCGTCCGTGCTGCGCGGGCAGCGCGGATCAGCACCCGTCGTAGCTCGTCCAGTTCGACGCGCCACCTGCGGCGATGGCGTTATCGAAGATCTGATCCTGGTAAGCGGGGCCGGCGACGCCGTACTCGCTGGCCGCGCCACCGTATTTTTCCCAGGTGCCCAGCAGGAACTGGTATGCCCCGCCGCCGTTGCCAGGTCCCCAGGCGTAACTGCCGCCTTCTTCGGAGTTGCGGATGCAGACCCCAAGCGGTGAATTGGCAGCATCCCCACCGCTGCTGGATGGCGCTGGTGCCGCACTGGGGGCCGGGCTGAGCGACGGCTGCGCTGCTGCCTGTTGCTGGGCCGCCTGCCGCCGTGCGCGCCGCGCGGCGGCGAGCTTGGCGAGGTGCCTGCGCTGGGCCGCCCTAGCGGACTCATGAATCATGCGGACGATAGCCCCGCGCCTCACGTCGGCCATCACGTAATCGCTGGTGAAACCCGATGTTGCACTCTCCACCGGCATCGCGTCGTGAGAGGGCCCCGCGGCCGCGGATCCGCTGTGCAAGAACACGAAGGCCGCAGCCACGCCTGCGAGCGTTGCTACGGCCGCTACCGGTACCCCGCGTCTGGTGACGGGTTTGCTGGGTTTGGCATGACGGGGTGCTGCGGGCATCACCCTCCTGTCCCCGGGGCCCCGCGTTCACCCGGCGAGCTGACGCCTGCTGACGTCAGGTGGCGCGGGCAACGCCTTCCCGGGGAACCTACTGGCGGCCGGACGGCAGACGCAGCGAAACACCGGAAGACCGCACCAACCGGCACCAACTGTGGTACAGGCGACTAACCCCCCGCCGCGGAACGCTGACGGCACCGCGACCGCCGATCGGCGCGGCCGATGCGGTCGGCGCCTCGGAGCCTGGTCAGGGAACGAG
>DASXKD010000264.1:0-7710 GCA_036497045.1 Streptosporangiaceae bacterium | reverse complement strand
GCGCGTGACGCGAAAGCCGATCGCGAGCCCCTCATCGTCGACCGCGTGCAGCATGCCGTCGGCGTCGCGTCGGATTTGCCGGTCCTTGCTCAGCTCTGCGCCGATCGCGTCGAGTGCCGCTTTGTCGCGCACGCCCCAGATCGCCTCGCTGTCCTCGATCAGGTCACCGAACTCGCTGTCCCCGTCCTCACCCAGCGGAGTATGCAGCGAGATCGGCTCCCGGCCGTACTTCTGCACCTCGATGACCTTCTCCGGGGTCATGTCGAGCTCCGCGGCGAGCTCTTCGGGGGTGGGCTCCCGGCCCAGGTCCTGCAGCATCTGCCGCTGCACCCGGGCCAGCTTGTTGATGACCTCCACCATGTGCACCGGGATCCGGATGGTCCGCGCCTGGTCGGCCATGGCCCGCGTGATCGCCTGCCGGATCCACCAGGTGGCGTAGGTGGAGAACTTGTAGCCCTTGGTGTAGTCGAACTTCTCCACCGCGCGGATCAGGCCCAGGTTGCCCTCCTGGATCAGGTCCAGGAACAGCATGCCGCGGCCGGTGTACCGCTTGGCCAGCGACACCACCAGCCGCAGGTTCGCCTCCAGCAGGTGGTTCTTGGCCCGGCGGCCGTCCTCGGCGATCCACTCCATGTCGAGCCGCTGATCGGGCGTCAGCCCCCCGGTGCCCGTGCCCAGCTTCTCCTCGGCGAACAGGCCCGCCTCGATCCGCTTGGCGAGTTCTACCTCCTGCTCGGCGTTGAGCAGCGGGACCTTGCCGATCTGCTTCAGGTAGTCCTTGACCGGATCCGCGGTGGCCCCGGCCGACGCCACCTGGGCGGCGGGCAGGTCGTCGTCATCGTCGCCGTAGACGAAGGTCTCGTCGTCGCCTTCCTCGCCGGACCGGGCCGGGCTGGGCTGCACCTCTCCCGGGGGCGCCGGGCTGGCTGCGGCCGTGGGCGCCTCGGGACCGTCACCCGGGCCCGCCGCCTCGTCCGGGCCGGCGGGCGCCTCTTCCTCGGTGTCCGCCTCGATCTCGGCCAGCGATTCATCGAGCTCGGCCACGTCGATGTCGGGTACGTCCTCGATGTCCACGTCGACTTCCAGGTCGACGTCCACGTCTACATCGACGGCGAATGCTTCCAGGTCAACGGCGTCCAGGTCCTCTACTCCTTCGAGGGTCACGACTACATCCAGGTCGGTCTCTGCCAGCGGTGCGTTCTCACCGAGGCCGGTAACCTCGCCCGCGCCGTCCTGGGCCACAGCAGCGTCCTCCGGCGCGCCCTCCGCGCCACCCGCACGGGCCCGCTTGTCCTGGCGCCCTCGGGGCGGCCCGCCCGCCGCTGGCGCAGTCTCGCCGTCGCCCGCTGCGGGCACGGACTTTGGTGCATTACGCTGCGGCCGCCGCGGCCGGGATCCCTGCTGGCGCACGGGTACCGTGCCGTCCGGGCCTGCGGGCTCGTCCGCGCCCACCAAGGAGACCGGCGCGTCACCCTTACGTGGCGCCTGGCGGCCCTGGCCCTGCTGGGGCTGCCTTCGCGCCGCGGAGCCTTGCGCGCTCGCCACCGCGGTCACCCCTTCCTTCGCTGAACGACGGCGGCCTGCCAAGCCGCGAGTGACACGTGACTGTCCGATCGGGCAAACGACACAGACAACCTCTCCTGCGCACGTGGGCGGCAACGGAACTTACTGCGGGGACCCCGCTGCCGGGACCGTTCGGGGCTGATGGCAAGAGCCGCTGGACGTCGTTGCCAGGCCCCGCCCTTCTCCCGTGATCCACCTTAGGTGGAGTTGACGGGTAGCTCGTACCGCCGGCAACTTCCGCGACCTCGCCGGCCCCTCCAGGGACAGGCGCCCCGCAGTCATGCCTTACCCGTTTTCGCCGCGATCATGGAAGCCGCCGCCGTGCCAGTCTGCGTCTTGCTGGTCCGAGGGGGCGACCCCCCGGGCCCCCCGCTGGCCTGCAGCCCTCGTGGTTCCGTCACGAGGGCTTTGCCCGTGCCGTCACGGACGGGCACATGCAGCACGAGCACGGTCACATCATCATCTTGTTCATAACCGGTGAGCATCCGGTCAACCAGGTACTCCAGCAGGCTGGCGGGATCCTCCGCCACCGCCGGCGTCGCCTGCCCGGCCACCGCCACCAGTTCGTCCAGGCCGGAGTGCAGCCCGCGCCGCCGGTTCTCCACCAGGCCGTCGGAATACAACACGGCCGTGTGCCCCGGAGGCAGCCGGAACACGTACTGCTGGCGCGGACTGGCCCAGCCCAGCGGCGTCCCCGCCTCGCCCAGATCCAGCCGGGGCGGCGCGTCCCGCGACATCAGCAGCGGCGGCGGATGGCCGGCGTTGCCGGCCAGGCCCTCGCCGGACACCGGGTCGAACACCAGGTAGGCGACCGTGGTCACCTGCTCGTCAAGCTCGGTGGCGGTGAACAGCCGGTCCAGCCCGGCCAGCACGGCTGCCGGGCGGGGGTCGGTGAGCGCCAGGGCACGCAGTGCGTTGCGCACCCGGCCCATGCCCGCCGCGGCGGACAGCCCCTTGCCCATGACGTCCCCGGCCGCCACGGCCAGCCGCCCGTCGGGCAGCCGGAACGCGTCGTACCAGTCCCCGCCGATCTCCATGTTCCTGGTCACCGGCAGGTACCTGGCGTCCAGGATGATGCCGGGTACGCTGGGCAGCCGGTCCGGCAGCAGGCTGCGCTGCAGCGTCTCGGCCGTGGTGTGCTCCCGCTCGAACAGCGAGGCCCGCTCCAGGGCCAGCGCGCACTGGCCCGCCAGCGCCTCGAGGAACACCCGCTCCTCGTCGGTGATCTTCCGCGGCCGGGAGAACGAGAACCGCAGCGCGCCGATCGCCGACCCGGCGGCCAGCAGCGGCATGCCCACCCAGGCCCGCTCGTCGGTGTGCGACAGGAACAAGTCCAGGTCGGCCACATCGGCGAAGGTGCGGCGCAGCCCGTCGGGGTTCTCCACAAGCACCGGGCGCCGGGTGGTGATGGCCAGCGTGACCACGCTGGGGATGTCCAGCGGGATGTCGCCGCCTGGGTGGCCCGGGCTGTCCGGCAGGCCGCCCGCGTTCACCGTGTGCACCCGGAGCCGCTCGGGGTCCAGCAGGGCCACGGCCGAGCGGTCGGCGCCGATCGCGGACCGGCCGACCTCGGTGATGACCTCGACCACCTGCTCCACGGTGAGCGCCTCGGCCAGCATCGACGTCGCCTGCTGCAGCCGGGCGGTGCGCAGCGCCGCCGCCGAGAGTTGCTCGGTCAGCCGGCCGCGCATCTCCTCGGCCTCACGCTGGGCGGTCACGTCGGTGCTGGCGCCCACCCATTCGATGATCTTCCCGTCCCGCTCGATCGGCACGGCGCGGACGTCGTAGTGCCGGTAAGAACCGGTCTTGGTGCGCACCCGGTAGCGACTGTCGAAGATCTTCCCGCCGCCCACGCACTCGCGCCAGTCGCGTTCCACGCGCTCCCGGTCCTCCGGGTGGACCGCGTCCAGCCACCCGTTGCCCAGGTACTCCTCCAGGCTCTGGCCGGTGATCCAGCGCCACTCCGGCGAGTCCTCGGCGATCTCCCCGGTGGGCGTGGTCACCCACACCACCTGCGCCCCGGCCTGTACCAGTGACCGGTAGCGCTCCTCGCTGCGGCGGACCGCCTCCTCGGAGTTGCGCCGCTCGGTCACGTCCACGGCGATGAGCGCGACACCGCTGATGGCGCCCTCGGGGTCGTGGGAGGGGAACCAGGAGAACGACCAGTGCCTGGCCTGCTGCCGGGCCCCGGGGTGCTCACCGCCCCCGTTCTCCTCGCTAGCGCCGCGGCTGCTCTTGAGCATGCTGATCGGCTGGTCGGGCTCGAAGAAGGGCTGGTCATCGGCGAGCACGCGCCGGATCGCGGACTCGGCGCTGGCGGCGAGCGGCTCGGGCCATACCCGCGAGGGCGGCAGGCCGATATGGTCGGCGCCGTTGCGGCCATAAAGCTTGGCCAGGCTGCGATTGACCCGCCGGAAACGCAGGTCGGTGCCGAAAAAGGCAAATCCGATAGGGGCTTCGCGCAGCAGGGTCGCCAGCAGCGCGGAGTCGGAAACGTCCATGCCTGACATCCGCGGCTGAGGTACCGATGTGTCAGTACTCATCGCACCGCTTCTGGCCCGTGAGCGAGCCTGCCATCCCTCGGCTCCTTCCTGCTCACTGCGGATTCAAGCAGGCTATCGGCATCAACGCGGCAGCGTGGAGCCATCCGCACCCCCGGACTCGAGCGCCGCTGCCGCGCTCATCACGATGGTCGGCTGGTTAAGGTTTCCTTATCCTAGGCCACATCGTCCCGCAGGGTGGCCGCTACGCATTACCCCGCCCGCCAGTGGCGCCCGGAAGCAGCTTCGCCGGCCCAGGGTGTCCCACCGCAGCCGACAGGGCCAAGGCCCGGCGACGAAGGAACCGGGCCGTAGGCCACCGGGGGATCCGGGGGGTCGCTCCCCCGGGCCAGCACAGCGAATCCAGCACGGATACTGCGGAACGTGCCCGTGACGCCGCAGATCTGGGAAGCTGGGCAGGTGAGTTCGCAGGGCCGCCGCCGGAACGTTCCCTCTGGAAGCGGCCGGTCCGGCCATCGCCGGGTTCCCCGGCCGTCTCCGGTTCCCGGCGCGCCGCCGAACGCGCTGTTCGCGGAGATGCTGCGGGCAGCGCGGGAACTGCTTGCCGTGCGCAGCCCGCTCGACGCGGAACTGATGGTCAGCGAACTGCTCGGCACCTGGTGGGGGGAGAAGCAGCCCGGCTCCCAGGCCCGCAGCGCCGACCTTGAGGAACTCCTCGGCGAGGGGCTCGTCGCGTATGCGGCCCAGCACCAGAGCCCGGCGGCGCTGGCGCTGTTGTCCGGCATCGCCTGCCTGGGCACCCCGCACCAGGCCGCCGCGGCCGAGGGCGCCGCGCTCGGGCTGATCGAGCGCGGGATCAAGCGCCCCGGCTGGGCCGAGCACGTGGGTGCGGTGGCCGCGGCGGACTGCTACGTGAACTCGGACGCGTTCGGGGACCGCGACGAGGCCGTGTGCCTGTTCAGCTACGGCGGGACCGAGCCGCACGCGCTGGTGCTCGTGGTCGACTACAACATCAGCGGCATGCTGTCCGACGGCTGGGTCACCTCGAAGGTGGAGACGCTGCTTGAGCGCTGCCGGGACGGCAGCTCCGAAGCCGTGCAGCCCGGGCGCGGCAGCTTCCGGCCGATTCCGCCCTCCCAGGCCAGGTACGTGCTGGAGACCGCGCTCGCGGTCACCCACGCGGCCCCCGACCCGCCGGTGAGCAAGTCGTTCGGTGCCTACCACGCGTTCATCAGGTCCCGGATCCGGGCCCTTCCGCCGCCCGACCTGGCCGCGGCAGAGGCCGTCCTGCCGTTCGGTGGCGCGGCCGCCAGGCTGGCCACCCTGGAGCCCGAATCGGCCTGGGCCGGCGCGGACGCGCGCCAGCAGGCGTGGAGCAGTGACCGCAGGGCGATGCTCATCGCTGAGTTCCTCGCGTCCGACGAGGCCGAGGACCTGTCCGACCGGGGGGCGGCCAGCAAGTGCGCCGACCACATCGTGAGCTACGGATGCGAGCAGGACTTCGGCCGCCCGCTGCGGATGAGCCCGGCCAAGGCGGAGACCTTCCTGCTCGACTGGCTGCCCCGCAAGATCATGCTCTGGCCCGCCGAGCAGCATGCCATGCCGCACGTGCTCGCCGCGTGGGTGCGCTGGTCCGGGCGGCGCCGCGGCCTGGGCACCGAGGCGGTCAGCCAGACCCTGGACGCGGTGTTCGGCGCGATGGGCACCTTCACCCAGGTCTACCGGGACCCGGCCAGCTTCGGCCTGGACACCAGGCTGGTGGGCAGGCTGCTGCCGGACGCCGACCTGGAAGCGCTCCCCCGGCGGGCGTTCGCCTTCCCGGTGCTCCGCGGCCACTACCAGGGCATCGACCTGGGCCTGCTGGACCCTGCCCAGCCGGAGGCGCGGCGGACCCTGCTGGCCGCCGACCATGACGACGCGCACGGGCGCCCCGCCACCGACCAGCACATCCGCAGGCACCTGGTGCTCAGCGACCGGCTCTGGCGCGGCGACCCGCCGGAACTGTGGGAGGCCGCGCAGCGGCTGCTCGACCGGGGTGAGAACAAGCACGCGGTGCAGCACACGCTCATGTACCTGATCAGGGACGTCGGCAACGACACCGCCAAGCTCACCGACGAACTCGGCGATCTGCCTTAGCTGCCCAGATCGTGCTCGCCGGCGAACCCGTTGCTGCCGCCAGCGATGCCGCCGTGGTCACCGGTGAGCCCGCCGATCACGGCGTTGATGTCCGCCGCGGTGACCGTGGTGAGATCGGCGGCGGTGGCGGCCTCGCCGAGATCGGCGACCCGCAGGTCACGTGCGGCGCAGGCGCGCTCGAACAGGGAACGCGCGAACCGGCCGTTGCCCAGCTCGTTGATACGGCGCCGGTCCACGGCATCCCGGAAGATCCGCTCGAGGACGGGCAGCGCGTCCGGGTCGAACGAGTCGCCCGCCTGTTCCGCGATGACGGCCATGATCTGGGCCAGCTCGCCCGGGGTATAGCTGGGGAACGAGATGCGGACCGAGAACCGCGAGGCCAGCCCGGGATTGCTGCGCAGGAAGCGGTCCATGTCCACCGGGTACCCGGCCAGCACGATCACCAGCCGGTCCCGGTCGTCCTCGGCCCGCTTGAGCAGCGTGGCCACCGCCTCGGACCCGTAGGCGTCGCCGCCGGAGTAGCCCTCGTTGTACAGCGAGTACGCCTCGTCGATGAACAGGACGCCGCCGAGCGCGGAGTCGACCAGCTTGCCGGTCTTGATGGCGGTCGAGCCAAGGTGCTCGCCCACCAGGTCGGCCCGGTGCGCCTCGACCACCTCCGGCCGGACCAGCAGGCCGAGCGCGGCGAAGATGCGCCCAAGAATGCGGGCGACCGTGGTCTTGCCCGTGCCGGGTGGCCCGGTGAACACGAAATGCCGGGCCGGCGGCTGGCTGGCCAGGCCCTGCCTGTCCCGCAGCCGGGCCACTCGCAACTGGGCGACGATCTCGTGCACCTGCCGCTTGACCGGATCGAGGCCGACCAGCTCGTCCAGTTCGGCCAGCGCGTTCTCCAGCGTGGGCGCCTCGGCGTAGCCGCGGAACCTGGAGGTGAGTTCGCCGAACGCGCGTTCCAGGTCTTCGGCCCGCAACGTCATCAGCTCGGAGGCGACCGGTTCCGGGCCTCTGCTCATGACCCGCACGTCGCGCGCCTGCCGCGCCTTCTCCAGCAGGTTCCGCACGAACCGGCCGTTCCCCAGCTCATCGATGAGCCGACGGCGGCCGACGTCCTCCATCATCCGGGTCAGGCCGCGCAGCGCCTCGCCGTCCAGCGACTCCCCGCGCTGCGCCAGGGCGGTCTGCGCCAGCTCCACAAGCTCGGCGGGTGTGTACCCGCCGAACCGGACCCGCATGGGGAACCGCGAGTTCAGACCGGGGTTGCTGGCCAGGAAGTCCTCCATCTGCCGCTGGTACCCGGCCAGGATCACCACGAGGTTGTCCCTGTCGTCCTCGGCGCGCTTGAGCAGCGCCTGGACCGCCTCGTTGCCGAACCTGTCCGCGTGCCCCTCGCCGTCGTTGGCCAGGCTGTAGGCCTCGTCGATGAACAGCACCCCGCCGATGGCCGAGTCGATCAGGTCGTTGGTCTTGATGGCGGTGGCGCCGAGGTACTCGCCCACCAGGTCGGCGCGCTGCG
>DASXKD010000263.1:0-14988 GCA_036497045.1 Streptosporangiaceae bacterium | reverse complement strand
CGGGAGGTAGAGCGGCTGCTCGACTACTACGAGATCACCGGGTCCCGCCGCAAGATCCTGGTCGATCTCGCCGAGGACGCCACCCTGAAGGGGTGGTGGGAGGAATACGGCGATAACCTTTCCGCCGACTACCGTCAGTTCATCGGCCTCGAGGACGAGGCAAGTGCCATGGCGGTATGGCACGTTGACGTTGTGCCGGGTCTTCTTCAGACAGAGGCATATGCCCGGCACATTATCGGCACATACCGGCAGATCGAGCCGATGACCCCAGGCATGATCGAGCGACTCGTGAGAGTCCGGATGCGGCGCCAGCAGGTAGTGGAACGCGGACCGGGGTTAGACCTGACGGTAGTGATCGACGAGTCCGTCCTGCAGCGCCGGGTCGGCGATGAGCGCGCGATGCATGAGCAACTCCAGCGGCTCGCGCAGGATGCTGACCGACCCAACGTGACAGTGCAGATCCTTCCCCTTGACGCGCCGCACACGGTCTTCGTGGAGTCCTTTGTGATCTTCCGGTTCGGGGAGGACGGTGAGCCGACGCTCCAGGACGTGGTGAGCACCGAGCAGCTGCGGAACGACTTCTCGCTGGAGGGTGAGAAGGAGACCTACCTGCACTGGATCGCGTTCCAGATGCTCACCAGGGCGTCGCTCGACCCGGACCGGTCCAAGGAACTCATCCTCAAGACCGCCGAATCACACTGGTCGGGCGGCCGGTATAATTAACAGCTATAGTCTGATCGAGCCGGTCGCCGAGCATGATCCGATCGGCTGGTCAAGATCCCGATATGTCAGGTTGGCGATTAGCGTGATGAATGAGCAGCTTCAGCGGCTCATTCGATCTGTCGGCCGACCCAACGTAAGGTTACAGTTCCTCACCCTCGACAGGCCGGGTACGGTCCGCGGAGAGTTATTCACCATTTCCCGCTCGGGCGGGACAACAGCGCTCCACGCCAAGACATGATGAGCGCTGGGTGCCTGGGCAAGGACTTCTGGCTGGGCGACGGGAAAGAGATCTACCTGCGCTTGATTGCGTGCCAGATGCTCGCCATGACATCGCCCGACCCGGACCGGTGCAAGGAACCTACCCCGAAGACCACTGAATCGCGCTGGCCGGGCGGCCAGTGCGAGCCTTGACGCCTGCCTGAGCCAGACCGCCCCAAGTGCCTCGGCCCGGCAGTGCGCCGAGCCTCCATCGCAGGCGGGATCGGCCGCACCCGCCACTCCGGTTGTCTCGGGCGCAGATGCGCACAACGGGTTGCTGGGACAGGCCGGCGCGGTTGCCGGGTCACCGGCCTGCCGATCCTGACGGACCGGCAGGTCAACTCCACATTTTCCGGCGCCGTACGGGTTGCAAACGCTGATCTTCTTCGGCGTGTTGCCGCGCGCCCGGTCCGTCTCAGCTACTCTCCTCCCTAATAATCAAAGGCATCTGTACTTCACATAAGTACTAGGAGCCTCACAAGTCTGCGGTGTCCTGAGTCTGACAGCGCAGACCGTAAGTAGCCGATATCCCACTTTCCGTAGCCGCAGCAGGCTACGATTCAAGCTATTCAGGAGGTAAAGGACGTGGAAAGTTCTAGGCACGGGGACCGTCCCGAAGGTCTGTCCTGGATCAAGAGTTCTCTGAGCTTCTCGAACAGCAACTGCGTCGAGATCGCCAGCCTGCCCGATGGCGGCGTCGGCGTGCGCGACTCCAAGGACCCCTCCGGCCCGGTGCTCCGGTTCACCCCGGGAGAATGGCATGCCTTTCTGGGCGGCGCACACAACGGTGAGTTCGACCACTTCGGCAGGTAGGCAGCGAATCGGGCAAGACGCCACGCCGTCTTGTCCCGGGCTGGCCATTGATCGGAACTTACGCGAGAGGCCCCTCGATCAGCCGGGGGGCTTTTCGCGTATCTGCGGGCCCTCGCGGCATGACAGCGCCGTCCAAGGGACAGGCCGGGGGGTTCATGAGTCGCATCGAAACACTGGCAACTGCACGGCAGGCCCAGCCGGTAGGCACTCCTGTCGCAGCTCCGGCCCCGGATCACGGGCGGCACAGGGACGCCGGGCCTGCGCGCGCCCGCGTATTGCAGAAATATCCCTGACCCGGGCCGGCCGGACCGCAGGCTGACGGCGCCCGGCCCGGCGAGGAGTGGCCGGCCCTCTTTGAGGCGCGCCTGCTGTGTAGGCGGGCCCGGTCCAGCGCGGCAGCGCGGTCCCCGGGCAGGTCGTTGGCGGCCTCGATGATGGCGCGCAGGGGCTGGGTCAGGCCTGGAGCCGGGACGGGTCGAACGGGGCGAGGTCGGTGACCGGCGGCTGGCCCAGGGCGAGCAGCGCCACGGCCAGGCCGCTCCATGGACCGGCGGTCAGTCCTTCGGGGCCGTGGCCGGTCGCGACGATCAGGCCGTCCGCTAGCGGGCCGAGCAGGGGGCGGCCGTCGCTGGTGACGGGCCGGAAGCCGATCCGTGTTTCCAGCAGCTCGGCCTCGCGCAGGCCGGGGGCCAGTTCGGCCGCCCCGGCCAGCAGGCCGCCTACCCCGCCCACGGTGGTGCGGTAGGCGAACCCAGCCTGTTCCCTGGTCGCGCCGAGCACGATCCGCCCGGCGGGGAAGGCGACCAGATAAGGGTCCTGGCCGGACAGCACCACCGGCCACGCGGCGGTGTCGGTGCCGGGCAGGCGGACGTGCATGATCTGGCCGCGTTGCGGGCCGACAGGCAACCGGATGCCCAGGTGCGCGCATACCCCGGCCGTCCAGGCACCGGCGGCGACCACTACGGCGTCCGCGCCGATGCGGTCTGCGCCCACCCTCACGCCGTTCACCTGGTCCCCGGCCCGGTCGAGTGTGGCAGTGCCGGGTACCCGGCGGGCGCCGCGGGCCACCGCAGCGCGCAGCAGACAGTCCCGGATGGCCCGCCCGTCGACCCGGGCGCCCCCGCCGATCCACAATCCAGCCAGGCCCGGGGCCAGCGGTGGGAACATCCGGGCAGGCTCGCCGGGGGCCAGCGCCGCCACCTCCCCGATGCCGGGCGCGCTGGTGCGCCGCGACCGCAGCAGCGCGGCCATCGGGTGCAGCGCCTGGGCCTGGCCGGCCACGCACAGTGCGCCCACCCGGGCATACCCGCTCGCAGTCTCGCCGTCCTCGGCCAGCATCGCCAGCAGCTCGGGATAGTAGCGCGCTCCCTCGGCGCACAGCCGATAGCACGCGTCATCCAGCGACGCCGTCCATGGGCAGATGATGCCCGCTCCGGCGTTGGTGGCTGCCCCACGCTGGGCGCCCTCAACGATGATCACCGAAGCACCCCGGCGGGCCAGATGGTAGGCCACGCTCGCCGCGACCACACCCCCGCCGACCACAATGAACCTGGCACTCTCGCCCACGGCTTCCCATCCTTGCCCACCAGCCGCCCGATGCGCCCATCCGGTGTTCACGCGCCGGGCCCGTCCTGCTCATCAGCCGCTGAATCCTAAGGGCTTTGGGCGGCACCGTAAGTTCGACGGTGGTCAGGCGTTCGGGTTCGTCTCCGAGCATTGTGAGGTGAACGGCGCAGGCGGTGTCGAATGTTACTTGCGGGCTGCCCGGGCGCGGACGCCTCGACGAACGGGCCGGCAGCTTGTCTGAGACAGGCCGTGGTTGTGGGTTTTTGCGGGGATCTTGAGTTGCGAGACCGCAGTGCTCGCCAGGACATTCCCTGGCCTGCCTCAGGTCGTGCGGCACAGGACACGAACAATGGCCTACGATGCTGTCCCACCGCTGCTATCGAACCTCAACCGCGCCCGCCGCCGCGTCCCCCGTACGGGTGTCACCGAGGTGGCCGACCCTGGGGGCCGGGACAAGAGCGGCTGAGTGCCGCTGGGTTATCGCCGCTGGCTGTTCGAAAGCCGGAGGTAGGTGCACGCAGCCGTGGTGTGCCTGCTACGCAGACCGGCCGGTCTCAGGTCACGGGCTGGTGATGGATTGCGCTGGGGCGAGGGTGAAGCTGGCCGTCAGGCTGGCTGGGTCCCCGTTGGCGACCAGGCCAGCGCAGCCATTCACATTGAAGATGTGCAGGTTCCCCCCGCTGATCTTCACCTGGTGGGTGCGGTCGCTGTTGGTGAATTTCACCATTCCGTCCGAGGCTCCGCCGCTTGTGCCGTCGATCACAAAGCCGCACCCTGGGCCCGCCGCGCTGATCTCCAGGTGGCTGATCGTCCCGTGCACCAGTCCAGTGCTGCCGTTATAGGAGATGAGGTTGATGTGCCAGGGCAGGTCGAGCAGGGTGATGGTCCAATTCAGCGGTCCTGGGCCCGGGCATCCGTTGATCGCGGCCCCGGTGATCCTCCCGGCGCTAGCGCCGATCAGCCCGTTGCCCGACTTGAGCGTGCCGGTCAGGTTTCCGCTCCTGCAGGTGATCGTGGCGTCCGTCTTGGATCCGGGCTGGGCGTGAGAACGTCATCAACCGCATAAGGCGTGCATACGGCGGTCGGCCAGATCCGTCAAGGTCGCGCCTGGCGCCAGCCGCTGCGCTGGTCATCAGGCTGCTTTCGGTAGTTTGGCCGGTTTTTGGGCGGCGTGCTCGTGGGCGCTGATCCGGTCGAGGGCACGGGCCAGGTCCACTGACGCAGCGGCCCAATCTTCATTCTTGACCGCCGTTGCCGGGACCACTGTTCTGCCGCGGCCATGGATATGGGAACCGGGCCCCGTATCTGGTCGGGCTGACGATGGCGGTCGTCTGGCTGGTGGAGCCGTGCGGTACCACCGGCTACGGTGGTACATCGTGCGGGCTGTGCCGTGGTGGGGAGTGGTTTCGTCGGCCGCGGCTCCCGCGTTGATGGTCGCCGGGTGGAGCGCTGCCGCCGCGCTGCAGCCGCGCCCGGTGAACCCCCTTGCCGAGCCAGTCAGCGCGCTCGCCGCGGTGGGTGCTGCCGACCGGTGGGTCATGTCGCTGACATTCGTGGTAGTCGGCGCCTGTGTTTTCGTCACCGGTCTGGCGCTGCGGCCTGCTGGGGTACCGGGGCGGCTGATCTTGATGGCCGGGGCGGTGGCTGGCATGCTGGTCGCGGCGAACCCCGAGCATCCTGGAACCAGCTATCCGGTGCCGCACATGATCTGCGCGGCAGCCGGGTGCGCTGGAGTGGTGGCCTGGCCGGCCGGGGCCTGGCGCCGCGGGCCTTCGGTGCCGTGGGGCCTGCGACCGGCGGCATCGGCTGGTGCCGTTGTGGTGCTGCTGGCCCTGGTGGCCTGGTTCGGTGCAGAGCTGATCACCGGCGGCGGGCTGGCCGGGCTTGCGGAACGTATTTTTGGCGCCGGGCAGGCGCTGTGGCCGCTCGCGGTGGTCGCATCTTGCCGCTTTGCCGCCAGGAATGACAACGGGTCCAGCCTGAATCCGTCAGGCGCACGGCCGCCCGGCGGCGCGACCAGACCGGTCCGGCGGGCGCGCAACTCGCGTCCTGCCTTGTCCCATCCGGGATCGTCACCGCAGATACAGCCAAACCGAATTGCATGATGATTCATCATTGCGCGTCACCGAAATGCCCACTCATGCCGTGGACCGCACGTGAGCACACCACGATGTGCTCGGACATGTAAACCGATTCGAAGCCGCACTCCTCGGCGTGCCGCGCCGCCGCGGCCATCAGATCAGGATCGGTGCCGTAGTACGCCGTGTTGTAGGCCAGCCCGAACCTCAACTCATCCCGCCTTCCTCACACAGCGAGCCGCAGTCGCGGTGCGGGCACGCCCGGTGCCTCGTCCGCGAGCTCGTCGCCGTGCCGCCGGTCACCGGCCTGCTTCGTTTCGTGCCCAGCAAAACCCCGGCGAATACGCCGAATAAGCCGAACGGCGGTGGGTAGCGGGCAGCCGTGGCTAGAGCGAGAACTGTAGCGGGGTATGCCATCCCCGGCATCATCGTGTTCTTCTTCTGGGTGGTCGTGGTCATCCTGGCCATCATCCTGCTGGCGTTCATCGTGCACTGGGCCGGCGGCGGAGTACTCAACCTCAGGCTCGGGCACTTCGACCTGAACGTCGGCTTCACCTGATCGGGCCCGCCGCTGTCGCGCCCGTCACGCTGATGACGGCGCGACAGCGGCTAAACCGGTCGTCGCCCGAAGTAGCACGTGATGCGAGCCGGTTGCACAACTATCCGGCTGGCTGACCCGACCCGGTCCGGTTGGGTTGGGTGCTTACTGGCGGGCTGCTGTGTGGCTGCGGCCGGGATGGTTGCCTGAGGTGCCCTGTTCCGCTGTGGCCCGGCTGGGTCAGGCTGCGCCGGGTTCGGGTTCGATGCCGTGCTCGCGGAGCAGGGCATGAAGACGCTCGATTTCGTCGCTGAGCTGGCGAAACTTCTCGGCAAGGGATGGCAGGTCCGGGTGCGTGGCGGCCCACTGCTGCTGGGCCGAGGCCTTCTGCGCAAGCAGGTCCTTTTCCCGGTCGCGCAGCGACGCGGCCAGCTCATAGTCCTGGGCGTCGACGGCGGCATGCCTGTCGCGCAGTACCTGCTCGATCTGCTGATCCAGCTCGAGCGTGTCTGGCCCGGTCCCCGTGCGCTGCTCGACAGCCGACAGCCGCGAGCCGATCGCGTCAAGGCGGGCGGTGATCTCCGGCGGCGGCCGACGTTCCCGCCCGCCCGCGGCCGAGCCCACTGGCTCCTCGCCCGCCGGCTCCTCACCCGCGCGGCCGTGCAGCAACTCGATCACCTGGTGGCGCACCCGGTTCAAATCCGCGCCCAGCCTGACCAGCACCTGGGCGGCCACGCCCTCGCCCTCACGCAGCAGGCCCAGCAAGATGTGCTCGGTGCCGATGTAGTCGTGGCCAAGCTGCCTGGACTCACGCAGCGACAGCTCAAGAACCTTCTTGGCACGAGGGGTGAACGGGATGTGCCCCGACAGGGCCTCCTGGCCCTGGCCAATGATCTCCTCCACCTGCGCGCGCACCGCTTCCAGGCTGACCCCCAGCGACTCCAGGGCCTTGGCCGCCACGCCCTCACCCTCGTGGATCAGGCCCAGCAGGAGGTGCTCGGTGCCGATGTAGTTGTGATTGAGCATCCTGGCTTCCTCCTGCGCCAAGACCACAACCCTCCGCGCCCGGTCGGTAAACCGCTCGAACATCTGTCTGCCACACCCTTCTGGTCGCCGCTGACCGACCGCGCAGACACTGACCCGGCAAGCTCAGCCCGTGCCCGGGGCGGCGACCCTCCCACCATAGGCACCCAACCGGCCAACACAGCACATGATCCCGGGCGGCACCCGCCTGATCCGCACCATCCCCCCGCGGGGCGGCACTCAGGACAGCCGCCGCGATAAGGACCGCCGTCCGGCCGCCTGCAGTGGTCACGAAAGCCGAGCACGTCACAGCCCGGGTGCAGGTGCCCGTCCGTTGCCACCGCGGGCGCCTGGCCGGCCGGGCGGCGATGAATTCCCGCTGCCGCGCCAGTCATGTGGTCATAGCTGCCTAGCGCGGAGAGCGATAGAGAGGACTGGTGGCCATGCCGACCGCCGAACTGCCCGCCGTGGCGATGTGGTACGACGAACGCGGCCACGGCGACCCCTGCGTGCTGCTGCATCCGGGCGGGGCCGGGGTGGACTCCCGGGCGCTGGGCCCTACCCTGGCGGCGCTGGCGGAGGTCTTCCACGTCTACACGCCCGAGCAGCGCGGGCACGGGCGCACCCCCGATGCCGCGGGGCCGGCCAGCTACGAACTGATGGCCGGGGACACCATCGCGTTCATCGAGACGGTCATCGGCCGGCCTGTCCATCTGGCCGGCGTCAGCGATGGCGCGATCGTGGCGCTTGTGGTCGCGCTGCGCCGCCCTGACCTGGTGCGGCGGCTGGTGCTCGCCGCCGGGGTGTTTCACCACGACGGCTGGGCGGAAGGCATCTTTGACGGCGAGCCGCCTGACTTCCTGGAACGCAGCTACGGTGAGCTGTCACCCGACGGAATCGGCCACTACGGCGTGATCGTCACCAAGCTGGCCGCCATGCACGCCCGCGAGCCGGCGCTCACCCCTGCCGACCTGCGCGCCGTGACCAGCCGCACGCTCGTCATGGTGGCCGATGACGACCAGGTCCGCCTGGAGCACGCCATCGAAGCCTACCGGAGCCTGCCCGACGCCGAACTCGCCGTGGTCCCAGGTACCTCACACGGACTGCTGGTGGAGAAGCCCGAGCTGTGCAACCTGCTCATCACCGAGTTCCTCACCAAGGAGCCGGCAGAGACCTTCGCGCCGATCCGCCGGGCCGCGCGGAAAGCCCCGTGACCCCACGGCGCTACCCGGGGCATCGACGACCTGGCCGGGGACGGTCGGCTGCGCCGGTTGGACGGTCACCTCACGGCGCCATGATGCTCCAGTATCCGGGTGAGCAGCCGCACCAGCAGCGCCCGCTCGGCGGGTGACAGCGGGGCGAGAAGCTCGTCCTGGACCTTGGCCAGCAGGCGGTCGAGCCGCCGTAGGTGCGAGCGCCCGGCCGGGGTGATCGTGACGATGTTGCGGCGCAGTACCGCACCGCCGGCCTCACCGGCCCGCCTGGCGTACCCGGTAGGCGGCGACGTTGGTGCGGTTGGCACAGGCGACGCTGCAGAACCGCCGCGACCGGTTCTTCGACAGGTCCACGTGCACGTCCTCGCAGTGGTCCGCGGCGCATACCCGGAGCCGGCCGAGCTGCCCGGACCTGATGACGTCGGTGAAGGCCATCGCCGCTTCAACGGCCATCCGGTCGGCCAGCGGCGCGTCGGGCGGCGTGGCGTGCAGGTGATAGTCCCACTGGTCGTGCTTGACCAGTTGCGGCAGGGCGCTCGCCTCCCGCAGCAGCGTGTTGACCAGCCCGGCGGCAGCGTCTTCGTCCATGTCCCACAGCCGTTCGAGCCGGGGGCGCAGCCGCCGGACCGCGTCGAACTCGGCCTGGTCGCGTGCGCGCCCTCCGGTCCAGCCCCAGCCCTTGACGAAGCGGTCCAGGGCATCGGCGTCCGGCAGCAGTTCCTTACCGCCGCGGCCGGTGTTGACGAGGGCGGCGGCGGAGACCAGCGCCACCTCGGTGTCATGGGCAAAAATCACCTTGACTCCTTTCACCACCCCTCGATAGCGTCACTAGCGTAACTTATCTTTGCCCATTACAGGGGAGCGCCATGAAGACCGAGGCCGGCAAGCGTGCCCGGGGCGGCACGGGACTGGGCCTCGCCCTGCTGTCCGCGGCGGCTTTCGGCACGTCGGGGACGTTCGCTTCCGCCCTGATCAGCGCCGGCTGGAGCCCGGGAGCGGCCGTGCTCGCCCGGATAGTCGTGGCGGCGCTGATCCTCACCGTCCCCGCGGTACTGCGGTTGCGCGGCCAGTGGGCCCTGCTGCGGCGCAGCGCAGGCCGGGTGGCCGCCTACGGCCTGTTCGCTGTCGCCGGCGCCCAGTGGTGCTACTTCAACGCCGTGGCCCGGATACCGGTGGGCGTCGCGGTGCTGCTTGAGTACCTCGGCGTGGTGCTGGTGGTGGGCTGGCTGTGGCTGCGGCACGGCCAGCGGCCGCGGCGACTGACCATCATCGGGGGCGTCGTGGCGATCGCCGGGCTGGCCATGGTGCTCAACCTGGCAGGCACCGCGGGGCTCAACCCGGCCGGGGTGATCTGGGCGCTGCTCGGCGCCGTTGGCCTGGCGATCTTCTACGTGCTCTCGGCCGGCGACGAGGAGGAGCCGTTGCCGCCCCTGGTGATGACGTGGGCCGCGATGTGCGTCGGCACGGCCGCCCTGGCCGCGATGGCGGGAGCCGGGCTGCTGCCGTTGACCGCCAGCGTCGAAGACGTCCTCGTCTTCGGCCACCAGGTGAGCTGGATCGTGCCGGTGCTCGGGCTGTCGCTGGTGGCCGCGGTGATCTCCTACATCGCGGGTATCGGCGCGGCGCGGCGACTCGGGGCCCGGCTCGCGTCGTTCATCGGCATGGCCGAGGTCCTCTTCGCGATCGGTTTCGCCTGGCTGCTGCTCGGCCAGTTGCCCACCCCGGTGCAGTTCCTGGGCGGCGGGCTGATCATGGCCGGCGTCGCCATGGTCCGCCTCGGCGAACTGCGGGCACACCCGCCGGCCTCCGGTGCCGCGCAACCGCAGCCCCACCAGCCCGAGCTGGCCCACTCGCCGGCGGCCGGACGCTGATCCGAGCGGGTTCAGCGGCCGGCGCGGGCAAGCTCAAGCAGCGCGTGCAGGTCCCTGGCGGCCTGCAGTACGGAGGCGCCGGTGAGCACGACGATCAGCACGGCGACGGCCACCAGCAGGACCCGCGAGCGCGGCGGCGGGCCGAGCAGGGCAGCCACCCGGCGGGGCACCGGCCCGGCCCAGGCCACCGAGACCCGGCGGGAGCCCGCCCGGACCATGCCGAGGGTGGCCGCTGGCCACCGGGCAGGGGTGACCATCATGGCCACCCGGCCGATGGTGACGGCCACCAGGCGGCGGTCGCCGGTCACCCGGGCGGCGTGCTCGTCGGCCCAGCGCTCCACGGTGTAGTCCACCGTGTGAGCGAGCGGCACAAGGATCGGGTTGGCCACGGCGGCCAGGTGCGCCACGGTGGTGAAGAGGTGGTGCCTGCCCGCGAGGTGGGCACGCTCGTGCGCGAGCAGCGCCGCGCGGCCGGGCTCGTCGAGTGCCTCAAGCAGGCGGCCGGAGACCACGATCCTGCCGGGCCAGCCGGGCAGTGCGTACGCCTCGACGGCGGTGCCGCGTACGACCACGATGGTGCCGTCGTCGTGCAGGCGCGCCGCGCGCCGGTAGGACTCGGCCAGGGCGCGGGCGCGGTGCCGGAACGCGACCGCGACGGCCACCGCGGCCACGGTCAGTACCAGGGCGGCCGCCGCGCCGGTGACGGCGGGGGTGGGATCGGCGCGGTGTACCACGCTCTGGGAGTAGTGCCCAAGCGAGGCCATGACCGGTACGCGGGCAGCGGCGGAGGCCGCAAGCAGCGCCAGCGCCACCGTGCTGCACCCGGCCAGGACCACCGCGGCCACGGTGAGCAGCCAGGTGGCCTCCCGGGGTTCCAGCCGGGCGGCGAGCGGCCTGGCTGCGGCGGTCGCGAGCAGAGGGATCAGCAATGGCAGGTACACCAGCAGCCGCACCTGGCTACCCCCGGTCCTGGCCGGCGCCGTCGTCGCCGGCCAGCAGCCGGCGCAGCAGGCGCGCGTCCCGGCCGGACAGGCCGGATATGAACCTGGTCAGCACGGCGCCGTGGTCCACGCCGGCATCCAGTGCGCGGCTCATCTGGCCGGCCGCTAGGCTTGCCGCGTCCACCGGCGTGTAGGCGAACCCGCGCCCGGCGCGCTCGCGGGCCAGCAGGCCCTTGGCATGCAGCCGGGACACGATGGTGACCACCGTGCTGTAGGACAGCTCACCGGTCGGCCGCACAGCGAGGCGCTCGCGGACCTGGCCAGGGCTGAGCGGCGCGTCCGCGGCCCGCAGCACGGCCATCACCTCGGCCTCCAGCGCCCCGGGAGGGCGCCGCAGTGACTCGGCGGGCTCCGCGTGCGGGCGGGGCGCTGCATCGTGCACGGCGCCTCCTTACCCGATTCGTATCTACAAGTCCTGTAAATGTTCTACAGTACCTGTAGAACACCGGCGGGTCCGAGTATGCCACCTCGCCTTGCCGGGCGCAGCGCATCCGGGCGGATCCCGGCGGCTTCCCAGCTCACGGCGAAGGGCCTGCATGACACACCTGACCTACCTGCAAGCCGCGGTCGTCGGCCTGGTCCAGGGCGTTTCCGAGCTGTTCCCGGTCTCCAGCCTCGGCCATGCCGTGCTCATCCCCGCGGTGATCGGCGGCCAGTGGGCGCAGAACCTGAACGTCGCCGCGGAGTCATCGCCCTACCTGGCCTTCATCGTCGGGCTGCACGTGGCCACCGCGGCCGCACTGCTCATCTACTTCTGGCGGGACTGGGTCAGGATCACCCGCGGCCTGGTCACCTCGATCCGCTACCGCGAGGTGTACACCGCCGACGAGCGGCTTGCCTGGATGATCGTGCTGGCCACGATCCCCGTCGGCATCGCGGGACTAGCGCTGCAGAAGACTTTCCAGACCGTGTTCGGCCAGCCGAAGCTCGCCGCGGTGTTCCTGACCATCAACGGCCTCATCCTGATCGGCGGGGAGCGCTTCCGGCGGCGCTCCTCCCGCGAGGCCGACGAGGAGGCCGCGCGGCAGAGGGAGTATGCCGAGCTGGCCGCCGTGGGGCGGCACTCGGCTGGTGCTCACGCCGACCGCCAGCGAGAGCATGCCGCGGTCGCCATGTCCGACGGGCGGGTGGCCAGCCTCAGCTATCCGCAGGCCGTTCTCATCGGCTCGGCGCAGGTTCTCGCCCTGATCGCCGGCATCAGCAGGGACGGGGTCACGATGGTCGCGGGCATGAGGCGCGGGCTGTCCCGTGAGGACGCTGGCCGATTCGCCTTCCTGCTCGCCACGCCTGCCATCCTCGCCGCCGGGGTGCTCAAGCTGCCCGAGCTGTTCGGCTCGGCAGGCGCCGGGATCGGCGGCCAGATCCTGGTCGGGAGCCTGCTGGCCGGCCTGGGCGCTTACATGTCGGTCCGGTTCCTCGTCAAGTACCTGCAGACCCGCACGCTCACCCCGTTCGGCATCTACTGCATCGTGGCCGGCCTGGGCAGCCTCGCCTACCTGACGCTGATCAAATGACCTCCACTCCGCCCTGAAGGGGCGGGCTTCCCGCCTGTCACGCCGCTTCCCGATGTGACTTCGGGTGGGTTCCTGCATCGGTATTCTCCCCAGGCGTGACGATGCCAGAAGATAGCGGCCCGGCGCGAGACAATGGCGCGCCGCGCATCGCGCCCGCCGCCGCGCAAGGCAACCCGGAAGAACTCCAGTCGCTGCTGGACACGCTGGGCCGGCCGCCCAGGCCAGCGCCGAACCTGTTCCTGACCCTCGCCCGTCACCCGGCGCTGCTGCGCGACTGGCTGCCGCTGGGCTCCCGGCTGCTGCTCGGCGGGACGCTGCCGCCGCGAGACCGGGAACTGGTGATCCTGCGAACCGCCTGGCTGTGCGGCTGCGCGTACGAGTGGGGGCACCATGTGCGGATCGGCGCCCGGGCCGGCCTAAGCAATGGCGAGGTTGCCGACGTGCGCGACCCCTCGGCGGCCCGGTGGAGCGGGCACGCCGCGGTGCTGCGCGCCACCGGGGAACTGGTGCGCGACCACACGGTGAGCCAGGCCACCTGGGACGCGCTGGCGCAGACCTATGACGACGCCGCGCTGATCGAGTTCACCATGCTGGCCGGGCACTACGTCATGCTCGCCGGGCTGCTCAACGCGGCACGGGTGACCAGGGACGCCGGGACCGTGGGCTTTCCTCCCCGGTAGGTCACGGCTTCCCTCCCGCAACCTGTCTGCCGGCTAAGACGCCGCAGCGGGCCGGGAGGTCAGGCGGGACACCGGCTATCTGGTCACCCGAGCGGCGGCTGCACTCCTTGCGCCATTCCTCCGGGGCAAAAGCCCAGGTCACACGCGAGCGGTAGGGTCGGGGCAGGTAGCCGTAGAACATGGCCCCGGGATGGCCACGCGGAGGCAAGTTGAGCGCCGAGCCTGCTCCCCTGCTCAGCCTGAAGGCCGCCAGAACGTTGTACGCGGCCTTGTATGGCGAGTTTGCGCCGCACCCGCGGCAGGCCGCCGAAGGCGAACTTTCGCAGGACGCGTACAGCCTGTTCTACGCCAGGTCGGCGGCGATGGGATGGCTCACCCCGGCAAGGGAGGGCGCCCTGGGCGGGTTGTGGGGGATGAATGACGCGGAAGCGGGCCCTGGCCCGGGGCTGCAGCCGTCCCTTGCCGCCTTCTTCCAGGTCACGCTCACCGAGCCCGCCGAGGGGAGGTTGCTCCCTGTCTATCCGTTCCTGGCCTGCGCGGGCGACGTGGTGGCGCGCCTGGGCACACTGCGGCTGGACGCGATCAAGGTGCTGCTGCCCGAGCACGGCGCCGACGCCGACGCGCACTTCGCCTCGCCATCGAGCATGCTGGTGTCACGGGCCTTGCTGGACGCGCTCAACTGGTTCGGCGACTGCGGCCCACGGCAGCAGGTACCGGTCAAGATCACGCTGGACGGCCTGGCCGATCCCTCGATCCGCACGGCAGCGTCGGCGATCGGGGAGTGGGTGCGGGAAATCAACCAGGAGGTTTTCGACTGCGAGTCGTGGTCCGAAGACGATCATGTGGTCCTGCTGCCCGTGACCAGCTTCGAGGGAGGCCCGGATGGCGGCCATCACCGGGTCACCTACCGCGGCACGCTGGCCGAGTGGTCGCTGGATGCGCTGGGATGGCTGGCCGCCTTCCTGGCCGACATGAGTGCCCGGCATGGCGTGCGCACCCCGCTGATACTGACCGCCTACCGGACCGCGGGCTGACGTGACGGCGTCCCGGTTCGTCGTGCAGCTTCACGACGCAACCACGCTGCACTTCGACCTGCGAGTGCAGGCCGGCACCGTGCTGCGCTCGTGGGCCGTGCCCAAGGGGCCCTCACTCGACCCGGCGGTCCGCCGGCTGGCCGTGCCGGTCGAGGACCACACACTGGAGGCCGGTGAGTTCGAAGGCGTGTACCCAGAGGCCAGGCGCGGCACCGGGGCGGTGATCATCTGGGATGAGGGCCTGGCCGACATCACCAGGGACGAGCCGGGGCACCTGTCTTTCGTGGCGCATGGCAGCAAGCTGACCGGCGGGTTCGCGCTGATCCGCACCGGGCCACGCCGCTGGGTGCTGGTGAAGGTCCGTGACGAGCACGCACGGGAAGGCTCGGACATCGCCGCCGAGCGCCCCGCGAGCGTGCGCAGCGGCCGGACCTGGGAGGACCTGGCCAGCGAGCAGCCCCAGGAGCGCCCGGCCCAATTAGCCCGCCGCGGTGATGCCGGCCGCGGGCGGGGGTCAGCGGAAGTCGCGGCTGGGGGCGGCGGCCGCTACCCGCATCCGCCGCAGCCGGGTGGCGAGCAGGCTGACCGAGCCGTCCAGGCGTTCCACCCGGCCGTAGACAAGCAGCGCGCTGGCGTCCATGGCGATCCGGCGGTAGCGCTGCCACACCCCGGGCG
>DASXKD010000262.1:0-10120 GCA_036497045.1 Streptosporangiaceae bacterium | reverse complement strand
GCCAGACCCCGTTAGACCCCCGTCCGGCGTGCCGCCGGGCACTAGAAGGAGCATTAAGATGCGCATGTCTCAGCCCGGCCCGCCCGGCCAAGCAAATGCAGCGCCGTGGCGGCGGTGGCTGTTCCCCGGGATTTTCGCAGCGTTCTTCGTAGTGCTGCTGGGCCTGCCGCGCGGCGCAGCCCCAGGCACGCCGCTGACCTATACCCAGTTCGTAGCCGATGTCGGCGCAGGGACGGTCCGCGCGGTGACGATCGCCCCGGCCGGCCAGGTCACGGGCAGCCTCACCAGCGGGCAGCCGTTCACCACCACCATCCCACTCGCGCTCGGCGGCAACGGCCTCGCCGGTGACCTAGCGGCCCACCACGTCCAGATCACCGCCACCGCCGCCACCACGTCCTCCTCGCTGCTGTCAGTGCTGATCGGGCTGCTGCCGCTGCTGCTGATCGGCGGCCTGATCTATTTCGTTATCCGCGGCGCCCGCCGGCAGGCCGGGGGCCTGGGCGGCCTGGGCGGCCTGAACGGCGTGACCAAGGCCAAAGCGCGGGTCATCGACGCCGAACGGCCGACCGCCCGGTTCACCGACGTGGCCGGCTACTCCGCGGTGAAGACCGAGATCAGCGAGGTCGTCGATTACTTGCGCGACCCCGGCCGCTATCATCAGGCCGGGGCGCGCGGCCCGCGCGGCGTGCTGATGGCCGGGCCGCCCGGCACCGGCAAGACCCTGCTCGCTCGCGCGGTCGCTGGCGAGGCCCGCGTCCCCTTCCTCTCCGTATCGGGCTCAGGCTTCGTGGAGCTGTTCGTCGGCGTCGGCGCGGCCCGGGTCAGGGACCTGTTCGAGCAGGCCCGCACCCGCGCGCCGGCCATAGTGTTCATCGACGAGATCGACGCCCTCGGCGCCCGCCGTGACCACGGCGGACTGGCCGGCAGCGACGAGCGCGAGCAGACCCTCAACCAGTTGCTCGCCGAGATGGACGGATTCGACCCGTCCGACGGGGTCGTGGTGCTGGCCGCCACCAACCGGGTGGAGGTCCTGGACCCTGCGCTGCGCCGCCCCGGCCGGTTCGACCGCGAGGTCATCGTCCCGCTGCCCAACCGGGCCGAGCGCAGCGCCATCCTGGCCTCCCACGCCCGCGGCAAGAACCTCGGCCCAGATACCGACTTCGATGAGATCGCCGCCGCCACCCCCGGTTTCTCCGGCGCGGACCTGGCCAACCTGGTCAACGAGGCCGCCGTCACCGCGGTCCGGGGCGGCCGGACCAGCCTCACAGCCGCCGACTTTGACGGGGCCCGCGATCGCGTGCTGCTCGGCACCCGGCGCAACAGCCCGCTGGCCCCCGACGAACTCGCCACCGTCGCCGTCCACGAGGCCGGCCACGCCCTGGTCGCCACGTTGTCCCCGAACGCCGACCCGGTCAGCCGGGTCACCGTCCTGGGCGCCGGGCAGGCCCTCGGCCTGACCGAGACGCTCCCTGCCGACGACCGCCGGCTGTACGGGGAAAGCTACCTGGCCGACACCCTTGCCGTCCGCCTCGGCGGCCGGGCCGCCGAACGCCTGGTCCGCGGCGAGGCGTCCACCGGCGCCGCCGACGACCTGGCCTCCGCCACCACCTTGGCTACCCAGATGGTCCGCGAGTTCGGCCTCAGCGACAAGATGGGACCGGTCAGCTACAGCGGGCCGCCCGCCAGCTACCCCGGGTTCGCCGCAGCACGCAGTTACTCCGAACACACCCAATGGCTGGTCGACCAGGAAGTCGCTGCCATCTTGGCCAAGGCGGAAACTCATGCCCGCGACCTGCTCACCTGCCACCGGGAAGCCCTCGACCGGCTCACCGCCGCCCTGCTGGAGCAGGAAACAGTCACCGGCGACCAGGTCCGCGCCCTCGTCCAGGGGCCCAGCCCCGTCCCATTGTCGGCCGGTCCGCGCGCGTCCAGCAGCCGGCCATGACCATAGGATGGACAGCGCCCGCAGCAGGTCTCCGTCACGCGCCCGGCGGGCGAACGGTCTTGTCCCAGTCGCCGCGGCGGCACGCCGGGCGGCCCGCGGCCGGGGCCGCCGGCGGCGGGGCGTCCGGCCCGGGCCGCAGTCAGGTGCGGCTGATTTTCTCGGCCCTCATGCTGGGCATGCTGCTCGCCGCCCTTGACCAGACGATCGTCGCCACGGCGCTGCCGACCATCACCGGCGACCTGCACGGGCTGAACCATATCGGCTGGGTAGTCACCGCCTACCTGCTGGCGGTGGCCGTCGTGATGCCCATTTACGGCAAGGCCGGCGACCTGTTCGGCCGCAAGCCGGTCTTCCAGTTCGCGATCGTCCTCTTCCTGGCCGGCTCGGCGGCATCCGGACTCGCGCACTCCATGGACCAGCTGATTGCGTTCCGCGCCGTGCAGGGGGCCGGCGCGGGCGGGCTGATCATCGGCGCGCAGGCGATCATCGGGGATGTGGTCAGCCCGCGGGAGCGAGGCCGTTACCAGGGCCTGATCGGAGCCGTCTTCGGGCTGGCCTCGGTGATCGGGCCGCTGCTCGGCGGGTTCCTCGTGGACAACCTGTCCTGGCGATGGATCTTCTACATCAACCTGCCCATCGGCGTTGTCGCGCTGATCGTCACCAGCGTCGCATTGCGGCTTCCCCGGCCACAGAGCAGGCCACGCATCGACTATGCGGGCATGCTCCTGCTCGGCGGGGCGGTGATCGGCCTGGTGCTGCTCACCAGCTGGGGCGGGAGCACCTACGCCTGGACCTCGCCGGTGATCCTTGGCCTGAGCGCCGCCGCGGTGGCGCTCGGCGCGGCCTGGCTGGTCTCGGCCCGACACGCCGCCGACCCGGTCATCCCGCTGCGGCTGTTCCGCGACCCGGCCTTCCGTATCGCGGGCGCGATCTCGCTGATCACCGGGATCGCCATGTTCGGGGCGATCAGCTACCTGCCGACCTACCTGCAGATCGTCACCGGCGTCAGCGCGACCGCCTCCGGACTGCTGCTGCTGCCGCTGATCGGCGGCCTGCTGGTCACTTCCATCTCCTCCGGCCGGCTGATTACCAGGACCGGGCACTACAAGGCCTATCCCGTCGCCGGGACGGCGCTCGCCGCCGCCGGCCTGTATCTGCTGTCGACGATGGGCGTCCGAACCTCGCACCTGGCGTCCAGCGTGTACCTGCTAGTGCTGGGCCTGGGCCTCGGACTGTTCCTGCAGGTCATGGTCCTCATCGCGCAGAACAGCGCGGCCCGGCGCGATCTGGGCGCGGCCACCGCTTCGGTCAACTTCGCGCGGCAGATCGGCAGCAGCATAGGCGTGGCCCTGATCGGTGCACTGTTCATCCACCGGGTCGACGGCCAGCTCAGCGCCCACCTCCCGGCGTCAGCGGCCGGCCACCTTAGCGCAGCGCAGGTCAGCTCGATCACGCCGCAGGGCCTCGCCCGGCTGCCTGCCCCGCTCAGGCACGTCATCGCCCTGGCATTCGCCCATGCCCTCCCGCCCCTCTACGCATACCTGATCCCGCTGCTGGCCGTGGCGTTCTTGCTCGCGCTGATCCTGAAGGAGATCCCGCTGCGCACCCGCGCCCGGCTGGATGCGGCACAGGCCGCCCCCGCGCAGCCGGGAGCACGCCCCCAGGGCGCCGCAGCCACCAGCCCCGGCGCGTCCCGGCCGCCGGCCGGCCCCACCGGAAGTCGCGGCCATACCCGCCACGCTCCGCCGCCCCCGGCTGCCTCACCGCTGGAATAAGCCGCCCGTCGAGTGAACCCCGCATCTCTACTAACCGTATTAGTAGATAGTGCACAGTCAATACCACAAGGAGCTAACCGTGCGACACCCGAGAATCATCATTGCCAGCATCAGCCTGGCCGCCGCGGCCGCCATCGGCGGCGGTGTCACCGCCGCCACGGCGACGACCTCGCATGCCAGCAGCCAGCCCGTCGCCGGCCAGCCCTCCGCGGCTACCGTCCGCACCGTGCAGGCGACCGTCGGAGGCAAGCCCGAGACTATCCTGGTCAACGGTCAGGGCCTGCCGCTGTATTACTACCTGCCCGACACAGCGGCGAAGTCGGTCGTCACCGGAGGACTGGCGACGCTGTGGCCGCCGCTGACGTCCGCGTCACCGGCCGCCACCGGGCTGACCGGCAAGCTCACCGCGGTCACGGACATCCACGGCGACCAGGTCGCCTACAACGGGCACCTGCTGTACACCTTCGCTGACGACCAGGCCGGCCAGGTGACCGGCCAGGGAGTGCAGGGCTTCTTCGTGGCCACCCCCGGCCTCACGGCGATCACTGGATCCCCGGCCCCGTCGGCCCCGGCCGCCCCGTCCGGCAACCCTTACGGCTACTGACACGGCCAGGCGCCCCGGTCCGCTCACCTCGTTCCTTCGGGCGGAGCCAGCGGACCGATGGCCGGACAGGCAGACATGACCATCACCAGACACGCGACAGCGGGCGCGCGCCAGGCCTGGTTCCGGCCAGCGCCGCGGTGCCTCCCGGGCACCACGGCCGACCCGGACGCCGCTCCCGCGCAACGGCCGGGGAGTAAGCAGGTGGCCCGCATCGCGGCCGCCATCGTAGCGATCGCGACGATGGCGGCCGCCGGGGTCGCCGGACGGGCCACGGTGGCCGCGTCGTTCACGGCGCTTGGTCATCTGCGCTGGCTGTGGATCCCGGCCGCCGTGCTGCTCGAGTCTGCGTCCATGGGCGCCTTCGCGATCATGCTGCGCAGGCTGCTCGCGGCAGGCGGCGCCAGCGTGGGTATCCGGCCGATGCTGGCCACCGCCTACGCGGCCAACGCGGTGTCGGTCTCGGTTCCGCTGGCCGGACCCGCCCTAGCCACCGCGTACACGTTCCGCCGCTTCACCCGGCAGGGCGCCGATGCCCCGCTGGCCGGGTGGTCGCTGCTGGCCGGCGGGGTGATCTCCTCGGCCGCGGCGGCCCTGGTCGTGATCGGCGGCGCGCTGGCGTCCGGGAACATCCTGGTCGCGGCGGTCGCCGTTCCCGGCGGCGTGCTCGCCGTAACCGCTCTCGTGGTAGCGGGAGCGGCCACGCGGCGGCCGCGGCTGCGGGGCGCGCTCGAGCGGCCAGCCGCATGGGCTCTCCAGCAGGGATCCCGGATGCTGCGCCGTCCCGGCACCGAACCCCGCCAGATCATCCGGGCCTGGGCACAGCGGCTGGGTTCGCTCCAGCTTCCCCGGTCCGGCTGGGCGATCGTGACCGGCCTGGCCGTCGCCAACTGGCTCGCCGACGCGGCTGTCCTCGCCGTCAGCATCCGCGCCACCGGCGCCGCGGTGCCCTGGCATGACCTCCTGCTGGTCTACGGCTCGGGCATCGTGGCGCAGAGCCTCAACATCACGCCCGGCGGCCTCGGAGTCACCGAGGGAACGCTCAGCCTGGCCCTGGTCGCCACCGGGCTGGGTACCAGCCAGGCCCTGGCGGCGGTGCTGCTCTACCGCCTGGCCAGTTTCTGGCTGGTCGCACTGGCCGGATGGCTTGTGCTGCTGTGGCTACGGCGTCCCTGGGCACGGCCATGCAGCCCGGCCGATTCAGCGGGCCGCCGGCACCAAGACACGCCCGTCCCGGAGACAAACCTGCCCAGCGCACTGCCTAGGAACAGGACACCCGCCATGACCGCTAGCACGCGAACCACGTACAGGCCAGCCAGGCTGGCCGCTCACGAACTCGTCCTGCTGCACGGGCAGCCCGGCTCGCCCGCCGACTGGCAGCCGGTCACCGCACGGCTGCCGGCCCAGCTCCACGCCATCGCCGCCGACCGGCCGGGCTACGGCTCCAGCCGGCTCCCGGCCGGCGGGTTCGCCGCGAACGCGCGCGCCGTGCTCGACGACCTGGACGCGCGCGGCATCACCCGCGCGGTGCTCGTCGGGCACTCCTACGGCGGCGGGGTGGCACTGGCGGCGGCGGCCCTAGCGCCCCGGCGGGTCGAGGCGGTGATCCTGCTCGCCAGCGTCGGCCCAGGGTGCGTGAATGGCTGGGACAAGCTGCTCGCCGCACCCGGCACCGGGCAGTTGTGCGCGCTGGTGGCATGGCGGCTGACGCCATGGATCGCCCGGGCCCGGCTCGCCAGGACCGCTCGGCGGCGCGGCCGCCCGCTACGCCCGGACGAGCACGCCAACTGGCAAGTCTGGGGCCACCCGGGCCGCGGACACCGCCCGCTGTGGCGCACCTTCCTGACCGAGCAACGCGCTCTGCTCCGCGAGCTCGGCGAGCTCGAGCACGCCATCGCGTCGGTCCAGGCGCCGGTCCTGCTGCTCGCCGACCCCAGGGACACCCTGGTACCCCTCGATACCGCCCGCCGGCTCGCCCGCGCTCTACCAGATGCCCGCCTGCAACTCATCGACGGCGCGGGTCATCACCTGCCCAGGCGTGCCCCCGAGGCCGTCGCCGACGCGATGGTGGCGTTCCTGGCAGCCGCAGAAGAACGAGCCGCCTGGGATGAGACACGCAGCCTCACCTTCGGAGGACGGGTCGCTTTAAGGCAGCCGTCGTTCTGGGCGATCCGCCGGCGCTCCCTGGTACCGCAGACGCGTACCGCGATTGTGGATGACGCATCACCAGCCGCCCCGGCTCCCAGCGTGCGACAGCATCCAGGCCGCGCCGGCCGCCTTGGCCGAGTTCACCATCGCCGGGGTATGTAGCAATGTGCCGACCTCGGCACGCCAAGCGCCGCACCGAAGCAAAGCACCGTCGTCCTAACCTGCTAGTCCGCCTCCGTCATCAACTTGGGACACGGCGTTCCTGCCGGCCGGTGAAAGCACGTAGCCACTTCCGGCAGAACATCCGTGAGGCGGCCTCCGGCTCCAGCGCCGGGAGCGACCGGACGGCGGGGGCTAACGGCCGGCGTTGGTGACCGGTCGGCGAGATACGCGGCGTCGCCGGCGCTGAGTCTGGGCGGCATGAAGCCGGCGCTCTCGACCCCGATGTCGCCGCCGTAGCGACCGAACGACGCGGGCGCCACCGCGATGCCGTCCTCCATGGCCGGGGCATGGCCGGTGATCACGTGAACCCCGCGCGCAGTCGATGGCCAGCACAGTGGTCTCGGCGTGGTTGCGTGAGCATCGTGACCAGGAGCTCGTGCCCGAAATGCCCGGTCACGTCGAATGTGCTCCCGCTCGGGGTGACCGTGCCGGGCAGGCTCGCGAAGCGCCTGGCCCAGCTGTCCGCGCCGATCAAGATTCCGTGCCGATCAAGATAATGCCAGGGTGTCCGTTGTTCAGCTGGCGTGGCGGAGTATGCCGTCGGTTCGCTGGGGCCGGGCCGGGGGGATGCTGCTGCGGAACCCGGGGGAATAGGCCAGGTGGAACCCCCGGGTGGGCACGGTGGCGCCGAGCTGCGCGAAGAGCCCGGCGGCTGAGAGCGTCGCCCGCCAGACCAGGGCGTACTGCGGCGGCGGGGTCAGATTGCGCAACGCTGGCGCGAAGCGCGGCTGGGTGAGGTGGGTCATGAGTCCGCGCAGCCACGCGCGCGAGTACGTGAAGCTGGCGTCGGCGCCGGTGGCCGCGAGCGGGTGAAGCAGCTCGATGATCAGCCGCGGATCGACTTCGGCGTCCGGAGCGAGCGCCCCGGCCTGCCGGGCCAGCCGTATCGCCATCGGCCCGTCCCCGGCGAGCACGGCGGCGGCGAGCTGCCCGAACGGCGCCGGGATGCCGCCGGGCGTGGCGGCGACCGCGCCGAAGTCCAGCATGGCGAGCCGACCGCCAGGGAGCAGCAGGAAGTTGCCGGGGTGCAGGTCGGCGTGCATCCAGCCGGTGCACGCCGCGGGCGCGTAGATGGCGTGCCCAAGCAGTCGGGCGGCCCGGTCCGCTGCGTCGCGGTCGCCGAGTTCACGCCAGCCATCGGGAAGCAGATCCCGGCGCCCGTCGAGCAGAGCGGACAGGGGTGCCCCTTCCAGCCAGCGGGTGATCAGCACCCGGGGGGTGGCGGCGTACACGGCCGGGACCGTGACGCTGGTCCGGCCCGGTGGTTCGTCCGCCCCGGCGGCACGGGCGGCGGCCAGTTCCTTCGGCAGGCGGTCCGCGAACGCGGCCGCGACCTCTGTCTGGACCCGCCCCTCGCGCACGTAATCCAGCTCCTCAACGATGCGCCCGGCGAGTTCGTCCGCCAGTCCGGACACGTTGAGCCTGGTCAGGCGGGCCGCCACCCGCGCCAGCAGCCGCGCCTGGCGAAGGTCTGAGCGTAGCGCCTGGCCAACACCCGGGTACTGCACCTTCACCGCCACCTCCACGACCTGGCCGCCGTCGATCCGCCATTGCCCGCGGTGCACCTGGCCGATCGACGCCGCTGCGGCCGGGACGTCGTGGAAGGCCACGAGCCGCTCCTGCCAGCCCGGCCCGTAGGCGGCGGTGAGGTCAGTGGCGACCACCCGGCGGGCGACCTCGGCGGGCATGGCCGGCGCCGCGTCCGTGAGCCGCCGCAGCGCGGACCGGTACGGCGCCGCGACCTCCTCTGGCAGCGCCGCCTCGAACACCGACATCGCCTGACCCAGCTTCGCTGCCCCGCCCTTGAGCTCGCCCATGGTCGCGAACACCTGCTCGGCGGTGCGGGCAGCGATCTGGTCAGTGGCGGCCTGGGACAGCCGACTAGCGGCGGCGGCGGTGCGCGCGGCATGCCGCAGCGGCAGCAGTGCCAGCCGGCTGGTGCGCCGCAGCGCACCGGTCGGCAGAACCGGCCGCTCCCGGCTCTCCACTGCTGCCGGCAGTGGCCGCTGCTGAACCTGGTGTCCGTCGCTCATCTCCACGGTCCTCCTTCTGCTGTTGCCTGCTTCCCGGGGTGGCCCGCGGCCCGGCGCCGGCGCGATCAAGGCCCGTGCCCTGCACTGGCGGTACCGGGCCGAGGTGAGCAAACATCCGTGTCCCCACTGTTGCGGGACAGCTCCCGCCGGCTCGGCGCCGCGCCAGCGCAGGCTGTGGCAGCGCTCCATCAACTACTAACACGCATAGGAGATAAGGGGTGTTCAGAGGTCCCCATCCGGCAGGCAGTCCGGCCGCCGGCCTGGCGCCAGCTCACAGGTCGGCAGTACAGGCGGCTGCGACCGGGCTGCCGGTCTGAGCGCCCATATTCATCCCGAACGGCTGACGTGGCATGTCACACGATTCAGGCCGACAACCGTGCAAGGACAAGTGCGGCGGCTAGCAGTGGCACCGCCCACGACATGGCCCGTAGCGCTTTCTCCAGCGGCACAAGCAGGGTCGCGCGGTCGAGGGTGTGCTTGGTGCCGTCGGAGAGGGTGACCACACCGGTGAGTTCCCGTGTGCGCCGCCGTATGATTCGCGCAGGTGTGCTCAGGCAGCGCTGCGCATAGGAAAGCGCGACCGCGGCGGTCGCCGCGGCGGCCAAGGCCGCGACGGCACCACCGGTCAGCCGCGGCGCCTGAGCGACGAAGCCAACGACGACAGGGAAGCCGCCCCACGCGGCTGCGAAGCCGAGGTCGGTGTGCAGCCGCCCACCGAACAGTTCGAGGTTGTAGCCGAGCACGAGTCCCACGCCGACGACGATGAACGGAATCAAGGCGGGACCGCGGCGTGCGACACCCAGGGCGCCGAGCGTGACCGCCCCCGCTAGCGCGCCGACGGCCACGCCCCACAGCATCCGATCCGCGATTGCGGTGCGCAGCGGCCGGCCATTCAGCTCGTCCAGGGCATGGGCGGCGAGTCCCACCGCGAGGAAGAACGCGAGGGCCGTAGCGGCGAGCGCGGTCCAGTCGACATGCGGGGCGAGGCTGGCGCCCAGAACCGCATACGACACGTGCCACAGGGTGTAGGGCGGGTGCAGGAGCGTCCACCAGTCGGCCCGCCTGCCACCTCGCCGGCCGTAAAACGCGGCTGCGGGCATTGTGTCATCGCCCGTCTGCGGCCGCGGGTCACGCACCGGCCTTTCGCCCCCACATGATGACCCCGCCGCCCAGGCTCATGGGCCGGACGGTCACGTTCTCGATCCCGGCTGACCGCCAGGCGTTCACCGTCCACCCGAGCGGGTATCGGCGGTAATGCGCGCTGATCGAGGGCCCGAGGAACCGGCCGACCGCACCCCATTCCTTTCCGCCGGTCGCGAAGCCCGCAGCCGGC
The DNA here is from genome assembly GCA_036497045.1 of Streptosporangiaceae bacterium. Classification (GTDB taxonomy): domain Bacteria; phylum Actinomycetota; class Actinomycetes; order Streptosporangiales; family Streptosporangiaceae; genus DASXKD01. Next base: position 63 of record DASXKD010000262.1, on the reverse strand, counting down.
AGCAGCAGACGGGTGTACGCCTTCCAGCTGAGATGCCATATCGGGTTGCCGGGCACCAGGAAC
>DASXKD010000261.1:0-5415 GCA_036497045.1 Streptosporangiaceae bacterium | reverse complement strand
CGGCCCGACGCGATCTTGTCCGAGCTGAGCGGGCCGACCCGGCCCGCGCTGGTGTCCACGCCGAGGACGCCGAACGTGCTCGTCTTGATCGAGGCCGGGCCCCCGCCGCCGCCCCCGCCAACACCGCCGCCGCCGAAGCCGCTACCGCCGCTGCTGCTCGCCGGGACCGTGCCCGAGATCGAAAGGCCGGTGGCCGACAGCGCGCCGGCCGCCGCCGTGACGTCACGGGTCTGCGCGATCTGGGTCACCGCCGAGGACTTCAGCGTGCCGAGCGCGCCGGTCACCAGCACGTCGCGGCTGAACTTCTGGCCGGCCTTGGGCCCGGCCGCGGACGGGGGCTGCCTGCCTTTCACCCGGAATCCGAACGGGCCGCCGGAGCCCTGGGACGGTGCCGTGGTGACCGTGATGTCGGTGCCCACCCCGTACAGCGAGTGCAGCACGGTGCTCTGCGCGTTCTTCACCCCCGCCGACGTGGCCGTCACGGTGATGACCAGGCCGATTCCCACGGCCAGGCCGAGTGCGATGAAACAGGCCTGCCGCATCCGGCGGCGCAGTTCCCGCACCAGGTATGTCACGAACATCTGTCCTCCAGACAACAGTGACCGGTTCCGTTCGGGCGTGCCGGCCCGCTGTAGGCCAGCACATCGCGCCCGGCTGGCCTGCCCATTGAGGCTGCCTGCCGGTTTCCTTGTGCCAGGGCGTGGTCTTGCTTGGGATGCGCTGCACGTTGGCTTGAGACGCAGCGCACGCCGCGTGAGCGGCGTCAGCCGCCGTGCCGGGCCGGCTCGCGTCCGGCCTGCCCGGGGAGGTCGCTGGTCGGCCCGGAAACGTCCTCGCGCGGCTCCGGCGGCCCGCCATCCGCCGGGGCCGCCGCCAGGGGCAGCCGGACGAGGAACGTGGCGCCGTGTCCTGGCTGGGTGTCGACCTCGATCGTGCCGCCGTGCGCGGCGACCAGGGTGCCGGCGATGGACAGCCCGAGCCCGGTGCCGCCGCTGGCCCGGCTTCTCGCCCGGTCGGTGCGGTAGAACCGGTCGAAGACCCGGGCGGCCTGCGTGGCGGACAGCCCGGGCCCGGAGTCGGCAACACCGACCTGCCCGTCGCCGGAGCAGGCCGTCACGGTCACGGTGACCGGCGTGCCCGCGGGCGTGTGCTGCAGCGCGTTGCCGATCAGGTTGTCGAGGACCTGGCGCAGCCGCCCGGCGTCGGCGCGGACGATGACGGGCGCCGCCGCGAGGACGGTCAGCAGCCGGCCGGGCTGGATGGCACGGGCGCCGGCCGCCGCCCGCACCGCGATGCTGGACAGGTCCACCGGCTGAAGGTCCAGCGGGCGGTTCTCGTCGAACTGGGCGAGGAGCAGCAGGTCGTCGACCAGCCGGCCCATCCGGGCCGCCTCGGCCTGGATGCCGGTGATCAGCCGGGTGACCTCGGCGCGGCCCGCGGCCTCCCCCTGCTGCAGGTAGAACTCGGCCAGGCCCTTCACCGAGGTCAGCGGGGTGCGCAGCTCGTGGCTGGCGTCGGCGACGAACCGGCGCATCCGGTCCTCGGAGTCGCGGGCCTTGGCCTCGCCGTCCTCCCTTGCCCGGTAGGACGCCTCGATCCGGCCCAGCATCGCGTTGAGCGCGGTGGCGAGCCTGCCCACCTCGGTCCGTTCCTGGGGATGGGGGATGCGCCGGGACAGTTCACCCGCGGCGATCGCCGATGCGGTGTCCTCCATCCGCGACAGTGGGGCCAGGCTGGCCCGGATCAGCGGGAACCCGATGCCGGCCAGCAGCACGATGGCCGCCACCCCGGCCACCGTATCGGCGAGTTCAAGCTGGCCCACGGTGCTCTGCACGTCGTCGAGGCTGAACGCGGCGACGACGTGGCGCCCGCCGGGCGCCGGCCGGACCAGCACCCGCCACGAGTGCCCTGCGAAGCCCTTGGCGGCCACGGTGAACGGGGTGGCCGGGCCGTGCAGTTGCGCGACGGTCAGTGCGGGCGGGGAGATGCCTTGCCTCGACCCGGGAGCCACGTGCAGCTGCCCACCGGGCCCGACCACTTCCATCAGATAGTCGGTGGGCAACTGCTGGGATCCAGAGCGACGGAGGCGCGGCCCGGGACGCGGGTGCGTCACCACCCGGCTGACGAACGAAGAGAACGTGCGCAGTTGCGCGTCCACCCGGCCGAACAGGTAGTCGCGCAGCAGCACCGTGCCGAGCAGCCCCATCAGCACCGAGGTGACCGCGACCAGCACCGCGGCCGCGGCCATCACCCGCACCCGCAGCGACGCGCGGGCTACCACCGCACGCCGCGGGGGGCCGGGCTTCTCACGGGGGCGGGACCCGCAGGACGTAGCCGATGCCGCGGATCGTGTGGATCAGCCGGGGCTCGCACCGGTCCAGCTTGCGCCGCAGGTAGCAGATGTAGGACTCGACGATGTTGCCGTCGCCGTCGAAGCTGTAGTCCCAGACGTGGTCGAGGATCTGGGCCCGGCTCAGCACCCGGCCCGCGTTGATCATCAGGTAGCGCAGCAGCTTGAACTCATTCGGCGACAGGCCCACCTCGGTGCCCGCGCGCCACACCTGATGACTGTCCTCGTCGAGTTCGAGGTCGGCGACCACCAGCCGGGAGCCTGCCTCCGGCTCGCCGCGGCTGCGCCGCAGCACCGCCCGGATCCGGGCCAGCACCTCGTTCAGGCTGAACGGCTTGGTGACGTAGTCGTCACCGCCGAGCGTGAGGCCGGTGACCCGCTCGTGGACGCTGTCCCGGGCGGTCAGGAAGATCACCGGGATCCGGGGGCCGCCCGCGCGGATCCGGCGGATCACGTCGAAACCGTCGCACTCGGGCATCATGACGTCGAGCAGGATGAGGTCCGGCTTGGCCGTCGCGGCCGCGCGCAGTGCCTCCGCGCCGCTGACCGCGGTGAGCACGTCGAACCCGGCGAACCGCAGCGTCCCGGCCAGCAACTCCAGGATCGTCGGCTCATCGTCCACGACCAGCAGCCGGGCCTCGCATTCCGCCGGGGCGTCCCGCATAAGCCCACCCTGGCCCGGCGACCTTGCGAATCCCTGACCGCCGGTTGTGAGATTCCTGGTGATCCCCTCAGGCCCGGGGCAGCTAACAGTGCCCGGTGCCGATGGCACTGCCCGCAATAAGGTCTTACCGGCGCCGAGTTGCAGCGCGTGCCCGCCAGTCGAGCATGCAGACCGCCTCCCGCCGCACCCACCCACCGCCGTTGGCATGGCGCCAGTGCCTGCTCAGCGTGCACCTGCCACTGGTTACCGTTAGGGTGACAGCGCATGGCGAAGGGAGGGTTTCGATGACTGCCTTGCCTGACTGGATGGATTTGCCGAACGGTTTGAGTGCTGAGGACTATGAGGCATTGCCGGAGGAGGTCTGTCGCCGGATCGAGATTGTCGACGGAGCCATTATCGTGAACGCTGCCCCGAGCCGGCGGCATCAGGACATCTGCCGTCGCCTCGCCAACGTGCTGGAGGCAGCGTGCAGGCCGGCGCTTGCGGTGTCCACGGACGTGGATCTGCGTTTGCGGGACGTCCCGCTGCTGAACCGCCGCCCTGACGCCGTGGTTTACGACGCTTCGCTTCCCGACGACGCAGTGCTTCGCCCGGAGCACTGCGTGCTGGTGGTGGAGATCATGTCGCCAGGCTCGGTGACAACCGACCAGACCGACAAGCCAGCGGAATATGCTGCGGCCGGAATCATGTACTACTGGCGTGTCGAGCGCGATGCGCCTGAAAGTACTCTGTCCGTCTTCTGCTACCGACTCGACCCGACCACCCGCACCTACGCCTCAGCGGGCGTGTACTCAGGGAAGATGACCGTCACCGATCCGGTCAGCGTCACCATCGACCTGACCATGCTGCTCTCCTCCGGGGTCTGGTAGCCCGCGCACCGGCGGTGGCAGACGAACACAGGACCGGCCTCGGCCCACGGCGTGTCCCACGGCTGCCCCCTGCCCAGAACAGCCGGCCGTTCCTCACCTTGTCGTCAGGTGCCGCGGGGACAGGGGTAGAAGATCTTGCCGTCCAGGTTCACGTCGAACTTGACCGCGGAGAACCCGTACGGCGGTGCGTAGACGATCCGGCAGAACGTGGCGAAACGCCGTTTCCCCGGGCACGGCTGCCCCGGGTTGCAGACATAGTGGTCCGCGCCGTACTCGGCCTCGCCGACCCACTTGCCCGTGGGTTGCGCCGCGGTGCGGTCGGTGCTGAAGTCATCCCAGCCGCACGGCGTCTTCCCGGCGAGCCCGGTGCAGGTGATCCCGTACTGGCTGCTGCCGCGCAACTGGGAGGCGAAGCACTGCTGGTAGCGGTAGCACTCCTCGACGACCACGCCGTCGGTGTAGCGGCGCCCCCACCAGGACAGCAGCGGTGAGTTCTTCCACAGGCCGGTCATGCCGTAGCGGTGGATCTCGTTGAACGCGTAGGCGAGATAGTTCTGCGCGTCCCCCGGCGTGAGGTGGAAGCCCGTGGTGGACGGCGGGTCGAAGCTGTCGATGTCGTCCAGTTCGACCGCGTCGAAACCCTTCGCCGCGCACATCCGGATCCGCTCGTCCAGCATCGGCTTGAGCGCGTCGAGCTGCCGGAAGTCCACCCACCGTTCCTGCGGGTAGCCGAAGTACACGTTGCCGAGCGTGGCGGCGGGGAAGACCTGCCCCGGTGTGCCGTCCGGCCGGTAGTCCTCCCAGGCCAGGTCGAGGTAGCAGATCGCCTTAGGGTGCGGCAGCGTGGCGGCCTGCCACCGGGTGTGCAGCGTGCGCACCTCGGCGGGGGTGGTCAGGAAGCCGTCGATGTCATAGATGTCCACCGCGTGCACCCCGGTCCGCTGCAGCGGGGTCACCCGGCCGATCTGCCAGTCCCAGCGCATCGGGTGCCCGGTCGCGTCGAGGTGCGGCGGGTACCAGCAGTATCGCCCGGGCGCCGCCTGGCAGGGTATCGGCGCGGGCAGCGGCACCACCCGCCAGGTGAACCGCGCGGTGGTCGCGCCGGCCTTGTCGGCCGTGCGCACCGCCACCCGGTGCCAGCCGGTGCGCAGCTTGCCGGTGTAGAACACGCCGCTGGCCGGCATCGGCCGCCAGCGCCCATGGTCCACCCGGTAGCGCTGGGCAGCCGGGCCGTCGGCGGCGCTGTAGTGCGGCGCGGCCACGCTGAAATACTCCTCTGCCGACGCGGTGCGCCGCTCCGGCGTCCCGTTCACGAACGCGCTCACCGGCGGCCGCCCGGCCTGGTAGGCGCGCACGGTCCCGCTGGTGGTGGCGCTCACCGAGACGTTTTCGACGCTGAACGCAAAGGTCGCGGGACTGGTCTCCACGACCTCGGACGCGGTCTCGGTGACCTTCAGGAACCGGCTGGCATCGGCATGGCCGACGACGTAGTGCCTGGCCGCGAACGGGGTTGCCGTGGTGTCCGCGCCCGC
>DASXKD010000260.1:0-6708 GCA_036497045.1 Streptosporangiaceae bacterium | reverse complement strand
GACGCTGAACGCAAAGGTCGCGGGACTGGTCTCCACGACCTCGGACGCGGTCTCGGTGACCTTCAGGAACCGGCTGGCATCGGCATGGCCGACGACGTAGTGCCTGGCCGCGAACGGGGTTGCCGTGGTGTCCGCGCCCGCAGCGCACTTACCTGCCGACGTGCAGGCGTTCCAGGAGTAGCCGACCTCGAAGCTGAGCAGCCTGTCCCCCGCTGGCAGCCGCCCGGGCCGCCAGGACAGCCCCGCTGCCCGCACGGTCCCGCCGTCCCGCAGCGAACCGGTGATCCGCAGCGTGCCGTGGTGCCGTGGCGGCGGGAATTGGGGCGCGGCCGCCGTGGCCGCTGCGGCCAGCCCGGCCGGCTGGGTGATCGTCCGCCGGGCGGATGCCTGGGCGGAACCGGCCGCCGAGGCCAGGATGAGTGCCAGGCAGGCCGCCCAGCTCAGTGCCATGCGGGTCAGTGGCATCGGATTCCCTTCCTGGGACCCTGGCCGGGGCGGGCCTGGGTGCGACAGCTAGCGGGAGCCGGGCGGGCCTGGCCAGGATCAGCGGGCCTGGCCGGGATCAGCGGGCGAGGCCGGGTGGCAGGAGTGCCTTGTGCGCGTCGAGCAGGTCGTCGCACATCGCGACGATCTGCGAGGTGGTCAGGGTGGCGGACGCGTTCGGGTCCAGCAGCGCCGCCTGGTACACGTGCTGGACATTGCCGTCCAGCGCCGCGCGCACGGTCAGCTCGACAACGTTGAGGAAGGTCCGGTTCAGCGCGGCGAGCTGCGGTGGGAGCGCGCCGACCGGCTGGGGCACGGCACCGCCTGCGCCCAGCCGGCAGGGCACCTCGACGCAGCACTGCTCCGGCAGGCTGGTGATCAGATCGCCGTTGCGGACGTTCACGTACAGTTCGCGCTCGGTGCCGGTCTCCAGGGAATGGATGAACTCCGAGGCCAGCTCGCTGGTGGATTCGAGGTCCAGTGGGGTGCCGGCGTCCAGCTGGCGGGCCAGTTCCTCCAGCTCGCGCAGGTTCTCCTCGGACCGGGCCAGGTAGTCGCCGACGAAGATGCGGAACCGCTCGACCTGGTCGTCGTGGCGCATGAACCACGGCACGTACTCGGCGGAGTGCTCGCTGGACTCGGTGGGGAAGTAGCCGAACCGGCGGAACAGTTCGACCCTGACCCGCCGCTGCAGCTCGGGCGAGACGTCGATGATCTCGCGCAGCCGCGGGTACAGGGACCGGCCCCGGTGCTCGAAGCGCAGCACGAACGCCTGGTGGTTGAAGCCCGCGGTGACGAAGTCCACCTCGGCCGGGTCCAGCCCGACCAGCCCGGCCAGGAAAGCGTGCGTGTCCCTTACCGAATGGCACAGCCCGAACACATTGCTGAACGGGGTGCCCTCGTACACCGCCCAGGGAAGCATGGCCATGGGGTTGGTGTAGTTCAGCAGGTAGGCGTCCGGGCACAGCAGGTGCATGTCCTCGGCCAGGCCGGTCACCACCGGGATCGTGCGCAGCCCGCGGAAGATCCCGCCGATGCCGAGGGTGTCGCCGATGGTCTGCCGGACCCCGTAGCGCGCCGGGATGTCGAAGTCCAGCCGGGTCGCGCCGTACCCGCCGACCTGGATCTCGTTGATGACGTACCGGGCGCCGTCGAGCGCCGCGTGCCGGTCGGCCGAGGCGGTCACGGTCGCGCCGGCCCCGGTCTGCGCCACGATCCTGGTAGCCAGGACGTGGGCGTGGGCCAGCCGCTCCGCGCTCACATCGTGCAGCGCCAAGTCCAGCTCGCCGTTAAACTCCGGGAAGCCGCACAGGTCGGTCACCACGTTACGGGTGAACTCCACGCTGCCGGCACCGATGAACGCGACTTTGACCACCTCGGCAGTGTCGCATTTCGTACAGCTTCGAGCAAGACTGCGCATCTAGAACTCCATAAAGTCCCGAAAGGGTTGACATGGGGCCTTAACCGCGCGCGATGATGTCTGAAACATCCGCTCTTCGCGCAAGAGTCATCGGGCATGGCCTGGATCCGGGGCGGGAACGAGGACGGTATGAGAACTCACTGGCTAGGCGTGGCCGCCGCGTCCTGTGTCGTCGCACTGGGCCTCGCGGCCTGCGGATCCGATGCGAGCAGCGGCGGTTCCGGCGGCGGGCACACCATCTCGATCTGGGAGGGCTGGACCGGGGCCGAGGCGAAGGCGTTCGCCCACCTGGTCAGCGTGTACCAGAAGCAGAACCCGGGCACCACGGTGAGCAGCCTGTACGTCAACAACGACAACACGCTGCAGAAGGTGCTCACCGCGGTGCGCGGCGGCAGCCCGCCGGACATCGCCTACCTGTACGGCTCCTGGGCGCCGAACGTGGCGCAGATCCCGCAGGTGGTGAACCTCACCAAGGTGGTCCAGGGCCCCGGGGTGAACTGGAACGACTTCTGGGTCGGCGAGCGGGACGTGGCGACGGTCAACGGCAAGGTCATCGGCATCCCGGCGCTGGTGGACAACCTCGCCGTGGTCTACAACAAGACGCTGTTCGCCCAGGCGGGCCTGGCCCCGCCGGGACCGGGCTGGACCTGGCAGCAGTTCGTGGCCGACGCCGCCAAGCTCACCAACCCGGCGAAGAAGCAGTTCGGGACCGCGTACGTGACCCCGGGCAGCGAGGACACCGTCTGGCACTGGGAGGTGCTGCTGTGGGAGGCCGGCGGCCAGATCCTCAAGCCAGGTAACAAGCAGGCCGCGTTCGGCTCGCCCGCCGGGCTGCAGGCCCTCACCACGCTGCGGCAGATGGCGGTCACCAACCACTCCATGTACCTGGACCCGACCGACTCGGCCTACGCCAACCTGTTCAACTCGGGCAAGATCGGCATGCTGGTGACCGGGCCGTGGGACCTGTCCGCGTTCCCCAACGTGCACGACGGCGTGCAGATCATGCCGGCCTTCCCAGGCACCTCCGGCGGTCACCAGACCATCTCAGGGCCGGATAACTGGGTGATCTTCAACAACGGCGCCAGCCAGACCGCGGCGGCGGAGAAGTTCCTGCTCTGGCTGACCGCCCCGGCCCAGGTGAAGTACTGGTCGCTGGCCACCGGGGACCTGCCGATCCGGCGGTCGGTGGCCGCACCCAGCTTCCTGCAGGCGATGAACAAGTCCCTGCCCGGCGTGGACACGTTCGTCACCAACCTGGGCAACGTCCACCAGGCGCGGCCGCAGATCGCCTCGTATCCGAAGGTCTCCCAGATAATCGGCAACATGGTCGTGTCGGTGCTGCTGGGCAAGAGCCAGCCGCAGGCCGCGCTCAACAGCGCGGCGCAGCAGGTCAACCAGGCGCTCGCGGCCTCGAACGGCTGACGTGACAGCACCCGCTGCCCTGCTGCGCAAACGCCTGGAGTCGCCGCCCGCCCGGGCCGGAAGGCGGCGGCCGCGGGCGTCGGAGCAGCTCGCCGGCTGGGCCTTCGTGACGCCCGGGGTAGCGATCATCCTGCTGTTCGGCGCGGTGCCGATCGTCTGGTCGGCGGTGATGTCGTTCCAGCGCAACAATCTGCTGACGGGCAAGACCCCGTACGTGGGGCTGCGCAACTACCGGCTCATGCTGCACGACCCGGTGGTGGCCCAGGCGGTTCAGCACACGTTCGTCTATACGGCGCTGTTCGTGCCCGGCACGATGATCGTCGGTCTGTTCCTCGCGGTGGCCATGAACCGGAAGATCAGGTTCATCTCGTTTTACCGCACCGCCGCCTACGCCACCATGGCCATCTCGACGATCAGCGAGGCGATCGTCTTCATCTGGCTGTTCGACCCGTCCTACGGGGTGGTGAACTACTTCCTCAGCCTTGTGGGCATCCCACCGCAGCAATTCTTGAACTCCCCCTCGCAGGCGCTGTACGTGATCGTGGCCATGACGATCTGGGGCTGGACCGGGTTCGCCGTGGTCATCTACCTCGCGGCGCTGCAGGGAGTGCCGCAGATGCTGGTGGACGCGGCGGCCGTGGACGGGGCCAGCAAGTGGACCACGTTCCGCCGGGTCACCCTGCCGCTGCTCAGCCCGGCCTCGCTGTTCCTGGCGGTGTGGCTGACGATCAACGCGCTGCAACTGTTCGACGAGGTCTTCCTGAGCACCCAGGGCGGCCCGCTCAACGCCACCACCGTCCTCGTCTACTACCTCTACGAGCAGGCCTTCGTCAACTTCAACTTCGGCTACGCCTCCGCCATCGCCTACTTCCTGTTCCTGATCATCCTCGTGGTCACCGCGATCCAGTTCCGGGTCGGCCGCCGGTTCACGTACTACAGGTCCTGACATGACCGCATCCGCCCAAGCACTGCCGCGCCGCCGGTTCCGGCTGCCGTTCAGCCCATGGCACCTGGTGCTGGTGCCGGCCACCGTGGCGCTGCTGTTCCCGTTCGTGTGGCTGATCGTGACGTCGGTGGAGACGCCCGCCGAGGCGCTGCACTTTCCGCCGATCCTCATCCCGCATGAGCTCCACCTGGCCAACTACCCGAATGCCCTGGCGGCCGCCCCGTTCGGCCGGTTCTTCCTCAACAGCACGGTCGTCGCGGTGACCACCGTGCTGAGCAACCTGGTGCTGTGCTCGCTCGCCGGCTACGCGTTCGCCCGGCTGCGGTTCCTCGGCCGGGGCCTGCTGTTCGCGGTGATCATGACCACGCTCATGGTGCCGTTCCAGGTGACGATGATCCCGCAGTTCATCATCACCAAGTGGCTCGGCGTCCACGTGCTCGCGCAGGTCGGGATCAACCACATCGGCGCGCTCATCCTGCCCAACGCGGCGACCGCGTTCGGCATCTTCTTCCTCAGGCAGTTCTTCAAAACGCTGCCGATCGAGTACGAGGAGTCGGCCCGGGTCGACGGCGCGAGCAGGCTCAAGGTGCTGTGGCGCATCGTGCTGCCGCTGTCGGTGCCCGCGCTGGCGACGCTCGCCGCGCTGACGTTCCTTGACTCGTGGAACAACTTCCTGTGGCCGCTGATCGTCGTCACCTCGACCGACAAGATGACGCTGCCACTGGGGCTCGCCACGTTCCAGGGCGCGCACTCGACCGAGTGGACGCTGCTGATGGCGGCCAACGTGATGAGCCTGGCCCCGATGCTGCTGATCTTCTTCGCGGCCCAGCGGTACTTCATCCGCTCGGTCGCGGCGACCGGGCTCGCCGGGACATGAGGAGGGGTGACGTGGACGACGACGACGCGATCCGGGGCGGCGAGCCTGCCGGGGATGGCGTGACGCCTGCCGGCGGCATCGACGCCGAGGTGGCCTCGCAGCCGGCCTGCTGGCTGCGCGCCGCCGGGCTGGCTGCCAGCGTCGCGGACCTGCTGCCGGCGCGAGGCGAACGGGTCGCGGTGACCGGGTGCGGCACGTCCTGGTTCATCGCCCAGTCCTATGCCGCGCTGCGTGAGGCGTCCGGGCAGGGCGAGACCGACGCGTTCGCCGCCTCGGAGATGCCGCTACGGCGGCGCTACGACCGTGTCGTCGTGCTGTCGCGGTCCGGCACCACCACCGAGATCCTGCAACTGCTGGACCGGCTGACCGGCGCGGTGCCCACCGTGGCGATCACCGCCGACGCGCAGACCCCGGTCGCCGAAGCGGCCGGCGTCACGATCGCGCTGGATTTCGCCGACGAGTTGTCGGTGGTGCAGACCCGGTTCGCCACCACGGAACTGGCGCTGCTGCGAGCCCACCTGGGCCATGACATGACCGAGGTGGCCGCCGCGGCGCAGCGGGCCCTGGCCGAGCCGCTGCCCGCGGCGCTGACCGGTGCCAGGCAGTTCACCTTCCTCGGCACCGGCTGGACCTGCGGGCTGGCCAACGAGGCGGCGCTCAAGCTGCGCGAGGCCGCCGGGATGTGGACCGAGGCCTACCCGGCGATGGAGTACCGGCACGGCCCGATCTCGGTCACCGGGCCTGGCAGCGTGGTCTGGCTGCTGGGCCCGGCACCGGACGGGCTGCCCGCCGAGGTGGCCGCGGCCGGCGGGCTGGCCTGGCAGAGCGGCCGGGATCCGCTGGCCGAGCTGGTCGTTGTGCAGCGGCTGGCCGCCACGATGGCGCGGGCGCGCGGCCTGGACCCGGACCGGCCGCGGAACCTGACCCGGTCCGTGATCCTGGCACCGCCAGCCCGGGGGGGCGACCCCCCGGAACCCCCCGGTGGCCTGAAGGCCCGTTCCTTCGTCACGGGCCTTGGGCCGCGCTGAGCCCCCCGGCGCCGATGATCCTCGTCGTCAGCCTCAACCCGGCCCTGGACGTGACCCACCATGTGGCCGGGGTGGACTGGTCCGGGGTAAACCGGCCGCAGCAGGTCGCCACCGCACCGGGGGGCAAGGGGCTCAATGTGGCCCGCACATTGTCCGCCCTCGGCGCCGGCGTGCGGGTCGCCGGGCTGGCGGGCGGGGTCACCGGCGAGGCGGTGGCCGCCGGGCTTGCGGCGGCCGGGGTGGCCGGCGTCTTCACCCCGATCGCGGGGGAAACCCGGCGCACGTTCGCCGTGGTGGACACGAGCCGCCACGACACCGCCCTGTTCAACGAGCCGGGACCCGCCGTGGCGATCGGCGAGTACCACGCGTTTCTCGTTTTGTATGAAAACTCGCTGGCCGGCTGCGACGCGGTCGTGCTGTCCGGGAGCCTGCCGCCGGGACTGCCTGAGGACAGCTACGCCGGGCTGGCCGAGCGGGCGGCCGCCGCGGCGGTGCCGGTGGTGCTGGACGCCGGGGGCGCGGCGCTGCGGCG
>DASXKD010000259.1:0-2353 GCA_036497045.1 Streptosporangiaceae bacterium | reverse complement strand
ACGACGAGCGCAACCTGCAGATCCTGTGCGCCCGGTGTAACCGCGGCAAGCGGGACACCTCCAGCTACGACTTCCGGCTCACCGCCGACCGCTTCGCAGAAACCATCAGCATCACGCTTCAGCTAGCCAAACACTCTGGCTACGACCACCGGGCTGTACTCGCAGCCGCCATGGCCGACGACAATCACGCCGATCTCGCAGCCGGATGACCACCGGTTTCCTGCCGCACCGAAGGTCCGCTAAGCCGAAGTTACGGCTAATTGGGTAGCCTATTTGGGCTCTGAGCTGCGGTTTTGCCGGATTACCCGGGTGGCGTTCTAACTACTTCGACGTCAGCGGGATCGGGACGCCCAGGAGGCGGAAGGCTTCGCGCTGGGCGCTGGTCGGCTCGGCCAGCATCGGCACCTCGGCGCGGGTGCCGGCGAACCGGACCTGGTTGCGGGTCAAGGTGGCCAGGTGCTCGAGCAGGCCGCGGAAGCCGCGGTAGGGCTGCCCGGCCGGGTCGTGCTGGCCCGAGGCCTTGGCCTGCGCGGCCGGGGACCGGCGGGCCGGGGTGACCGGGTTTTCCTGTTCGGGCGGGGTCTCGTCGGTGAAGGTCAGCGGCGCCCAGGCGCGGCGCAGGTGCCAGGTCAGGTAGCAGGCGAGCATGCAGATCAGCACGTGCGCCTTGACGCGTTCTTCGAGCCAGTGGTAGACGGGCCGCAGGTCCAGGTCGTCGGATTTGATGTGCCGGAAGTCCCGTTCCACGTATTTGAGGTTCTTGTAGGCGGTCACCACGCCGGGGGCGTCCAGCTCGGCGGCGGGGATCGGGGTGCGCAGCACGTAGAACCCGTCCAGCGCGGCCTCGGCGTCGATCTGGTCCTGCCGGAGGGTCACGTCCAGGCTGTTATCGGTGATGGTGAGCTGGAAGTGCTTGGCGGTCTTGTACTTGCCGATCACCTTGCCGGCCTCGACCCCGATCGGCCCGGCCCCGGCCAGCCGCCCGGCGGCGACCCGGGCGATGACCGGGGCCAGCAGTTTCTCGGTGGCCGTGAGCAGGTCCTCGCGGGTGCGGGCGCGGTCGGCGGCCAGCACCGGGTTGCGGCAGGCGATCAGCCGCTCGCCGGGGAAGTCCGGCGAGGTGATCTCGGCGAGATCCTGCTGATCGAACAGGGACAGCTGCAGCGGCCCGTCCTCGGCCATCAGCTTGCGGATGGCGGGGGCGCGCAGCGCGGTGATCCACCCGTAGGCATCCGGCCGCGGCGTCCCGTCGTCCTGCTGGTTCAGGGCCCGGATCCGGGCCGAGGTGATCATGCCGCGGTCGCCGACCATGACCATGCCGGCCAGCCCGAACTTGGCCCGCACGACCTCTGTGATTTGGGTGAACGCGGCGGGGTCGCCGGTGTTGCCGGGGAAGACCCGGACCGCGACCGGCCGGCCGCCGGGGTCGGTCAGCAGCCCGTACTCGATCTGCAGTTTCCCTTTCTTGCCGTCCCGGGAGTACCCGCGGGCGGCCAGCGGGCAGCGGCGTCCCTCCAGCCACGAGGACGACAGGTCGAACAGCGCCTGCCGCCCGGGGTTGACCTCCGGCGCGAGGTGGCGGCGGGCAAGCTGCGCCTCGATGGCGTCCTGCTGGCCGGCCAGCCAGTCCATCGCGGCGTAGAGGTCATCGGTGCTGGCGCCGTCCACGCCGAGGTCGGCGCCGAGGGTGGTATCACCCCACCAGGTCAGGGTGGACAGCTTGGAGGCCGGGGCCACCACCCGGGAGATGATCAGGGCCAGGGCCAGGTCCCGGTGCGGCCCGGCCGGGCCGAGCAGGGCGGGCAGCCCGAGCCGGGCGGCCATGGCGTGCACCGCGGCGACGTGGCCGTGCGGCAGCGACGAGGTGATGGTCACCGCGTCCCCGGCGGGGACGAGCTGCTGGCCTTTCAGCGCGGCGTCGATCAGGTCGATGACGTGGTCCGGCAGCGCGGACAGGTTGCCGACGGTCTCGTTCTTGACCGTGCCGGCCTCGCGGTAGGTGCGGCGCAGGTAGGCCGAGGAGTAGTCGCGGCGGCGGCCCTGCTTGTCGACGTACCCGGTCTTCTTGACTCTGACTACGTGAACTTTTCCGCTTCCTCCAGTCATAACCAGATCATAGCGCCACGCCCGCGCGTTTCCCGGGACGACACGCCATAAATTCTGACTACACTCCGTGCACAAATCTTACTGAAAGCGCAGCTCAAGGTGCAACGCTTACGGAGAGCTACGGCAACTTCGGCCTAGGGGATAACCCCCAGCTCAAGATGGGTGGCAGGCTCCTGCCGCCCGCCGGGCTCCGCCCGTAGCGTTTTGCCATGGCTACGAGGGAAGGAAGCCCGATGATCGAAGCACG
>DASXKD010000258.1:0-6561 GCA_036497045.1 Streptosporangiaceae bacterium | reverse complement strand
GTCGGGCACCGAGGCGAGCACGCGCCCGCGTTCCAGCGCCACCAGGTTCTCGTTCTGCAACTCCAGCCGGATCAGCCGGCCTGCGTCCTCCCCGAGGCCCTCGATCACCACGCTGCCACGGACGAACCCACTGGTGGTGTGCCGTTCGACATCCGACACCTTGCCGCTGACCAGGCGGTACGCACCTATCTCCGCGATCAGGGCGGTGCCCGGGTCTCCCTCGGCGCGAGCGATCGCCTCGCCGATCCTGATCGCCAGCGAGACTGAGTCCCGTATCGTCGCAGTGCGCGCCTGCGCCGCGGTCAGCGAGAACTCCGTGGAGGACGCGGCGCCGCCGAACTCGGCCGCGGCCGCCCGCTCCAGGCGCTCCATCCAGTCGCCGGAAATCGTGCGGAACACAATGAGGTTGCCGCGCTCGTCGGTTATCACCGCCGGGCTTGGCGGGATTCCGGCCAGTTGCATGGTGACCTGCGGCACCTCGGGGAAGGCGCGCCCCATGCCGTCGGCGTCCACCATGGGCAGATGCATAGCCGCGGCCCAGGAGATGGGCTGCAGGCCGTTCCCGCCGCCGATCTCGCTCGCCATGAGCGCGGCCACCCGGCGCCCGGTCAGGTATTCAAGCTCCTCCCTGAGCCGCGCACCCTCGTTGCCGTTCTCGATCTTCTCGATGCTCACCGTCGGAGCGCCGATACCTCCGCATGGCATGATCAACGCGTCGTCGGGCAGTTCGTCCAAATCGACCAGGGGGACCGGTCCGAAGTCCTCGGTCGCCTGGAGTGCCTGAAGCAAGGTGAGGTAGGTATCGCCGCCGCCGCCGGCGCCGAGCACCGCGCAGCCGCGCGCGAGGGCCCGCAGCGAGTCAGGGTCGAGCAGTCTCTTCATGACCAGATGTTCGTTCTAGCCCGATGCAAACGTCTTTGGTGCCCTCCCATGATTCCCGAAGCTGGTTCGAGGGCGCCACAGTCTTCAGATCACTGTCTGGTGCCATTTTTCAGGCATGCCAGCACCGGACGATCCCCCCCATCACGGCACGCGGCCGAATGGTCAGCGGACGACCTCCGCGTTGATCATCCGCTCACGAAGGGTCGTCAGGTCCTTGCCGCGGACCACCTTCGGCGGGCTCGACCTCGGGCGGCGGGCGTAAAGCAGGCCGGCGACCCCGCGCCAGACATGCCAGTGCGGGAACTCCGGGGCGTACGGCCACCAATCGGGGCTCTCGTCAACGGCTGTGGCGCCCGTGGCGCTGTCACAATCCATTGCTCTCCCAAGCGTGGCGACGTGCGCAGCGATGCTGCCGGGGCTTCGCGGGTGCAAAGCAAGGCTCGCAGTCGGTGGTCCCGCCGGGAATGGGCATATTGCACCACGATCGTGACTCGGCTGTGCGCTCCGCATAAGGTGGGCCTCCTGAACGCGTAAAAGGTGGCAGTCCTGATGCCCTCTATTGATGAGATCCTCGCCAGTTCGCCCCTGGCTGGCCTGCGCCGAGTCAGCGCCAGCGGCGGGGATCGCCAGGTTGCCCTGGTACGGCTTGCGGAGAGCTTCACCGACCTGGACCGGGCCCCGGCGGAGAGCCTGGTCATCCTCTCCAGGTTCGCGTCGGCCGAGATCAGCGACTATCGCCTGGACATGGCCCTGCGCTGGGGAGCCATTCACCGGGTGGCGGCCGTCGCGGCGTTCTCTGCCGAGCAGTGGCAGCCCACCGTGACGGCCAAGGACATCGCCGCCCGGGCGGACATTGCCCTGATCTCCATCCCTGCGGGGCTGGAGCTTGCCGCACTGGTCCAGGCGATCATGCGCGAGATCGGCGGCGGCGCGGAGCGCGCGCTGGGCCGGGCTCAGCAGGGCCTGGAGGCGGTGCTGGCGGCCGAGTCGGCGGGCGGCGGCGTTGAGGACCTGCGGGTAGCGGTCAGCGCGGCGCTCGGCACACCGATCGAGTTCCGCCACTGGACCGGCGACGGCTTCTCCGGTGCCGGCGCTGCCGGCGAGGCTGCCCACCGGTCTGCCGCGAACGGCGGATCCGGCTCCGGTGGGCCCGGCGCACTACCAGGCGGCGGCCCGGCGGCCGAGGTCATCGCGCCCGTCGTGGTCGGCGAGACGCCGGCCGGGTATTTCGTCGCGCCGGATGCGCACGGCGACTTCGGAGTAGCCGTGCGGCTTGTGCTGTATACGGCGGCGCTGGCCGCCGGGCGGCTACTCGACCTGGCCAGACGGGCTCACGAGACGCCGGTCAGGTCCCGCAGCGAACTGCTGGCCGAACTGCTGATGTCGGATACCGCGATCAACGAGGACCTGCTCGAGCGCGCCCGCGCGCTCGCGATACCCGTGACCGGCTGGCACGTCGTCGTCCGGATCGAGGCGGACGACCTGGGGGAGTCCGGGCGTGACGAGGTCCACCGGTTCGAGCTGCTTGAGGCGGCTGGGCAGGCTGCCCTGCAGGCCGCAGCCGCGACGGGTGGTACCTGGTACCTGACCAGGATCGCCCGGGCCATCGTGCTCGTCCGGGTCACCACCTCCAACCCGGGACCGCAGGCCGGGGCCAGGGCGGTCCGGTCGGCGGAGCGCGCGCTGCAGGCCATCAGGAGCAGGCTGCCGTCGCTGCGGTTCCGCGCCGGGGTGGGCGCGCCGCACGAGGGCCCGACCGGGCTGCGCGCGTCGGCTGCGGAGGCACGGGGTGCCCTGCTCGCTGCGCGGGCCGCGCTCAAGCCCGCGGGCGTGGCCGCGCACGACGCGGTCGGCGTCCGGCGGATGCTGATGGAGTGGTACGCGTCCGACACCGCACGTGCATCGGTGCGGGATCAGCTCGCGCCGCTGGAGCGGCTGGGCCCGGCCCGCGCCGACACGGCGATCCGGACCCTGGCGGCTTACCTGGATGAGCAGGGGTCGATCGTCAGGACCGCGCAAAAGCTGCACCTGCACCGCAACGCCGTGGCTAACCGGCTGCGCGGCATCACGGAGTTGCTGGAGTTGGATCTAGACGACCCGGATCAGCGGCTCGCCCTGCAGCTCGCATGTCGTGCACGGCTGCTGGACTAGCGGACCGAGCGGCCTGCGCTGGCGCGCTGCCAGCGGCGTCGGCAGGCCCTGACAACTCCAGGGCCGCCCAGACAGCCTTTTCCCCGGTGCCGAGGATGGTCCATCCCCAGGCGACCGCGAGCGCCCCAACGATCTGCAGGCCATGGCCGGACTCGGCCTCGGGGCCGCCGGTCGCGAGGGCCGGCGGGGTACCCGCCTGGTCGGTGACCACGCAGATCAGACGGCTGGCCTGAAGGCACCAGCTCAGCTCGACCTGCCCGCCGCCGGAATCGCCGGTAGCATCCCCCATGGCGGCGGGGGTCCCGTGCCGTATCGCGTTGGTGGCCAGCTCGGAGGCGATGACGACGGCATCCTCGATCAGCGCGTCCAGCTGCCACTTGTGCAGCGTGGCGACGGTGAACTCACGGGCGGCCCGGGCGGACTCAGGCACCGGCGCCAGTCCGATGCGGCGGCGCCGTCCCGCTCCGGGCGGCACAGATACCGCCGGCTGCCTGGGCCTGGGGTGATCGCCTGCGGCTTGGGCGGAAGCCGCCTGACGTCCCTGGTACATGGATGGACCACCGAGCCTGAGATTTGGGCGCGCCCGCCACCGGTCAGCGCATCAGCTACGATGCCATGTCGTATGTGCAGATGCAAGTGCACTTGCACAGGAGGAGGCCGAGAGATGAACCGTGGATCTGATGCCTAGCCACCTGCTGCCCGCCCAGCTGCGCGCCGCGAAATGGCGGAAGAGTCGTCACAGCAATCCCAGCGGTAACTGCGTGGAAATGGCCAGGTTGCCCGGAGAGCAGGTGGCCGTGCGCGACTCCCACCGCCCCGATGGGCCTGCACTGCTATTTACCCGGGCCGCATGGGAGCGCTTCCTGTGCGGCGTGCGCGAGGGCGCGGCCGAGTTAGCGTTAGCCGGCCTGGAGGCTGTCCGCCGCTACAGGCCGGCGCAGCGCGTTGCCCCGGGCGATCTGCAATGGTTTGCAGACGCCTGGCGGTGAGATGTTCCCTGGTTCCGGTTATGGCGCTGGCTCCTGCCGCGTGGGAGACTCTCGGGGTCGGACGTTGGCGGGAGGGCACATGATCAAAGCTGCCGAACCGGTCGGCGGCCATGCCGGGGCGGTCGTCATCCCGGCTGCGGGGGGGCCCACAGTTCTGCGCATTCTGCTGGGTGCACAGCTTCGTCGTCTCCGCGAGGCCAAGCGAATCAACCTCGACGATGCGGGGAAAAGCATCCGTGCATCCCATTCGAAGATCAGCCGCCTGGAGACGGGCCGGGTGGGATTCAAGGACCGCGATATCGTCGATCTGCTGACGCTTTATGGCGTGACCGACGAGGAAGAGCGCGACGCATTGCGGGCGCTAGCCCGGCGGGCGAATGCGCAGGGCTGGTGGCATGACTACAACGATGTACTGCCCCCGTGGTTCGAGGCGTACGTCGGTCTGGAGGAGGTCGCCACCCAGATCCGGGCCTACGAGGTCCAGTTCGTCCCCGGCCTGCTGCAGACCGAGGACTATGCGCGCGCCGTCACGCTACTGGGCCACGACGCCGCCTCGGCGCGGGAGATCGAGCGGCGCGTCCGGCTGCGGATGACCCGCCAGGCCGTGCTCGACCGGGAGGACCCACCGAACGTGTGGGCCGTGATCGACGAGGCGGTGCTGCGCCGCCCCGCGGGCAGCCCGGCCGTCATGCGCGGCGAGCTCGAGCACCTCGCGGAGCTGGCGATGCGCCCGAATGTGACCATCCAGATCATCCCGTTCCGGACCGGTGGCCACTCCGCCGCGGGCGGCCCATTCAGCATCCTGCGGTTCGCCGAGCCGGACCTGCCGGACGTGGTCTACCTCGAACAGCTCACCAGCGCGCTCTACCTGGACAAGCCGGACGCGGTGGACAGCTACATGCGGGTCATGGAGCGGGTCTGCATGGAAGCGGCGACCCCGGCCGCCAGCGCCGAGATCATCGCGAACCTGCTCGAAGCCTGACCAGCGGCCATCCGGCCGCCCGGTCCCGGTTGCGGGATCAGGGCTTGTGGGCTGCCCCGGCGGCCCTGGGTCTCCACGATCGCGGGCACTTTGGGTTATTCGCCAACAGTGCCCCGGGTCAAGGTTGCCAGCGGGTGGCGCAGGCGGTGACGGCGGCGACGCTGCGGTCGATGTCCTGCTCGGTGGTGTTCCAGCCGCTGACGCTGACCCGCATCGCCGCGCGGCCCTGCCAGACGGTCGGCCCGCACCAGCAGGTGCCCTCCTCCTGGACCGCGGTGATGACGGCGCTGGTCCGAGCCTCGTCACCGAAGTCCACGACGACCTGGTTGAGCACCACGTCGTTGGCCACGGTGTGGCCCGCGCCGCGCATACCGTCGGCGAACCGCCGCGCCAGCGCGCAGGTCCGGTCCACCAGGGCGGCCACGCCGTCGCGTCCGAGGGTGGCCAGCACCGCCCACACCTCTGTGCCCCGCGCCCGCTGGGACGACTGCGGCGTGACGTGCATAGGCTCCAGGGTGGCGTCCTCGGGGAGGTAGGCGGCGGATGCCTCCATCGCCGACCGCAGCGCCCGCGGATCTGCGACCAGCGCGATCCCGCAGTCGTAGGTCGTGTTCAGCCACTTGTGCGCATCGGTCGCCCAGGAATCGGCGCCGGCGATGCCAGCTACCTGATCGGCGGTGCCCGGCGCGGCCGCCGCCCACAGCCCGAACGCCCCGTCCACGTGCACCCAGGCGCCGTTGTCGTGAGCCCAGTCGATCAGCGGGCCGAACGGGTCGCTGGCCCCGGTGTTGACGTTGCCCGCCTGCAGGCAGGCCAGCGCGGGGCCGGTCAGCACGGGCAGGCCGCGCGGCTCGATCCGGCCCTGGCCGTCCGCGGGCAGCAGGAGGGCCCGGTCCCGGCCGAGGCCCACCAGGCCGAGCGCCTTGCGCACGGTCGTGTGCGCCTGGGCCCCGGCCACGACGGTGACCGGCGGAGCGCCGACCAGGCCCTGGCCTGCCGCGTCCCAGCCATGCCCGGCGAGGACCGCGTCCCTGGCCGCGGCCAGGCAGGCCGCATTGGCCATGGTGGCACCGGTGACGAAACCGCCGCCGGTGCCCTCGGGCAGCCCGAGCAGTTCGACGACCCAGCGCAGCGCCACCCGGTTGAGCACCGACGCGGTGGGCGACATGACCGACAGCGCCGCGTTCTGGTCCCAGGCTGCGGTCAGCCAGGCCGCCGCCTGCGCGATCGGCAGCGCCCCGCCGGTGACGAAGCCGAAGTACCGTGGCCCGCCGCTGGCGACCGTGCCAGGAGAGCCGTAGTCGTCAAGCAGGGCCAGCACGGAGGCGGCGTCCTGGCCCGCCCCCGGCAGGGCGGTGTCCAGCCGATCCAGCGCGGCCAGGTCCACGGCGGCGGGCGCCACCGGCCGGTCGGCGAGCCCGGCCAGGTAGGCCAGCGCCCGCGAGCAGGCATCCCGCAGCAGCGCTGGGCGCCCTGCCAGCTCCGTCTCAACCTCATGGGCCAAGCGGTTGATCATGAGTAGACGATAGCCCCGGCCTGTGGTGGACGATCGAGATG
>DASXKD010000257.1:0-2382 GCA_036497045.1 Streptosporangiaceae bacterium | reverse complement strand
CACGATGAGCGCCAGCGGCTCCTCGATCGCGCGGCGTATCTCCTCGGCCGAGATCACGATCGTTTTGGGCAGCCCGCTGACTAGATCCCTGCCCCGGATCTCGGCGTTCGGCTCGTCGGCGGACGGATACGCGGAGCCGAGCGCCATCTTGATCTCCTCGGCGGTCCGCTCCCCGAGCATCAGGGAGTACTCCGTCTTGCCGAAGGTGATGATGGCCTGGTCCAGTTCGTCGCCACCGATCCGGATGGACTGCGAGGTCACGATCCCGCCAAGGGAGATGACCGCCACCTCGGTGGTGCCGCCGCCGATGTCCACCACCATGTTGCCGGTCGGCTCGTTCACCGGCAGCCCGGCGCCGATCGCCGCGGCCATCGGCTCCTCGATGATGTACACCCGCCGGGCACCGGCCTGGTGGCCCGCCTCCTTCACCGCGCTTTGCTCCACGCCGGTGATCCCGCTGGGCACCGCGACCACGACTCGGGGCTTGGCCAGGTGGCTGCGCTTGTGCACCTTCTGGATGAAGTAGCGCAGCATCCGCTCGGTCACGTCGAAGTCGGCGATGACGCCGTCCTTCAGCGGCCGGACGGCCACGATGTTGCCCGGCGTCCGGCCGATCATCCGTTTGGCTTCCACGCCTACCGCGACGATCTGGCCATTGTTCGTGTTCAGGGCAACCACGGACGGTTCGTTGAGCACGATCCCGCGTCCCCGCACGTAGACCAGGGTGTTCGCGGTACCGAGGTCGACCGCCATGTCACGGCCCAGAAACGCCAGCACGTTGCTCATGTAGAACGAGACCTTCCCAACCAGGATGATGCCGGATGAGCTGTGGTTATGCTCCGCGCCTGGTGGCCCATCTCAGACTGCGGCGCGGCCTACGAGTCCTTCATCGACCAGGGCCGGTCGGCCTAAACAAGGTCCGGGAAGAAGATCTTGATCTCCCGCTCGGCCGAGTCAGGCGAGTCCGATCCGTGCACTATGTTGTCCTGCACTTCCAACGCATAGTCGCCGCGGATGGTGCCCGGTCCCGCCTTCACCGGATCGGTCGCGCCGGCCAGTGCGCGGAACGCCTCGATCGCCCGCGGCGCCTCGGCCACCAGGGCGACCAGCGGGCCGGACGTGATGAATTCCACCAGCGAGCCGTAGAACGGCTTCGCCACGTGCTCCGCGTAGTGCGTCTCGGCCAGATCCTTGCCAATTGTCCGCAGGTCCATGGCCACGATGCGCAGCCCCTTGCGCTCGATCCTGGCGAGGACCTCTCCGGTCAGGCCGCGGCGCACTCCGTCTGGCTTGATCAGGACCAGGGTGCGTTCAGACAACGTGCTTCCTCCTCATTGGGGGCTTTGACGTGCGAGAGCAGCCACACGAAGCGGGGATTACAGCATCGGGGTTACTGCGTCGATCCTACCGGCGCCGGCGCCCCACGGGCCGCCTTCGACCCGGTCAAAACCGCCCCAAAACTCTCGCTGTAGGGCGGTAGCCAGCACAGATGCGTTCATATACCGGCAAACCGCCCGCGGGTCCCGCGGCGTTACGGTACCTGGTAGCGGCGGCCGAGCCAGATGGCGGTCAGCCACAGCGCGCCGAAGATGACGCCGAGCCCGTACATCACCGGGACCACGACCCCGGTGGCGATCACGGCCACCTGCAGCACGGTCCCGCCGGCCAGCGTCCAGCCCTGCCCAGGCCGGCCCACCAGGCCGGCGATCACCAGCGCGGCCACGGCCAGCACACCGCCGACCACGCCCGCCTGCACCGGCTTGGCATGGGCGATGCTGATGGCCACCGGGATGGCCAGCCAGATCACCACCACCTCGAAGATCAGGACGGTCGCGCACAGGCGCCGCATGTCATGGCCCTCCGTCCAGCCCTTCCCCGGCCGGCTGGCCCGCGCCCGCCGCGCCGAGCAGCAGCCGCGCCTCGCCCGCCGTGGTCGTCGACCCGGTGATCAGGATCCCGGTGGCGCCGGGTGCCGCCCCGCCGGTGGCCTCGTCGGCCAGCGTGGTGGCGGTGTCGATGGCGTCGTCGAGCCGCGGCGCGGCGAACACCCGGTCGGGGCCGAACATCCCGGCCGCGAGGCGCTCCAGTTCACCGGGGTCCATGGACCGGGCGGCGGAGTTCCTGGTCGCCACCAGGCTGGACACGGCCGGCTCCAGTTCCGCCAGCATGCCGGGCACGTCCTTGTCGGCGCTGACCGCTAGCACCGCAACCAGGCTGTCGAAGCCGAACGCCTCGGTCACTGCCGCCATGCTGGCGGCCATGCCCGCCGGGTTGTGCGCGGAGTCCACGATCACCACCGGGCTGCGCCGCACCACCTCAAGCCGCCCCGGCGCGGTCATCGCCGCGAAGGCCTTGCTGACCAGGTCCTCATCCAGTGGCCCG
>DASXKD010000256.1:0-6698 GCA_036497045.1 Streptosporangiaceae bacterium | reverse complement strand
GTCAGCGGGATGCCGCGCGCCAGCGACCGTGCCGGCGTGCGGCAGGGCGGTGCGGCGCGCCCGGTGACCGCGTCCCCCGGGCAGTAGGGTGATGCGCATGCCTGGTGACCGCGTTCTGGTGACCGGCAGCGCCGGGCACCTCGGTGAGGCGCTGGTGCGCGTGCTGCGCGCAGGCGGCCGCGACGTCGTGGGCCTTGACCTGCTCGCCTCCCCGTTCACCACTACCGTCGGCTCCATCGCCGACCGCGCCACGGTCCGCGGCTGCCTCGCCGGGGTGGGCGCCGTGCTGCACCCGGCGACGCTGCACAAGCCGCACGTGGGCTCGCACAGCCGCCAGGATTTCGTGGACACCAACATCACCGGGACGCTGATCCTGCTCCAGGAGGCCGTCGTCGCGGGCGTCGGCAGTTTCGTGTTCACCAGCACCACGAGCGCCTTCGGCCGGGCGCTCACCCCGTCGCCTGGTGCACCCGCCGCGTGGATCACCGAGGAGGTCACCCCGGTGCCACGCAACATCTACGGCGTGACCAAGACCGCGGCGGAGGATCTGTGCGCGCTCATCCACGCCGACCACGGCCTCCCCGTCGTGATCCTGCGCACTTCCCGCTTCTTTCCCGAGCCTGACGATGTCGATGCGGTACGCAGCGCCTACCCTGACGCCAACATCAAGGCGAACGAGTTCCTCTACCGGCGTGCCGATATCCACGACGTGGTGGACGCCCACCTGCTCGCGCTCGACCGCGCGCCCCGAATAGGTTTCGGGCGCTACATCGTCAGCGCGACAACGCCGTTCAGCCCGGCCGACCTGGGCGTGCTGCGGACCGACGCGCCCGCGGTGGTGCGCCGCCTGTTCCCCGACCAGGAAGCGGAGTACGCGCGCCGGGGGTGGCGGATGTTCGGCCACATCGACCGGGTCTACGTGAACGAGCGCGCTCGCGCGGAACTGGGCTGGACGCCCGTCTACGACTTCCGCCACGTACTCGACCTGCTCAAGGCCGGCGAGGATCCGCGCAGCCCGCTTGCCCGAGCGGTCGGCGCCAAGGGATATCACCCGGCCTCCACGGGCCCGTACACGGTCCGCTAGCGCGCCTGATGCCAGACATCCGCTGAAGGCCGCCATGCGGCTGCGGCCATCAAAACCGTGGTCAGGTCCCGGGGACCTGACCATGGCTGACGAGCGCACCGGGACCGCGCCGGCCCTGGCTAGGCAGGCAACGAGGCGAAGAAGGCCCGGATGTCCTGGACGAGAAGCTCGGGCGTTTCCAGCGCGGCGAAATGGCCACCGGTCTCGAAGTCGCTCCAGTGCACGATGTTGTTGGCGCGCTCGGCGTAGCGGCGGATGGCGATGTCTTCGGCAAAGACGGCCACGCCGGTCGGCACGCCGGAGGGAACGGGCCAGTCGCCGGAGTGCATGGACTCGTAGTAGATGTTCGCCGAGGAGCCTGCGGTTCCGGTGAACCAGTACACGCTGACATCGGTGAGTATCTCGTCCCGCGAGATCGCGTCCTCAGGAAGCGCGTGACCGGAGTTGGTCCACTCCTTGAACTTCTCCACGATCCAGGCAAGCTGCCCGGCCGGCGAGTCGGTCAGCGCGTAGGCCAGCGTCTGCGGGCGGGTGGACTGGATCTGGAAGTAGCCGTTGCCCTCGCTCAGGAACTGCTGCATCCGCTGCACCCGCTCCTTCTCCACCGGACTGAACGCCGCCTGGTCCTCCTCGGGGATATCGCCGAACGGGATGAACCCCATGGTGGCCGCGTTGACGTGGATGCCGATCAGGTGCTCGGCGTCGACCCGGCCGAGGTCGGGCGCGACGAACGCGCCGAAGTCTCCACCCTGAGCGCCGTAGCGCTCATAGCCGAGCCTGCGCATCAGTTCCGCGAGGGCGCGCGCCATCCGCTTGCTGCCCCAGCCAGGCTCGGCGACCGGACCGGAGAAGCCGAACCCGGGCAGGGAGGGGACGACCAGGTCGAACGCCGGGGCGGCGGCACCGTGCCCGCGCGGATCGCTGAGCGGGCCGAGCACGTGCAGGAACTCCACGATCGAGCCGGGCCAGCCGTGGATCAGCAGCAGCGGCGTAGCCTGCGGTTCCGGCGACTTCACGTGCAGAAAGTGGATCTTCTGCCCGTCGATCTCGGTGACGTACTGCGGATAAGCGTTCAGCCGCGCCTCGGCGGCCCGCCAGTCGAACCCACTGCGCCAGTACTGGGCCAGTTCGCGTAGGTAGGAAACGGGTACGCCGCGCTCCCAGGCGGCCCCGGGCAGGCTGGCCGGCCAGCGCGTCCTGGCCAGGCGGTCGGTCAGGTCGTCCAGGTCTGGCTGCGGGATGTCGATCCGGAACTTCTGGATGTCGGGTGTGGCCGGGCTGGTCATTGCTATGGCCTCCGAATGTCGCTAATCTGAACGAAACGTTCTGTTCAAAGACTATCAGAACTGAATGATCCGTTCAAGTAAAGCAGGAGTATCCATGTCGGCAGGGCCGGCCCGGCTACGGGGACGCCAGGCGCAGGCAGCGCGCAACGACGAGGTCATCCTTCAGGCGGCGCGCGAGGTGTTCCTTGACGATCCGGGCGCACCGATCGCCGTCGTGGCCGAGCGGGCCGGGGTCGGTATCGGTGCCCTCTATCACCGGTACGCGGGCAAGGAAGACCTGCTGCGCACCCTGTGCCGCAACGGGCAAGAGATCTACCTCGCCGAGATCAGGCGGGCGCTGGCCGACGGCGCCGGGCCATGGGAGGCATATACCGACTTCCTGCGCCGGATCGTGGCCGCCAACACGCACGGCCTGACCGTCCGGCTCGCCGGGATGTTCGTGCCGAGCGAGGAGCAGATGGCCCTGGCCGAACAGATGCAGTCGCTGGCGATCGAAATGTTCGAGAGACTCAGGGGCACCGGACTGCTGCGCGATGACGTCACGTTCCTCGACGTCGAGTTCATGCTTGAGTCCCTCGCTGGCTTCAGGCTCGGCGATGCCGCCCGCAGCGCCGAACTTCGGCAGCGCCACCTGGCGGTGATCATCGATGGGCTGCGCTCGGGGCAGCACACGCCCCTGCCCGGCCACGCCCCCACCTGGCAGGAGCAGACCGAACGCTGGATCACGCACTAGGCGTGTCCCACGGATCTATGCCGTCGCGAGCGGCCCCATCAAGAGGGAAGGGGAGGCGGGTGGGATCGCGAGGCGGGGGGCAGGCCATGGCGGAGCTATGGGCGGCGACGACGACGCAGTGAGCCGTCCGCCCGGCAGTCGCGCAGCGGGCCGAATGATCTACGGGATTGCCCCGGCCGCCAGCAGGCGCGGCCCGGCCTTCAGCTCCGGGCTTGCTGCGCCCGGCCGGGGCGCGAGGCCACGGCGCGGGAACGCCGGGCGAGTTCCTTGGCCCGGACGATGTCGGGGTCACGCGGATCCAGCGGCAGCGGCTCCAGCCGCCAGTCGTCCGGGCGATGTCGCTTGGTGATCCTCAGCTGCTTCATGGCGAGCCCCCTCGCACGCGGTGCCCGGCCTGCCGCGCACCTGGTGAGCGGCGGCCCGGCGACGTGTACCAGGATCGCGGCCGGGCCGCCTGGCGTCATCCGCCGATTGGCGGATAGCGCATCCCTCATCTGTAGGAGGCGGCAACCGCCGTGCTGATACCAGCCGAGCGCCAGGGACGGGCAGTAGTCAGCCGGGGCCTATACCAACACCTGAGTCATGATCACGAAGTTGGGGGGTACCACGGCCCGGTGCGCGGCGGCCGGGACGGCGCTGGCCCTGGGGTGCGTATCGCAATAAATCAGGATCTGGTGCGGCGCTGCCTTGCCGCCTCGTACAGCATGGCGGTCGCCGCGGCCGCCGCGTTCAGGGAACTCGCCGCGCCGGCCATCGGGATGCGCACCACCGCATCGGACGCCTCCCGCCACGCGGCGCTCAGCCCGGTGCCCTCGTTCCCGATGACCAGCAGTGCGGGCTGGGTGAGGTCGAAACCGAACACGTCCAGGTCGCCGTGCTCGTCGGCGGCGGCCAGCACCACCGGGCAGCCCCGGCCACGCTGCGCCGCTACCCAGGCGAATACTTCCCGCGGCCCGGGCGCGCGGACCACCGGCAGCGCGAACAACGAGCCGGTACTGGCCCGCACGCACCGCGGGTCATAGATGTCGGCCGCGTGCCCGGTGACGATGACCCCGTGCGCGCCGAGGGCGTCTGCGGACCTGATGATGCTGCCCACGTTGCCCGGGCTGGCCAGGCGGTCCAGCACCACACCGAGGAAGCCGTCGCCGGCCTCGATGCGGCCGAGGTCATCGGCGGGCATCTCCACGACCGCGACAAGCTCGGGGACGCCCTCATCCTTCTCGCCGAGTTCCGCCAGCAACTCGGGCGCCATCGGCACCCGCACCGCCCCGGCGTCGCGCAGCAGGGCCTGCGCCCATTGCGACAGCGGGTGCTGCGAGTCGTGGATCAGCGCGCGGAACCGCCAGCCGAACCTGGCGGCCAGCGAGATCGGCCGGACCCCCTGGACCAGGAACTCCCCGGCGCGCTGCCGCTTGTTCCTGTTGCCGAGCAGGGCCTGCCACTGCTGGAAGCGGGCGTTGCGGGAGGAGACCCGCAGCACGCTCGCCACGCCTCAGCCCGCCGGGCGGGCGCCAAGCAGCGTGCGCAGGTGGCGGGCGGGGGGCGAGGCGTGCGCGAGCATCGCGTCGTGCAACTGCCGTTTCGGCCAGTCGGGGTGCTCCCGCCGCAGGTCCGTGGCCAGGCCGTCGACCTCGAGGAAACCCACGTAGTACGTGGAAAGCTGGGTCGAGGTCAGCAGGACGCGGCGCCACTTGCCCGCTGCCTCGCCCTCCTCCTGGTAGCCCGCGCCGGTCATCAGGTCCATGGCCTCCGCCTCGGTCATGCCGAGGCAGTGCACGCGGGTATCCATGATCGCGTTGATGAGGGTCCTGAGCTTGCCCTTCAGCCGCTGGGTCCGGAGCGCGGCCGGGTTGCCCTCGCCGGGGTAGCCGTGGCCGTTCATGACCTGCTCGGCGTAGACGGCCCAGCCCTCGACGAACGAGCCCGACCGCCAGGCCGCCCGCACCGGTGAGGCGCCGGTGAACCTTCGGGAGTGCTGTAGCTGCAGGGCGTGGCCGGGCATGGCCTCGTGGACCATGATGTTGTGGATCATGTGCCGGTTGTACTCGCGGTAGAACGACCGGACCCGCTCCTGTGTCCAGCCTTCGGGCGTCGGTGACACGGCGATGAACGTGGGCAGCGCGGCGGTCTCCAGCGGGCCGGGCGAGTCACAGTAGGCGACGGCCACACCTCGGTCGATCTCCGGCATCGGGATCACCTCAAGCGGGTCGTCGAACACCGTGACCAGGTCGTGGGCTGTCACGAACTCACGCTGAGCGGTGTACGCCGTCCGCACGAAACCAAGAATGGTGGCGTCGTCGGGCGCGTCGGCGGCGAGCCTGTCGAGCGCTGCGCGCACCACGTCCGTTTCGGCCCCGGCTGTGCCGCTCTGGACCGCCATGAAATCGGCCGCTGCGACGCCCAGTTCCTCGGTCATCCGGGCCAGGTCGGCTTCCGCGCGGGCCAGGATCTGCTCGACGGGGAGTTCGGTGTCGAGCACCAGGCGCAGCTTGCGGGAGAACAGTTCGGTGCCAAGCCGTGGCTCACGGAAACCGTCGGGCCGGCCGCTGGCCAGCCGTTCCTCCAGCCACCTGGTGTGCGCGGCCAGGGCCTCCAGGGCCTGCGGCAGCACGGCGGAAAGGCCTGTCTCGCCGCCATCGGCTTCGGCGGCCTGCCGGGTGAGTTCCCCGGTGAGCAGGCGCTAGGTTCCGGCGAACTGGGTGAGCGCTGTCTCGATGTGGACCTCGGGCATGGTGCCGAGCACCGACCGGGCCGCGGCCAGTGACTCCGGCAGCATGGCGAGCCGCCGGCTGGCGCTGCGCAGCCGGTCCGGCAGCGGCGCGAAGTCGCGGGCGAGCAGGTTGTAGATCGCGCGGCCGGGGTTGGCGGCCATGGGATTCCACTCGTGCTCACGCAGTTCGTCGATCATGAACCGAAGGCGGGTGAGCTGGTTCGCCAGGATCTGGGCGTCCACCCGGTACTGGGGGGAAAGCTGTTCGGCGTCGATGCCCGCCAGCCCGGCCAGCCGGTCACCGGCCCAGCGGCTGGCTTCCTCGTAGTGTGCGGCGGTGCCCACCGTCAGCCGGTCGTCGTAACGATGATCGCCGACGCCGGTGGCCCACTCCGGCTGGCGTTCCAGCAAGCCGTCGAGCGTCGTCGCGGCGTAGGTGGCGAAGGCGCCGGCCATGTCGTCTGCCATGGCCCCTAACCTACGGCTCCAAGGCGTTAGCGAGGTGCGCAAGGGCGGCAATCGCCGGCCCCGTCAAAGAGCTTCGTGACGTGGGGGCGCAAACTGTCTAGTTCCTCGCGCAGCACGTCGATCCTGCTGGTTGGGGCATCAGCTGGTGGTCGCTGTTGTTTGGCGACGGCGTGCAAGAGGGAGATGTAGGTCAATGCTTCAGATCGTTCACGATCACCTGGTTGCAAGCTTCTCCTGAGCACCGCGGCCGCCTTACTGGCATCCGCGGCCTGACGCCGGAGAGCTGCCCTTGCCCTGATCGCCTCCGTGACCGCGGAAATGCGTTCAGAGCGTCGGTGGAACAGCCGGAAGAGCCGACGGGGGACCCTGAACATGAGCAAGCCAAGGATCGCAACATTGACCGTTATCAAGACAGCT
>DASXKD010000255.1:0-6444 GCA_036497045.1 Streptosporangiaceae bacterium | reverse complement strand
ACCAGGCCGCCGTTACGCCCCGGGAAAGCCATCACATCATGCACGCACCAGATCCGCCTTCGGCGCGGCTGCCAGGCCAGACGATGTCGGCCATGGCGGGCGCCGATCTGGGTCATCTGTGCGCGCCGCAACGGTGATGGGCGCCGTGAACTGCCCCGCGAACACTGGCGGAAGCGGGCCATCGCCGGGTGCAACACGATGACCGGTGACAATGGGAGCAGTACGTCGCCAGGACAATCGGGACCACGAGTCAGAGGTGATCGCAGTGGAGACAGGAGCCGGGCGGGAAGCGTTCCTGCCCGTCATGCACGCCAGGCCGTCCAGGATCGCGGAGTGAGGTGATTGCGATGTCTGAGGATCCGCAGGATGATGCTACCCCTGATACGCAGCCAGGTGCTGCCCCTGATACGCCGGTCAGCCCCGGCACCGGCCGGGACGTCACGCCGGCTGAGGGAAGGCGCCTGAGCGGCCTGGTCGCCGGCCGCCTGGCTGACCAGGCACGCCGCACAACCCAGGCCGCCAAGGCCAGGAGGGTGGCGAACACGGGCGGCGAGCCAGGAGTGCTTGACATGACGCCGTTGCGCGAGCTGGTCTCCGAGCTGACGGAAGAGCTGCAGAAAGTGAGGCCGCGGGAGCGGATAGCCCGCGCGCTACGGCAGGCAGCCGACATCATCGACCCGCCAGAGCCGATCCGCTGAGACCAGGCCGGCCGAGCGGCCGGGGTAGTCACCGGTTCCGGGCCGGGCTAACTCCAGCTGGCTTTCCCGCGGGTAGCCGCCAGTCCGGCGATCAGGCAGGTTGCGGCGGACGGTCGCGATGCTGGCGCGCCTGCACATCCGTGCTCCGCCGCTGGCCGCAGAACGCGGTCGGCGGCGGGTGATGGCCACGCGCGCATCCGTGCCCAGTGTTGATCGCGGAGAGTGGTCAACCGGCCGATGACCGCCGCGCGCATTCCCGCCGTTCGGGGCGGCTGGCGGTTCCCCGATGATCATTAGTCATGGCACGCAGATCGGGTTGATCTGGGTGTAACCATGCGCCTGACAGGCATGGCTGACCTGACCGGCGCACGATCCTGGCGATGATGCGCGTTTGCTGGCGGCCTTCACCATGGATCTGCTGGGGCTTAATGGTATGTGCGGTCCCGAGGGCCGGAACTGCTCGAACGTGCCCGGGGCGCGAAGTAGCCCGCATCGTGAAGATCGTGGCGCTGGGGCAGTTCCACGATGTGGCGCCGCTCGGCCGGGCGCACCGGAACCTGCGCCTGCGCGTGCTCCGGCACCTTGGCCAATGCTCCTGGCCTGCTGCACCAAGTGCCCGGCTGCTGTATCAGCCGGTCCGGCCGTCGGGCCGGGTGGCGGCGACCACGAAGATGACCGCGCCGGCGAGGAAGTGACCGTCGGCGGCCTGCTGCTCCAGGGCGTGCCACCAGTCGTCGGCCTGGGCGGCGGTCAGGACGTTGTCCGCGCAAAGCCGGTCGACGTGGGGGCGGAGCATGGCGTGGATCATCGCGGCCTCGCCGAGATTCACGACCGGGCGGACCGACAGGTCCGTCAGGCCCGCCTGGCGGAACAACCGCGGCAGCTGCCGCCCGGCCCAGCCGTTGGCCGTCGCGTCGGCAAAGGTCTGCACGATGATTCGGGTCGTGTGGCGGTCGGGGTGGTCGAGCATGGTGGTGTCCTGGTCGAACTCCAGCGCGGCGACCCGGCCGCCCGGGCGGGTAACGCGGATCATCTCGCGGATCACCTGGCCGGCGTCGCGGACGTGCAGGAGCACGGTCGCTGCCCGGCAGGCCCCGAAACTGGCGTCCTCGTACGGCAGGTTGGCCGCATCGCCAGTGTCGAAGGAAATGCTGAGGTCGAGGCCGCTGGCGCGGCGGCGCGCCTCTGCGATCATCGATTCGCTGACGTCGATCCCGGTCGCCCGCCCGCCTGGCGGCAGCTGTCCGGCCATCGCTATCAGGTCGGCGCCGGTGCCGCAGCCGACATCCAGCACACTGCGCGCCTGGGCGAGGCGCAGCTGGTCGGCCAGGCTGTGCTTGGCGGCACGCAGCCCTGCCAGGGCGTTGGCGGTGTCGAGGAAGGCGATCAGGCTCTCGGCATCCCCGCTCGCGTCGACGTGACTGAAGCGCGTGACGTCAGAGCGGTCCTCGTGGACTGGCATGTGATTCCCTTCTCCTGGTATGGGTCACGGTTGCTGCTTGCGGGACGCGACCGGGAAGCTGGACGGCATCACTTCGGCCGGGCCGTAACGGCTCCCACATCGCCAAGGCAGCGCCATGGCCGCAGGGCCATCGAGCGATAGCGTCATGAACGTGCTGCTGTCGCATGCGCCGTAGTTGTTGAATGGCACGTACGGGGTGAATCCGGCGCTAAACGACGGGCCACCGGGCGGTATCCCGTTGTTGCGGGGATTCCTGCTCGGCGCCCTCGAGTTGAGAGACGCCGGGGACCAGGGGTGTCGGTGGTGGCAGCGGTGCTGGTCAGGCTGATTTCTGGCCGATGGTGATGCCGGGTGCCCCCTCGGGTGTGGGTACCGGCCGGACCGAGGTCAGCCCGGCGCCGCGCAGCAGGTTGAAAGCTTCCGCTTCGCCCAGCGGCGTGCCGCCGTAGACCAGCGTCTTGAGCCTGGTGAGGGAGTCCTCGGCCGGGGTGCCGCCGAATTTGCCGTGCGCCATGAACACCCAGCCGCGGGGGCGCAGCGCCGCCACGACCCGGGGCAGGCCGGTGTGCATGGCCGGGGGCGGGACAAACGGCGCGGGGAGGAAGGCCAGCTCGAAGCCGGTGTCGTCGGTGAAGCCTGCGACGTCTTGCTTGCGGACCGTCACCCGGGCGGCGACGTCGCTGGCGGCGATGTTCTGGCGGGCCAAGTCCAGGGGCCGGTCGAGCACGTCGATCCCCAGCACCCCCAGCCGCGGGAACACCTGGGCGAAGGCGACGGCCAGCGCACCGACGCCGGTTCCGACGTCGAGCATGCGGGCGCCGGGAGCGGCCACGCGGCCTCTGAGGTCGCCCATCGCGGGCAGCACCACCTCAGCGAAAAACCGGGCGCCGAGGGCGCTTGCGCGCCCCTGGGCCAGCAGCGCCTCGTCGCTCTGGTCGCTCCAGCTGATCGCGCGGCCGGTGGCCAGCGCAGCGGCTTGGTGCAACGGGGCCGCGGCCTGGCTGGCGATCTGCTGGGCGGTCGCCGTGTCAGCTCCGGGCACCGGCTGTCCCGGTGCCGCGGTGATCCCGCAGACGCTGACCAGCTGTTGCGCCGCGGCCGTCATCTCTGGGGGTCCGTCGCCAGCGGCCACGAGCGCGAGCGCGGCCAGGTTCCACGCCGCCTGGTCCCAGGCCGCGATCGCGGCCAGTAGGTCCGGTGCCGCGCTGGGCACGCTGGCGGGGGGACGAAGTGTTGTCATGACTGGTCTCCTTCGGCTCTGTAACCAGAAGGCGTAAACCAGGTGCGAACAAATCGTTCGGTCAGCCGCGGATGTGCCAGCGGGCCGCGGTGCGGTATACATCGTGTGTGGTCCTTGCCGGCCGGCGCCGCGAAACGGCCGAGGTCGGGCGCGTCCTTGACCGTGCCGCCGACGGCCGCGGCTGCGTGCTGGCCATCACCGGCCCGCCGGGCTCTGGCCGCACCGAACTGGCGGCTGCTGCGGCACGGGAGGGCACCCGCCGCAGCTTCACGGTGCTGCGCACCGCCGTGATAACCGGCCAGCCCGGCGCGCTGGCATGGGCTCGGCTGCTGACCGACGTCGGCGCGCCCGACGATCTGGTCTCCCAGGTGCTCGACGACGCTGGCCCGCTGGCGCTGGATAGCGCTGCCCGCGTGCTGAGCAACGGGAACCGTCGGCTGATTGTGATCGACGACATTGATCATGGCGGAGCGGAGGCTCTGCGGCTGCTGGAGATGGTCGCCGCCCGGGTGGCAGCCGCCGGGACCGCCGTGGTCGTCACGGCGATGCTGCCGGTGGGCGTGGGAACGCAGCTGCGGCTGGCCGGGCTGAGCGAGGATGAGCTGGCCGCCGTCCTGCCCGGCCTGGCCCCGCAAGACCGGCGCGCGGTGTGGCTGGCTTCTGCCGGGCTGCCGGGCGTTGCCCGGTCGCTGGCCGCCGACCTGGCCGACGGCACCGGCACGGCCGACCCCCTGGTACAGCTGGCGCTCCGGGCGCCGTCGCAGACGGAGTTTCTTGATATCAACACCGGCCTGATCCGCCTGCTGGAGCTGGCCCTGTCGCAGGCCGCGGACGACGCCACGAAGGCTCGGCTGCTGGGTCGGCTGGCTCGCGAGCTGATGGCCGACTCCTCGGCGGGGCCGCGGCGGCGGGAGCTCACCGGCGAGGCGGTCAAGCTCGCCCGCGAGTCGCACGACCCGGGAGTGCTCGCCGAGGTGCTGGATGCGCGGCTGAATGCGCTGTGGGATCCCGCCGGGGCGGAGGACCGGCTGGCCGCCGCATCGGAGATCATCGACCTGGCCCGGGCCGCGGGAGACGGTACCCGCGAACGGGACGGCATGTTCTGGCGGTTCGTGGCCCTGATGGAACTCGCCCGGGTCGCGGAGGCCGAGTCGGCCCTAGCGGCATTCGGCCACGCGGCGGTCGCGGCAGGTGACGCGAAGGCTGTGGTCATGGCGACCGCCCGGCAGGCGATGCTCGCGAACCTCCGCGGGCGGTTCGACGAGGCAAACGAGCTGATCGCGGGCGTAGCCGCGGAAGGCCCGCGGGCTGGGCTGCCCGACACATATCGCGTGGTCGGAAGCGTGCGGGGGGAGATCACCTTCTACCGGGGCGAGCCGGCGGACCCGGGCATGCTTGATCAGATGCAGGCCCTGGCCCGCCGGCTGCCCGGGCACTTCATGGAGGCAGGTATCGCGGTCTGGCTGGTGCTGATCGGGCGCACCGACCAAGCCCAGACCGAACTGGACAGGATTCTGCCCGCTGTGCTGGCCGGATCGGGCCCGCGGCAGCTCGGCTCGGCCGCGGGGCTGGCGTTCGTCGCCACTCCGTGTGGCGACGCCGCCGCCGCCGCGCAGCTGCGTGAGGCCTTGCTGCCCTACCGGGGACGGCTGGCGCTGTTCGGCGGAGCCGGCATGTGTCTAGGGCCGGTGTCGCTGTTTCTCGGACTGCTGGACACGCAGCTCGGGCTGCTCGACGAGGCGGTGCAGTCACTGCAGCAGGCCATCGCGTTCGCGGAACAGTCCGGTGCCCTGCCCTGCCTGGCGCTCAGTCTGGAGGCCGCGTCACGGGCGCTGAGCCTGCGGCAGGCGGCGGGGGACCGCGAGACCGCCTCGGCCTGCCGGTCCCGGGCCCAGGCCATCGCCCGGCGGCTGGGGATGAGCGGAACGCTGAGCAGGCGGGTCGCCGCCCCGGCGCGGTGGAGCCTGCGGCGCGACGGCGAGGACTGGCTGCTGCAGGCGGGCCCCGAGCACGCCAGGCTGCGTGACAGCCGCGGCCTGCACTACCTGCGCGCCCTGCTGGCCGCCCCGGGCAGCGACATCCCGGCCCTCGACCTAGCGGCCGGCGGCCCAGGGCTGGCCGCCTCGGACACCGGGCCGCTGCTGGACCAGGCGGCCCGGGATGCCTACCGTGACCGGATCCGCGGGCTGGACAGTGAACTCGCCGCCGCTGAACGCACCGGAGACAGCGTCTCCGCCGAAAGAATCCATAACGAACGCCAAGCACTGGCCGGTGAGCTGCACCGGGCAACCGGGCTCGCCGGGCGCCCGCGCCGGGCGAGCGCCGACGCCGAACGAGCACGGGTGAACGTGACCCGTACCCTCCGCACGGCCATCGACCGCATTGCCCGCGTGGCACCGATCGCCGGGGCGCACCTGAACTCCTCCATCCGCACCGGCATCATGTGCCGCTACCAACCCACACCGGGCCGCCCGGACAGCTGGAGCACCTGACTGCGGAATCTCCACACCCGCCGGCCGCCTCCAGCGGCTCGGGCGACGGCCAGCCGAAGACCCAGGTGCCACGCAGCCCAGACCGCCATCCCGGTACTTGCTTCCGCGACACGACCCGTCATGCACAGAAGCAGACGATCTGCGCGCCGCGATCCAATGGGCGCACACAGTTTCTCAGCCGCTCCGATTCGGCGTTATACGGGTGATCGAAGATCACCCGAGCCCTCCGGGCGTATAACGCCAGATATACGGGTGATCATCGCTGACTTTTTCGATCCGATATGCGGAGATGATCACCCGTATACCACTCGTTACGGATCTGGCGAGTGCGTGACATCGGTCACGCTGCGCTGTGTGGCGTTCGTGGTGGCCGACGCCCTGGACGATCGTGCCGCGGGCGAGTTGCCGGCAGCAACCTCATCGTGGACCCAGCAGTGGCTTGCCGGTTAGAGTGCCGTTCGTGGACACCCCCGTACCCTCGCTGGTCCGAGAGGCCACTGACCGGGCCCGCCGGTCGGGTTTCTCCCTGTCCTGCGACCCGGAGGTCGGCCG
>DASXKD010000254.1:0-4707 GCA_036497045.1 Streptosporangiaceae bacterium | reverse complement strand
TCCGCCAGGCGCCAGCGAGCGAAGCAAGTGCTTGGTAGGCTGATTCTTACGCGCGGCGGGCAGTCGCTGGCCAGCCACGGAGCTCCCGCGGGCCTGCAACCCCCCCTGCGGGCCCGCGGGTCCGTCGCAGGGAGGCACAGGGTTGCGCTCCAGCCCGCAGGATGAGCAGTTCAGGCGCAATATCCGCGAATGGCTCGCCGCCAATCTCACCGGTCGTTTTGCCGCGCTGCGGGACGCGGGCGGCCCCGGGCGCGAGCACCAAGCGCACGCCGAACGGGTGGCCTGGAACCGGCATCTGGCGGCCGCGGGGTGGACCTGCCTCGGCTGGCCGCCCGAGCACGGCGGCCGCGGCGCCACGCTGGCGCAGCAGGTCATCTTCTATGAGGAGTACGCGCGCAGCCGGGCCCCGGCGCGGGTGGGCTACCTCGGCGAGGAACTGCTCGGGCCGACGCTGATCGCCTTCGGCACACCCGAGCAGCAACGCAGGTTCCTGCCGCCGATCGCGGCGGTCGAGGAACTCTGGTGCCAGGGCTACTCCGAGCCGGGCGCCGGTTCTGACCTGGCCGCGGTGTCGACCACGGCCCGCCTGGTGAAGGGGGAAGGGGAGGCGGGCGGGCAGTGGGTGATCACCGGGCAGAAGGTGTGGACGTCGCTGGCCGTGGAGGCGGACTGGTGTTTCGTGCTGGCCCGCACGGAGCCGGGATCCAAACGCGGCGCGGGCCTGTCCTACCTGTTGGTCCCGATGCGGCAGCCCGGGATCACGGTCCGCCCGATCCGGCAGCTCACCGGCACGTCGGAGTTCAACGAGGTGTTCTTCGACGGTGCCCATACCGACGCTGACCTGGTCGTCGGCGAGGCGGGCGACGGCTGGCGGGTGGCCCGGGCCACGCTGGCCATCGAACGCGGCGTGGCCACCCTGGGCCAGCAGGTCGGGTTCGAGCGCGAGCTGAACCGGCTGGTCGAGCTGGCCAGGCAGACCGGGGCGAGCGGCGATCCGCAGATCCGCGACCGGCTGGGCCGGGCATGGATCGGCCTCGAGGCGATGCGCGCGCACGCGCTGCGCACCCTCGCGGGCGGCGCTGGCGGCACCGGGCCGTCGGAACTGAAGCTGCTCTGGTCGCGGTGGCATCAGGAACTCGGTGAATTGGCCATGGATGTGCAGGGCGCGCCCTCGATGGTGGCCCGCGGCGCGCCCTACGACCTCGACGACTGGCAGCGGCTGTTCCTGTTCAGCCGCGCCGACACGATCTACGGCGGGTCTGACGAGATCCAGCGCACGATCATCGCCGAGCGGGCGCTCGGCCTGCCCCGCCAGGCCCGGGCGTGACCCCGGCTGCGCTCTCCCCGCCGGGGCCGCCCGCCGGGCGCGACCTGCTCGCGGGCAAGGTCGTGGTCGTCACCGCCGCGGCCGGCACCGGCATCGGCTCGGCCGTCGTGCGCCGCTGCCTGACGGAGGGCGCCCAGGTCGCCCTCAGCGACGCCCACGAACGGCGGCTCGCCGCGGCACACGACGAACTGGCCCCCGAGTTTGGCGCACGGGTGTGGTCGCAGGTGTGCGACGTGACCGTCGAGGAGCAGGTCGGGGCGCTGATCGACGGGGCGGTGCGGCGCTTCGGCGGGATCGACGTGATGGTCAGCAACGCCGGTCTTGGCGGTACCAGTTCGGTGCTTGACATGACCGACGAGCAATGGTCGCGGGTGCTCGACGTCACGCTGAACGGCACGTTCCGCTGCACCAGGGCCGCGCTGCGCCAGCTTGTTGCCCAGGGCCGCGGCGGCGCCGTAGTCAACAACGCCTCGGTGCTCGGCTGGCGGGCGCAGCCGGGCCAGGCGCACTACGCGGCGGCAAAGGCCGGGGTGATGGCGCTGACCCGGTGCGCGGCCCTGGACGTGGCGGCGCACGGGATCCGTGTCAACGCGGTGGCACCGAGCCTGGCCGCGCACCCGTTCCTGGCCAAGGTGACCAGCGAGGAACTGCTCGCCGAACTGGCCAGCCGGGAGGCGTTCGGCCGCGCGGCGCAGCCGTGGGAGGTCGCCAGCGTCATCGCGTTCCTGGCCAGCGACTACGCCTCCTACCTGACCGGCGAGGTCATCTCGGTCAGCAGCCAGCATCCCTGATGCAGGATCCCCGGTGAACTCTCGCATTCTGCTCCGTGGCGGGCTGGTCGCCGACGGCGTGGGCACCACCGTGCGCCTGGCTGACGTGCTGATCGAGGGACCAGCGATCGCCGCGGTCGGGCACGTCGAGGTGCCGCCGGGTGAGTGCGAGGTGATCGACCTGGCGCCGGGCAGCGTGGTGTGCCCGGGGTTCATCGACGCCCACGTGCACGCGGAGGGGCCGCTGCTGGCTTCCGGGCGGCTGGAGGGTGCCCTCGCGCAGGGCGTGACCACGCTGGTCGTGGGCCAGGACGGGGAATCGTGGATCGGGGCTGACTCCGGCACGGTGCGGTACCTGAACCGGTACTTCGCACCGGTCAACGGGGCGCTGGAACCGGTCAGGGACTTCGGCGTGGCCGACTTCGCCGAGGCGGTGACCGGCCGGCTGGTGCAGAACGTGGCGGTGCTCGCCTCGCAGGGAACCATCAGGCACAACGTCGCCGGGATGACGGCCGGCCCGTTGACCGGGGCGCAGCGGGCCGCGGCGCGGCGTCAGGTCGAGGACGCGCTGGCCGCGGGCGCGGTGGGGCTGTCCAGCGGGCTCGATTACCTGCCGAGCCGGTTCGGGGCGGCCGGTGAGGTGGCCGGGATGGCCCGGCCGCTGGCCCAGGCAGACCGGCCTTATGTATCGCACCTGCGCGGTTACGGCCCGAACGTCCGGGCCGGGCTGGACGAACTCGCGGCGGTCGGGGCGGGCGCCGGGGTACGGGTGCACGCCAGCCATCTGTGGGGGGAGCCCGCCGACATCCAGGCCGCGATCACCGCCGCCGACGAGGCTGGGGTGGCCGTCACCTACGACATGTACTTCTACCGGAAGTCCAGCACGATCCTGGCGCAGCTACTGCTCCCGCCGGAGGTGCAGGCCGGTGGCCCGGACCGCACGCTGGCCGC
This sequence comes from Streptosporangiaceae bacterium, assembly GCA_036497045.1. GTDB lineage: Bacteria > Actinomycetota > Actinomycetes > Streptosporangiales > Streptosporangiaceae > DASXKD01. The sequence goes on along the minus strand of DASXKD010000254.1, from coordinate 1,659 downwards.
GCTCACCGATCCCGGGCAGCGGGCTGCGCTCCTCGATCGCGAGAAGCTCACCGAGTCTTACCTGCGCAATGTCTATCTGGGCACGGTGCCGGGTGACCGGGCCGGGATCGCCGGGCTTTCGGTGGCCGAGGTGGCGGTGCGGGAGTCGCGGCCGCCGGGGGACTGGGTGCTCGATCTGCTGGTCGCGGCGGACCTCGGCGTCGGCGGTCACCTGGACCGGCTCGGCCTCTCCGATGATCAGCTGGCCTGGATCAGCTCCCACGCCCGGCACTGCGCCGGATCCGATGGGATCTACCAGGGCCAGCACCCGCACCCGCGCGGCTATGGCGCGTTCGCCCGGCTCGCCGGGTACTACCTCGGCGCCGGGCCCGAGACCGGGTACCAGCAGCTGGCCCGGCACCTGGCCACCAACGCGGCGGACGTCTACGGCCTGCGCGACCGGGGCCGGATCGCCGAAGGGATGGCCGCCGACCTGTGCGTCATCGGTGCGGCGGGCCCGGCCGCCCACGCTGACTACGATCGCCCGCGCGAACTGGCGACCGGCGTGCAGCACGTCTTCGTGAACGGCGTCCTCGTCTGGCCGGATTCGCACCCCGCGGCGGGCAAGCTCCCCGGCCGGTTCGTCAGCTAGCCACCATTGCCCGTGCCCGGAGACGCACAGCCATCGGCCCGGTTATTTCCGGGTGCCCGCGGTGATCATCCATTCCAGGCATGCGCCCCGCCCATGCGCTGACGCTGTCCCGAACGGGCCGGACGAGATCTTCCGCGACACCCACAAAGAGCCAGGTCTCATCCGGCGGTGCTGTCATACGATCAGCTCATGAGTCCGCTCACTGGCGTTCTGACAGAGGCCTGGGACCTGTACCGGCGGTACGCACGCCACTTCCTGCTGATCTCCTTCGTGATCTACGTGATCACCGCGGTCCTGGTCGCCCTGCTGTCGCTGGCCGGGACTTTCGCCGCGTTCCTCGGCCTCATCATCAGCTTCGCGGCCACCTACGTGGTTCAGGCATCGCTGATCAAAGCGGTCCAGGATGTCCGCGACGGCCGCGTCGACCTTAACCTGTCCGAGACGGTGCGGGCCGCGGGCCCCTTCATCCTGCCGGTCATCGGGGCCGCCATCCTGGCCGGCATCGGCATCGCGATCGGCTTCTTCCTGCTCATCGTGCCCGGCCTCATCCTGCTGACGTACTGGAGCCTGATCATCCCGTTCATCGTGATCGGGGGCGCGGGAGTGTTCGAGGCGTTCGGCAACAGTATGCGGACCGTGCGCGGCTACGCGTGGCGGGTGTTCGGCACCTACGTCCTGGTGTTCCCGATCTTGATCGCGTTCGGCATCGTGCTCGGCATCGTGCTCGGGCACCTGCCGGTTTTCCTGCGCACCTTCGTGAACAGCGTCGTGACCGGCACCCTGATCTCGCCATTCCTGGCACTGGTGGCCACGCTGATCTACTACCGCCTGACCGCCGCTCACACCCGCCAGCCGTACACCCCCACCGGCCCAGCGGGTGCCTCAGTCTGGGAGCCCCCCTACCCGACAGTGCCCCCCAGCGCGGCGGACTCACCCGGGCCGCCTCCCGCGGACCCCACGCCACCAGGCCCCACCGGGCCGGGCCCTATCGGACCAGACGCTCCCTAAGCCCCTGTTCCCCGGCCGGG
>DASXKD010000253.1:0-2712 GCA_036497045.1 Streptosporangiaceae bacterium | reverse complement strand
ACCGCAACGACGTACTCGGAGGCGAGTTCGGCACGCCCGCGGACCGCGCCCGGCCGCTGCTGCGGGTCACCGCGCACGTCCGCACCGCGTCCTTCCGGTGGAAAGGGGCCGCGCTCGGCGGCTACCGCGACGGGGAGAACGCCCTGGCAGACGAGCTGGAAGGCAGCTTCGGGCCGGGCATCCTCAATCTCGCCGACCGCGGGTTCTTCTCCATGTACCGCTGGATCCGGTTCACCGGCACCGGCGCCGAGCTGGCCTGGCGGGTCAAGGACGGCGCGAAGTCCGTCCCGCTCAAGACGGTGAAGACGCTGCCCGACGGGTCTGAGCTGGTCATGCTGCACGAGTCAGACGGCATGCGCACCCGGCGCAGGAAGGACACCGGCGACCCGCACGCGGAACGGCTCCCGGACACCCTGGCCCGGCTGGTCACCTTCACCATCACCGCGACGACCCGCAGCGGCCGGGTGAAAACGACCCGGATGCGGGTCTTGACCACCCTGCTGGACCATCAGGCGTTCCCCGCTGCGGAGATCGCTGTCCTGTATGCAGAGAGATGGCAAATCGAAATTGCGTTCCTTCACTTGAAGAGGACGGTCCGCGGCCCCCGCCGGCCACTGCGCGGCCGGACCCCGGACCTGGTGCGACAGGAGGCCTGGGCGCTGCTGCTCAGCTGCAACATGACCGCCACCGCGGCCGCCCGCGCCGCGGGATCCGCCGGCATCGACCCCGGGCTCATCCCGTTCACCGCCGTCCTCGGCCTCATCCGCTCCCACGTCGCCGCCGAGGTACCCTGCCGGCACTGCGGCCACCGCCCCTCCAGCCCCCTGGCCAGGCTGAACGCCGCGATCCTCGCCCTGCCCCGCCACCGCCAGGGCCGCCAGCGAACCTCCGGAAGAACCACAGCCGAACGACGCACCCGGCACACCGAAGAAGTCACTTACACCATCGATATCACAAAGTCGAATCTCCCAGAATGGGACGTTCCACCGAAAACTTAAGGGCAGTGGCCTCACCCCTGAAGGCAAAAGGACAAGCCTGGACTAGCCAGGACCAATCACGCACCCCGGGACCACTGCCCAATGGCCTTGCTTTAGTGTCTGCCGTGGTATCGTTACTGTTTTGTGGCGCATGATGGTTCTGAGGGGCTGTCTCCGGACGGCTGGCTGCCGGACCGGATCTCGGTTGGTGTCCTGACCAGGGTTTTCACGCCGGAGCTGGTGGACGAGGCGGTGGAGGCGGCCGGGGCGCGGGAGCAACGGCGCCGGCTGCTGCCGGCACGGCTGGTGATGTACTTCGTGCTGGCGCTGTGGCTGTTCCGTGGCCGGAACTGCGGGTACGGGCAGGTGATGACCAAGCTGGCCGACGGGCTGTATCACCAGCGGCGTGCCCGTGACCTGCTAGATCAGCAGCTAGACCCGGGCGGCTGGGTGGAAGCGGGCGGCGGGCGGCGGTGGCGTCCGCCGAACATCTCCTCGCTGTCGCGGGGCCGCGGCAAGCTCGGCCCGGCACCGGTCCGGTTCCTGCTCGAGCAGGTCACCGGGCCGATCGGCGGCGAGCAGGATCCCGGGGTGTTCTGCTGCGGGCACCGGGTCGTCTCGATGGACGGGTCGACCTCGGACGTGCCGGACAGCGAGGCGAACGACGAGCACTTCGGCCGGCCGTCCAACCAGACCCGTGACGGCGCGTTCCCGCAGGTCAGGTGGCTGGCGGCAGCAGAGTCCGGGACCGGGAGCCTGCTCGGTGCGTCGATGGGCCCGTACCGGGACTCTGAGCAGGCCCTAGCCCGCGACCTGCTGGAGTCCGGCTGTTTCGGGCCGGGGATGCTGGTGCTGGCGGACCGCAAGTTCCTGTCCTGGGCGCTGGCGCGGGAGTTCCTCGCCACCGGGGCGCACATCTTGTGGCGCGCCTCGGCGTCCTTCACGCTGAAGCCGGTGAAGGTCCTGGCCGACGGCACCTATCTCGCGGAGCTGAAGCCGCCCCGCACGAAGGACGGCCCGCCGCTGCTCGTCCGGGTCATCGAGTACACCGTGCACACGGCACCGGAAGGCGGCGGCCGCGGGGACGACGGGGACGAGGAGACCTCCGAGGTGTTCTGCCTGGTCACCGACCTGCTCGACCCGGAGGAGTACCCGGCGCTGGACCTCGCGTGCTGCTACCCGCGGCGGTGGGGATGCGAGACCGTCATCGGCCATCACAAGACGGATATGGGTGACGGGCAGCCGGTCCTGCGCAGCAAGGACCCCGCCGGCGTCGAGCAGGAAATGTGGGCACTGTTCGCCGTCTACCAGGCCATCTGCAAGATCATCGGGATCGGGGCAGCCGCTGCGGGGATTCCCCCGGACACGATCAGCTTCCCGCATGCCCTAGCCGCCGCGACGGATACCGTCGCGGCTTTTTCCCCCTGAGCAGGCTGATCTCGCGTTCGCCACGTTCCTGCTCAAGATCCTCGCCCCCGGCACCTTCACCCGGGACCGCCCGGACCGGGCCAGCCCCCGCAAGACCAAGAAATCCGGCGACTTCCCCGCCCGCAAGCCCGGCGAGCCGAGCGTCACCAACGTCACCCGGAAAATCGTGTTCCACCTGCTCAGCCCGCACATGATCACTTAAGGCAAGGCCATTGGGCCGCAGCCCGCGTGGAACAGGCTGAGCCACTCGGCCTCGCGGTGCCAGTCCTGCGGCAGGTGAAGCGTCAGCTGGCCGCGGCCGTGGCGG
>DASXKD010000252.1:0-10548 GCA_036497045.1 Streptosporangiaceae bacterium | reverse complement strand
GGCCGCCACCCACAACAACTTCTGGCAGCTATTCGCCCGCCCGGCCGGAAGCACCGCGTGGAAGCTGGTCACCCCGCCCGGGGTAGCCGACAACGGCGGCCTGGTCACAGCCGGCACCGGCGGGCAATCGCTGATCACCGGGATCCGGCCCAGCCAGTACCTCACCTACACGCCACTGACCACCACCCGCGACAGCGGCCAGGCATGGTCGCCGACCGGGCCACTCGATGGGCCCCTCGCTGACGTCCCAGATGCCCTGGCCGCCGCACCCGCAACGGGGAACCTGCTCGCCCTGCTCACCAGTGGAACCGCCAAGCTCGCCGGCCCCGGCTACACCAGCTGGGAAACACTCACCACCCAGCGGGCCCTCGGCGCGACCCCGGCCGGCCGCCGCTGCGGCCTGCACAGGCTCACCGCAGCGGTGTTCACCCCCTCAGGGCTGCCGCTGCTCGCCGGGGCATGCGGCCGCCCCGGAGTGGCCGGCATCTTCACTACCAGGGATGGGCTCTGGCAGGCATCGGGACCGTACCTGCCCGCCGCGCTGGCCCGCCGGGCTGTCACCGTCCTCCGGCTGGCCCGCACCACGAACCGCACCGTGGCACTGCTGCAAGCGGGCGCCGGTGTTACCGTGGGCCTGCTCGCTGCCTGGTCCGCGGACAATGGCAGGCACTGGGCCTTGTCCCCGCCGTTCAAGCCCGGCGGCGCGAAGCTGTCCTCAGCATCCTTCGGGCCCACCGGCGCGGCCACGATCGTCCTGAGCGGAAACCGGGCCGAGACCATCGCCAGCGCCGGGGCCCGGTGGCAATCCCTGCCCGCACTGCCCCCCGGCACCGCGACACTGGCCCCAGGGCCAGCGGGCGGGTTCGACGCGCTGGCCGTCCATCGCACCAGGCTCACCGTCTGGCAGCTCGGGCCGGGCGCTGCCACCTGGCGCGCCACGCAAATCCTGAACGTCCCCGTCCAGTTCGGCTCATCGGGCTGACCTGCAAACCGCACATGCACTGCCGCCACCCCCGGCATCGCCATACAGTGAAAACCCCAGCGCGGAAGGCGCCGCACCGAGGCCGGAGAGCCACATGCACGGGTACGCCCAGAACAAGGACAACTACCTCATCCGGCTACGCCGGATCGAAGGGCAAATCCGCGGCCTGCAACGCATGGTCGAGGACGACAAGTACTGCATCGACATCCTTACCCAGGTAGCCGCCGCCACCAAGGCCCTGCAATCAGTGGCACTCGGGCTACTGGAAGAACACCTCAGCCACTGCGTCGCCGGCGCCATCGCCGAAGGCGGCGACACCGCCACCGACAAGGTCCACGAAGCCTCCGAGGCCATCGCCAGGCTCGTACGCTCCTGAGCGGTTGGCGTGATACACGGTTCCCGGTTCGGCCTGGCCAAGCTCCTCCTTGATCAACTGAGAGGAATTTGGGAGATCATCTTCTAGATGACCCCGCCTCAACGGCTCCCAACTGAGCTGAAGGGGAGCTTCTGACCAAGGAGGACCGGCCAAGGGGGGTGGCCCAGCTTGAACCGATCCGGACGGTCGCGACCCGAGCTGTTGATGCGGCGCACCACGGATGGTATGGGCTGAGGCTTGTGCCCGTTGCGTGCCTGGGTGGGGAATGGCGGGGATTCACGGTCACTCGCGGTAAGCCGACAAGACCGGTGACCTGGCACTTGGCAGATCAAGCCGTCGCATCTGACGATCTTGAAAGCAGCCGGTCGCAGGTTTGATCGTCGGAAATTCAAGTCTTGCCTGTCTGGCGCAGCTCGCCGAAGAAGATCTCCCGTACCTCGCGGGCCGCGTAGAAGACGAGCACATACCCGGCTGCCGGGTCGGCCCACCACCACCCCAGCGCGGCGTTCAGCGTAAGGCCCAGCAGCACCGCGGCGGCCAGGATCCCATCGATCAGTGTGACCCGCCCCTCGGTCTGGAGCACGGGATTGCCAAGCGCCCGGCCGGTGCGAGACTTGCCGGACGCCAGCGCGAACATCACCGCCGCCGTACCCGAGGTCCACGCGATCCCGGGCACAGAGTGTCGTGGGTGATACCCGATGGCCAGCACCACGGTGGATTGCACCAGGAGGTAGGCCGCCAGGGTGGCGAACGCATAGCCGATCAGCCGCAATCCGCGGCGCTGGCGATCCTCGCCCGTGCCCGACAGCTCCCAGATCACCACCGTGGACGCGCCGATCTCAATCAGCGAATCCAGGCCGAACCCGGCCAGCGCCACCGACCAGGCCCAGATCGCCGCGACAGCCAGCACCACGATCCCGGCCACGTTCCACGCCAGCGTCACATACTCCAAGAAGAACCCCCGGCGCAGCAGGGCAGCCCGCGTCGCCTCCTCCGCCGTCGCCACGGCCCGAGTCTGCCAAAGGCCGGTCCGGCCGGGCGCCCGCGCGGTTGAGGATGCCGGTCTGGTGGTGTGCTGAAGCTGCTGGCCTTCGTCCTCCCGCTGGGGCTGGACTCCTTCGCGGTCGCCGCCGCGATCGGCGCCGCCGGGCCCGTCACCGCCGGGCAGCGGCTGCGCATCTCGGTGATCTTCGTGGTCTTCGAGGCCGGGATGCCGCTGATCGGACTGGCCCTCGGCGGCAGCCTGGCCCGCGTTATCGGCGACATCGCCGACTACCTGGCCGCCGCCGCGGTGATCGGCGTCGGAGCGTGGATGCTGGCCCACGGTGATGACGATGACGAACAGGCAGCGGGCCGCCTGGTGGCCACCCGCGGGACGGCCATCATCGCGCTCGGCGTCAGCATCAGCCTGGACGAGCTCGCGATCGGGTTCACCTCGGCCTGGCCCGCCTGCCCCTCCTCCCGGTGATCATCGCTATCGGCGTGCAGGCCCTGCTCGCGGCTCAGCTCGGGCCCAGCCTGGGCGCCCGGATCAGCGGGCACCTCCGCGAGCGGGCCGAGCAGGCCGCCGGGGTGGCCCTCATCCTGCTTGGCGGATTCCTCATCGCCGAACGCCTCCTCCGCTGAGCACCTCGAGATCCTGCCGGCATCGCCGCGCAACTCCCCGTCTCCAAATCACCAAGTGCGGGGCAGGACCGGGTCATCCCAGGTCGGTGATGAAGCAGGCCGCCAGGATGAGCTTGCCCAGATCGTGGCGGTTCAGCCCGGTCTCCACCATCACGGCGTAGACGACGGCGACTGACGTCGTGCTCAGCGCGATGCCGCCGATCTCCGCCGCGTGCAGCTGCCACCCCAGGACCAGCCCGCAAAACCCGAACGCGGCCAGGAACGGCAGCGCGAACGAGACGAACCCGATGGACAGGCTCGCCTTCCAATGCCGCCGCAACGACACCGGGTCGATCTCCGCCCCGGCCAAGAACGTCAGCACCAGCGAGCCCGCACCGGCCAAGAACACCACGACGCCGGTCTGCGTGACGTGCTCGCGGATACCGGGAATGTTCCCAGCCAGCGCGCCGACCACGATCTCCACCAGCGCCGCAGGCACCGCGATCCGGATGCTGACCACCGAGGCGAGCAGGGCCATGCCCAGCCAGATAGCCGCCACGTAATAGATGTTCACTGCCGCTCCTGCCAGGTTCGCCCTGGCAGTAGCCAGCGACCGGCAACCGCCAGGAAGGTGTACTCCCGGTAGAAGCCATCAGCCACAGCGGCGGTTCGGGCAGCAGCCCGCCGGAGCCTCGTCCGGCCGCAGCACATCATAGCGGCGGGCAAACACCCGCCACTGCTGGACCTGGGCCCGCGTGCCCGCCAGGCTGCTGACCTGCTCGGAGACCCCATTTGGAAGGCTGCTGCGTACGGGCGCGCGCACGCCCGAAGCTCGGCGAACAAGCCCAAGGGGCTGATGATCACCCCCCGGCTTGCCGACGAGGTGCAGCGGCATATCGGCGATGACCCGTTCGCGCATCAGGCGTACGGGATGCTGCGCCTGTCCGCGGCCCTGGCGTGCGCGGTGCAGAACGACCATCAGGGCGCCGCCGAGCAGGCCGCCGAAGCCGCCGGCCTCGCCAGCCGGGACGGAGAATCCGCCGGAGCATGGGAACTGTTCGGCCCGGCGAACGTCGGCGTGTGGCGCACGTCGCTGGCCGCCGAGGCCGGACAGGCTGAGGCGGCGCTGACCTACGCCGACCAGATCGAGCCCCGCGACCTGGCCTCGCACAACCGGCGAGCCGGGCTGCGGCTGGAGAAAGCCAGGGCCTACGCCATTCCATGGCGTCCGCCAGGACTCCTCGGTACAGCGCGTTCGCGTCGGCGTGACGCGGCTAGATCAGCGGACTGGCGGGGATTCCGCAGCGATACGCCACCATCACCCCCATCACCCCGCACGCCCTGGCCGACATCATCGCAGCCAGCGAACCACCCGCCACCCCAGCCGGATTGGCCCTTTCCCCGCAACACCACAGAATGTGGGCGGAGTGCCAACAACGACAAACGGTTTGGTCCGCGCCTCAGCGGTAGGAATGCTCCGCGTCGGGGAACTGGCGGCCGACGACCTCCTCGGCGAAGGCACGCGCGGCGGTGCCGAGGACCCCGGCCACGTCGGCGTACTTCTTCACGAACTTCGCCGTGTGCGGGGTGAGCCCGGCCATGTCCTGCCAGACCAGGACCTGGGCGTCGCACTCGGGGCCCGCGCCGATCCCGATCGTCGGGATGGACAGGCTCTGGGTGACCCGGGCGGCCAGTTCCGCGGGCACGCACTCAAGGACGACGGAGAAGGAGCCCGCCGCCTCCAGTGCCTTGGCGTCGTGCAGCAGGCGTTCGCCGTCCTCGCCGCGGCCCTGGACCCGGTAACCGCCGAAGGCGTTGACCGACTGCGGCGTCAGGCCCAGGTGAGCCATGACCGGCACGCCGGCCTGCACCAGTGCCTCGACCTGGCGGGCCACCCGCATGCCGCCTTCGAGCTTGACGGCGTGCGCTCCGGCCTCCTTCAGGAACCTGCTCGCCGTGGCGAGCGCCTCGCCCGGCGAGATCTGATAGGAGCCGAACGGCAGGTCCGCGACGACCATGGCCCGCCGGGTACCGCGGACCACCGCGGCGGTGAGCGGGATGAGGTCGTCCACGGTCACCGGGATGGTGGTGTCGTGACCGAACACGACCATCCCCGCCGAGTCGCCCACTAGCAGCACCGGTATCCCGGCATCGTCGAAGACGCGCGCGGTGAGCGCGTCATAGGCCGTGAGCATCGGCCATTTCTCACCGCGGGCCTTGGCGGCGGCGATGTCACGTACGGTGACCCGCCTGCTGGCACTGCCGCCGTAGAGGGGTTCTGCGGTCCGCGCCTTGGTCGCGGCCGCGCCCGAGTCACTGGGCTGTGCGGTCATGCGAATTCCTCCTGCCTCGTGGCGCCGTGGTGGCGTCCCCGGACGCCTTCAGCATGCCACGCTGTCCGGGCAGGGGGTAGCCCGGGAATGTTTTGCGATACGGACCTGTTCCGTATTGTTGGCCTTCCCGGGGCGGCGAGCAGGCCGTCCCGGGATGAACGGGCCATGGCGAGCTGGCTGACAGACCCGGAAGGGAACCATGGACGACGCACCCGGCGTTTCGCCACAGGCTGATAACTCCAGCGTTGCCCCGCTCGCCGACACCGACGCCAAGGTCTACCGGCGCCGCTGGATCATCCTCGGCGTGCTGATCACCAGCCTGATGGCGATCGTGCTGGACAACACCGTCCTCAACGTCGCGCTCAAGACCATCGCCGATCCTGTCGCGGGCCTCGGGGCGAGCCAGAGCCAGCTCGAGTGGGCGATCAACTCCTACACGCTGGTGTTCGCCGGACTGCTTTTCACCTTCGGCGTGGTGGGTAACCGCATCGGCCGCAAGCGGATGCTCATGGTGGGGCTGGCCTCGTTCGGCCTGTTCTCCCTGATCACCGCCTACTCACACACGCCCGACCAGCTCATCTGGGCGCGCGCGGCGATGGGCCTGGCCGCCGCGGCGGTAATGCCACAGACGCTGTCGATCATCTCCAACGTGTTCGACCCCGCGGAACGGCCCCGTGCCATCGGGATCTGGGCCGTTGCCGTCGGCATTGGCATCGCCATCGGCCCTATCGTCGGCGGCCTGCTGCTGGCCCACTTCTGGTGGGGCTCGGTGTTCCTGATCAACGTCCCGTTCTGCGCCGCGAGCGTGGTGGCGATCGCGCTGCTCGTGCCAGAGTCGAAGAACCCCAACCCCGGGCGGATCGACTACGTGGGCGTGCTCGCCTCCATCGCCGGCCTGGTGCTCCTCGTGTACGGCATCATCCAGGGCGGCGAAAAGGGCTCCTGGGTGCACCCGGACGTGCTCGTCCCGGCGCTCGGCGGCCTGGCGATACTCGCCTTCTTCGTCTGGTACGAGGCCAGGACCCGGTCTCCGTCGCTGGATGTGCGGCTGTTCCGCGACGCGCGGCTGTCGTCCGCGATCGGCGCGCTGTCGCTGGTGTTCTTCGGCATGATGGGCGCGCTGTTCTTCCTGAGCTTCTACCTGCAGAGCGTGCGCGGGTTCACCCCGCTGAAGGCCGGCGCCTTCTCGCTGGCGTTCGCCGTGGCGCAGATGCTGACGGCCCCGCGCAGCGCGGCCCTGGTCCGGCGGTTCGGCGCCAAGTCAGTCGTGGCGGGCGGCCTGCTGCTGGTGACCGCCGCGCTGATCAGCTATCAGCTGCTCAACGTCGCCACGCCTATCTGGGTGCTCGCCGTGGCGTTCTTCGTCCAGGGCGCGGGGATGGGCCTGGTCATGCCGCCCGCTACCGAGGCGGTCATGTCGGTGGTGCCCAGGGAACGGGCCGGCTCCGGTTCCGCGCTGACCAACACTGCCCGCCAGGTGTCCGGTGCGCTCGGCGTGGCCGTGCTCGGCTCCATCCTGGCGCAGGCCTACCGCAACCAGCTCGCCCCGCACCTGAGCGCCCTGCCCGCCCCCGCGCGGGACGCAGCCACCGCCTCGATCACCGCGAGCCAGGCGGCGGCCGCCAAGCTGGGCCCGGCCGGCCGGGACCTGGCGGCGTTCGCCGACGCCTCGTTCGTGCACGCCATGCACCTCACCACGTTGATCTCCGCGGCGATCACGCTGCTCGGCGCGCTCGTCGTGATGCGCTGGATGCCCGGCCGCGCCGCGGCCGGCGCCGCCCGCCAGGCCCCGGCCGCGCACCAGCGCCCGGCCGGGCACCAGGCCACGGCCGACGGCAGCGCCAGCGCGGCCGCGCCGGTGAATGGGGCAGTGCCCGCCAACGGCGCAGTGCCCGCCAACGGCGCGGTGCTCGTCGGCGAGGCCGTGCCCGCCGGTGAGGCCGTGGCGGAGGCGCCGGGCGGCGGCCCCGCGGTGAGCGGGGGATGAGCGGATGCCTGCGGCCGAGGTGAAGACGGATGCCGGGCCGGGCCAGCGCCGGCCTGGCCGGCCCCGCAGCGAGCGCGCCGAGCGCGCCATCATCGAGGCCGCACTCAGCGTGTTCGCCGAGTCCGGGCCCGAAGGCCTGTGCATCGAGACGGTGGCCGCCCGTGCGGGCGTGGGCAAGGCCACCATCTACCGGCGCTGGCCGGGCAAGGAAGAGCTGCTGCTTGACGCGATCGGGGCGCTGCAGTCCCCGCTGCCAGAACCGGCCGGCCGGTCGGTCCGCGAAGACCTGGTGACGGTGCTGGCCGCCATGCGCGACTCGGTCGCGGACCCGCGCCGGGCCAGGGAGTTCGCGCTGCTGCTCGGTGAGGGCGCCAAGTACCCCCGGCTGATGGCGCGCTACGTGGAGACGATGCTTGAGCCGCGCCGCGAGGTGATCAGGTCAGTGCTGCGCCGCGGCGTGGCCACCGGCGAACTGCGCGCGAACACCGACATCGAGGCCGCGCTGTTCATGCTGACCGGCGCCGTCCTCGCCCGCGGGAAGTATGACCGGTCCAGCATGCCGCCCGGGTACGTCGAGCGGGTGGTGGACGAGTTGCTGCTGGGCCTGGCTCCGCGCTAGAACTGGCCCCGCGCTAGAAAGGGTTCATGACCACACCGGACGCCGCGGCCGGCCCGCTGGAGCGACGGCAGGGGCAGCGGCTGGCGGCCCAGTTGCTGTCCGGGCCCCCCGCCGAAGGAACCGCCGAGGTGGCCCGCTGGCTGCTCGCCATCCAGGCGCAGGACCCGCGCGGGGCCCGGCTGGCGGTGCGGGCCCGCAGCCACGCGAAATCGGCCGCCGACGTCGACGCCGCCCTCACCCGGGACCGGTCGGTCGTGGTGACCTGGCTGAACCGGGGCACGCTGCACCTGGTGCTGGCCGAGGACTACTGGTGGCTGCATCCGCTGACCACACCGCCGCTGCTGCGTGGCAACGCCCGCAGGCTCGCCCAGGAAGGCGTGCCGCCTGCCGATGCCGAGCGCGGGGTCGCGGTCATCGAGCGGGCGGTGACCGCCGACGGCCCGCTGACCCGGGCGCAGCTCGCGGAGCGGATCGCCGCAGCCGGAGTACGCACGCAGGGCCAGGCCATCGTCCACCTGCTCGCGCTGGCCAGCCTGCGCGGGCTTGTCGTGCGCGGCCCGATGGCTGGGCACGACCACGCCTATGCGCTGGTGCGCGACTGGCTCGGTGCCCCGCCCACTCAGCACGCGACCTTCGATCGGGACCGGGCCCTGGCCGAGCTGGCCGTCCGCTACCTGGCCGGCCACGGCCCGGCTACCGACCGCGACCTGGCCAAGTGGGCCGGGCTGCCGCTGCGCGACGCCAGGTGCGGCCTGGCCGCGGTCGCCGGGCGGCTCGCCGACCGCGACGACGGTCTCGCGGACCTGGCCGGGCGGCACGGTGAGCGCCCGCTGCCACCGCCGCGCCTGCTCGGCGCCTACGACCCCCTGCTGCTTGGCTGGGACTCACGGGACCCGGTCGTGGGCCTGCACGGCCGGCTGATCGCGATCAATGGACTGTTCCGGCCGTTCGCGCTGGTCCGCGGCCGCGCCGTCGGTACCTGGAGCCTGCCCGGCGGCAAGGTCGCGCTGGCACCGTTCGCGGCCCTTCCCGATGCCGACGCGGCCGCCCTGGCCGCGGACGCCGCCAAGGTCGAGCGCTTCCTGACCCCGGGCTGACAGCCAGCAGGGGGATTCCAACGGGTCGTGCCCCCAGGCCAGCACGGCCAAGGCGCCGTGACGAAGGAACGGGATTTGAGCCAGCGGGGGTTCCGGGTGTGACTGAGCGCTTGAGTTGGTGAGTTAGCGCTTCAGTTGGCAGGGCTGCGCGCTGGAGTTGGCGAGCAGGTGAGGCGGGACGCGTTAGTTGGCATCTGGCCACGATTGTTGACACGGGGCGTTGCCCGTTCATCCGACCGGAATGCGTTCACTGGCGGTGACAGCTCCGTGAATATGGTGGCCATCGCGGCTGTCCGGTGACAGCCGTCAAGTCGGGCAGCGACTGTCACGGAGCGTAAGCGTTCGCACCGCGCGTTCCGACCTGACCCGGCTGGCCCTGCAAACAGGCCTCATCTAGCAGCGCACTGAAGGTGCCCCCAGCCAAACCCCGCGCGATACCGCCGCAGCCCATGCCGCACGTGACTCCCGGGTTTCCCGCCCGTTGGCTGGTCAGCCGGCCGGGTGACCGCAAGGACGATGTTGCGGGCACCGGCACGTTACACCACTCCAAGGGACACGACCTTGGGCCGTGACACCGCCCGCATACAGGGCCCGCGTGCCGCTGGCGAATGTGACCGATCCCACATCCCACGGCACCACCCATGCTGAACTTCACCGCGGCACCCGCCGTGTGGAGATGTAAGCGGCCACAGTTCCCCGGACCAGCACAAACCGGAAAGGACCAGGAATGTTGTTCACTGCCCGAACGGGGGCCGGGCTCGCGCTCCTCGCAGCGCTGATCGCCGGCTGCGGCACCGCCGCGGCAAGCCATCCCGACACACCGAAGCCAGCCCCAGCGGCGCACAGCCACCGCCCATCGCCACCAGTGCAGGCCGCGGCCGCCACACCCACCCCGATGCCGACACACCGCCGCCATCACCGTCACCACCACCATCACCATGCCATGGCGGTGACCACGCCGGTCGCGCCACCGCCTCCGCCTCCGCCTCCGCCACCGACTATGGCACCCACGTCGGCTCCCAACCCCATCCCGCAGGGCAACGGCGGCGACCAGGACGGCGACAACAACGGTGGCCCGAGCGACGGCGACGGCAACGTCTAGCCAGTTCCAGCCCGATTCCGGTCCCGCTCCCCGCTGCGGGACCCGGCCTGGCGGCATCCAGACCCCGCGAATGAACCACCCCAGATTTCGCGGAGGTGAAGTCTGTACCAACCCCGGGGCGGAGCAAACCGCCGGGCCAGCTCGCCATCGCTCGCCCGGCATCGCCCGGGTGACCACATCCTGAACCGTTTCCCGGCCTGAAGCCCCCGCGGAAAAGTCCTTTCGCGGGGCTTCAGGCTTGCGGATGCCTGGCAGGCTCTGGGTCGGCGTCGACGACACAGTGATCACCGCTGGCGGTGACTGCGGCGTGGACCTGGTGCCGATCGCCGCCAGGCGCCCGGCTCGTCGCCGGGCGGGCCAGCGCCCGGTGCTCGAGCAGGCCTGCTGCGGCCGGGTTGGCGTCACGCTGTGCCAGGTACCTGGCCAACGGCAGGAGCTGGCCGGGCC
>DASXKD010000251.1:0-13764 GCA_036497045.1 Streptosporangiaceae bacterium | reverse complement strand
AGGGGTCATCGACGACTGGCTCGACTACACCGCCGCCGTCAAGGAGGCGGGCGCGCTGCTCGGCGCGGAGCAGCTCACCTGGCCGGACACGGCCACCACGATCCGGCTGAGCGAGGGGGAGCGGCTGCTCACCGACGGGCCATTCGCCGAGACCAAGGAGCACCTGCTCGGCTTCTACCTGGTGGAGGCCGGCAGCCTGGACGCGGCGCTGGACTGGGCGGCCAAGATGCCCATCATGCGCTACGGCACCGTGGAGGTGCGGCCGGTGCGGGAAGGCATGCGTTGGCAGACGGCGATGGAGTAACCGCCGCCGCGCTGGAGCGCGCGTTCCGGAACGAGTGGACGGCGGTGGTAGCGGTGGTCTCGCGGCGGCTCGGCGACCTGCAGGCCGCCGAGGACGCGGTGGCCGAGGCGTTCACCGCCGCGGCCACGGCGTGGCGGCGCGACGGGGTGCCGCCCAATCCGGGCGCCTGGCTGACCCTCACCGCGTGGCGGAAGGCGGTCGACCAGTTGCGCCGCGACCGGCCGGTGGCCCGGCACGGCCTGGACGACAGCTTCCTGGCCGGCCCCAGCAAGGAAGGCGAACCGGAGCAGGAGGGCGCGGTGATGGCGGACGAGCGCCTGGGGCTGATCTTCGCCTGCTGCCATCCCGCCCTCGCCCTGGAGGTGCGGGTGGCGCTGACGCTGCGCTACGCGGCGGGCCTGACCACGCGGGAGATCGCCGCGGCGTTCCTGCTGCCCGAGCCCACCATCGCCCAGCGGCTGGTGCGGGCCAAGCGCAAGATCCGGGAGGCGGGCATCCGGTTCGAGGTGCCCGCCCCTGACGCGCTGCCGCTGCGGCTGGCCGGCGTCCTGGCCGTGGTCTACCTGGTGTTCAACGAGGGGTACGCGGCCACCCGCAGCGCGGCGGCGCTGGTCCGCGCGGACCTGTGCGAGGAGGCCATCTGGCTGGGACGGCTGCTGCACCGGCTGCTGCCCGCCGACCCGGAGGCGGCCGGCCTGCTCGCCCTGATGCTGCTGCACCATTCCCGCGCGGCTGCCCGGCTGGACGCGGGCGGCCGCCCGGTGACCCTGGCCGAGCAGGACCGGGCGCGCTGGAACCGGCGGATGATCACCGAGGGTGCCGGGCTCCTCGACGCCGCCCTGGCGCTCCGGGCACCTGGCCCCTACCAGGTACAGGCCGCGATCGCGGCGCTGCACGCCCAGGCGGCGCGGTTCGAGGACACCGACTGGCCGCAGATCGCGGTGCTCTACGGCGAACTGGCCCGCCGGTCCCCGTCCCCGGTGGTCGAGATCAACCGGGCGGTGGCGGTCGGGATGGCCGACGGCCCCCGGGCGGGCCTGGCGGTCCTGGCACCGGTGCTGGCCGCGGGCACGCTGGCCGGGTACGCGCCGCTGCACGCGGCACACGCCGACCTGCTCGACCGGGCGGGCGCTACCGAGGCGGCCACCGCGGCGTGGGCCCGGGCCATCGAGGCCACCGGCAACGGCCCGCTCCGCGACGAACTGGAGCGCCAGGCCGCGCACCGGGCCACGACGCGGCCCGCCGAAGAAAATCCGGGGTAGCTGTCGAATCCGGCCTGCCCCTGGCGTAGGTCAGGTGAGCCGGACGGTCGCCAGGCACCACAGGTGCCGCCGCACGGCCCTCGGAGGACTGACATGGGACTCACCTGGCCTGCTGGCCGGCGCCAAGCACGACAGCTCTCCCGCCCCGGGCCCTCGCGTGGCTGGGCACTGGTGCTCACCTCTGCCGCCTTCTTCATGGTCGCGCTGGACGCCCTGGTGGTGATCACCGCCCTGCCATCCATCCACCGTGACCTCGGCGGCAGCGTGCCCACCCTGGAGTGGACGGTCAACGCGTACACGCTCTCGTTCGCCGCCGGCATCATCACCGCCGCGGCGATCGGCGACCGGCTCGGCCGCCGCCGGGTCTACGTCGCGGGGCTGCTGCTGTTCACCGCGGCCTCGGCCGCCTGCGCGCTGGCGCCCACTGCCGGCACCCTGATCGCGGCGCGGGCGGTGCAGGGGATCGGCGCGGCGATCGTCACCCCGCTGAGCCTGACCATCCTGACCACGGCCTGGCCGGCCCAGCGCCGCGGCACCATTGTCGGCATCTGGGGTGGCATCGCCGGGCTGGCGGTCGCGGCCGGCCCGCTGGTCGGCGGCGCGGTGGTACAGGGCCTGAACTGGCACTGGATCTTCTGGGTCAACGTGCCGATCGGGCTCGCCGCCGCGGCCGGCTCGGTGATCAAGCTCAGCGAATCCCGCGGGCCTGCCACCAGGCTCGACATCCCCGGTGTCGTGCTGGTGACCGCCGGGGCCGGTGGCATCCTCTGGGGCCTGGTCCGGGGCGGCGAGACCGGCTGGAGCACCGGCGAGGTCATCGCGGCCTTCACCTTCGGCACGGCCGCGCTCGCCGCCTTCGCCGTCTGGGAGCGGCGGGCACCCGAGCCGATGCTGCCCGGACGGCTGCTGCGGATCCGCGCCTTCACCGCCGCCAACGCCACCGGGTTCCTCCAGTCGGCGGCGCTGTTCTCGGCCGCGTTCATGGCCGCGCAGTGCTTCCAGCTCGGCCTGGGCTTCTCCCCGCTCGGCGCCGGGCTGCGGTTCCTGCCCTGGACGGCCACTCCCGTGGTGGTCGCGCCGCTGGCGGGCAGGCTCACCGACCGGCTCGGGCCGCGGCCGCTGATGCTCACCGGGCTGCTGCTGCAGGCGGCCGGGTTCGCCTGGATCGCCCTGATCGCGACCGCCACCGTGTCTTACCCCGAGTTGATTCTGCCGTTCGTCATTGCCGGCGTCGGCATCTCGATGGCGCTGCCCGCGACGCCGACCGCGGCGCTGAGCGCGGTGCCGCCCGCGGACATGGGCAAGGCCTCCGGGGTCAACAACACCCTGCAGCGGTTCGGCGGGGTGTTCGGGGTCGCCGTCGTCACCGCGGTCTTCACCGCCACCGGGCACCTCGGCACCCCGGACCAGGTAGCGGCCGGCTTCCGCCCGGCGCTGGCGGTCTCGGCGGGCCTGTCCGTGCTGGGCGCGGCCACCGCGCTGGCGGTCACCCGCCGCCGCCGGCCTGGCCCGGCCCAGCCACCAGCCAGCACCCGGCCCGCGGCGCAGCACCCCGCGGAGCCGCTGTCGCTCACCGGCTGACGCTCCGTAACGTTCGTGATCATGAGATTGCCGTTGCGCCAGAAACAGCAATCTCATGATCACGAACGCTAAGGGGACAGGGCGGGCGTGATCATGGGGATACGGCCCCTACGTCCGGGCCTGGCGGGAAACCAGCGCGACGTGCGGCCGCCGCCCGCGTAGGCTGATCGCCCGGCCACGCGCTGCCACCTGGAACCCGCCATGTTGCTCACCCTCACGAACACCACGCCGCCCGCTACGGATCTCGGGTTCCTGCTGCACAAGAACCCGGCCACCGTGCGCTCGGTCACGATGGGCTGGGGAACGGCGCACGTGTTCTACCCGGAGGCGGAGCCCGGCCGCTGCACCGCTGCGCTGCTGTGCGAGGTCGACCCGGTCACGCTGGCACGGCGCAGCCGGGACGGGCTGTTTCCGCTCGCCGCCTACGTCAACGACCGGCCCTATGCCGCCTCCTCGCTGCTGGCCGTGGCGCTGCGCAAATTGTTCGGCACGGCACTGCGCGGCGAGTGCGCGGAGCGGCCGGGCCTGGCCGGCACCCCGCTGGACCTGGCGGCGCGGCTGCCCGTGCTGCGCTGCCGGGGCGGCGAGGGGCTGCTCCACAGGCTGTTCGAGCCGCTCGGCTACCAGGTGCGCGCCCAGGCGATACCGCTGGACCCGGCGTTCCCCGGCTGGGGCGACAGCGACTACTTCGACGTGCGCATCTCCGCCGTATGCCGGGTGCGTGACCTGCTCGGTCAGCTCTATGTGCTGTTGCCGGTGCTCGACGACGACAAGCACTACTGGGTGAGCAGGGACGAGATCGACAAGCTGGCCGGCGGCGCGGCGCAGTGGCTGGCCGGGCATCCCGACCGGGACCTGATCATCCGCCGGTACCTGCGCCACCAGCCCGGCCTGGTCCGGGAGGCCACGGCCCGCCTGCTCGACGAGGACCTCGGCGGCCCGGAGACCAGGGCCGCCGAGCGCGACGCAGGCGAGCAGGACGGCACCGGGGCGGCGGAACACACCCGGCTGCGCGACCTGCGGGCCGCGGCGGTGCTGCGCGAACTGCGGGCCGCCGGGGCGCGCCGCGTCCTCGACCTGGGCTGCGGCGACGGCCGCCTGCTGGCGCTGCTGCTCGCCGACCCGCAGTTCGACGAGATCGCCGGCGTCGACGCTTCCCCCACCGCGCTGGAGCGCGCCGCCCGCCGCCTGCACACCGACGAGATGGCGCCGCGGCAGCAGGACCGGCTCCGGCTGCTGCAGGGCGCCCTGACCTACGCCGACCGCCGCCTGGCCGGCTACGACGCGGCCGTGCTCATGGAGGTGGCCGAGCATATCGACCCGGACCGCCTGCCCGCGTTCGAGCAGGCCGTGCTGGGCAGCGCCGCACCGCGAACCGTGATCATCACCACCCCCAACGCCGACTACAACCCGCATTACCCGGCGCTGCGCCCCGGCGAGTTGCGCCACCCGGACCACAGGTTCGAATGGGGCCGGGCCGCGTTCCGGGCCTGGGCTGAGGCGGCGGCACGGGCGCACGGCTACTCGGTGCGGTTCGAGCCCGTCGGTGCGGAGGACCCGCAGGCCGGTCCGCCCACGCAGATGGCGGTGCTGCACCGCGCGGTACCAGCCCCGGCCGCGCCGGCCCCGGCGGAGCGCGAGGCGGTGCCGCGGCCGTGACCGAACTCAAGATCCCCGGGCTGTGCCTGATCGTCCTGGTCGGCGTGACCGGGTCCGGCAAGTCCAGCTTCGCGGCCCGGCATTTCCGGCCGACCGAGGTGCTGTCCTCGGACGCCTTCCGCGGCCTGGTCGGTGACGACGAGAACGACCAGTCGGTCACCGCGGCGGCCTTCACCGCGCTGCACGCGGTCGCCGCCGAGCGCCTCAAGCTCGGCAGGCTCACCGTGGTCGACGCGACGAACGTGCAGCCGGACGCCCGCCGCCCGCTGGTTGACCTGGCCCGCGACCACCACGTGCTGCCGGTGGCGATCGTGCTCGACGTGCCCGAGCAGGTCTGCGTGCAGCGCAACCAGGCCCGCCCGGACCGTGCGTTCGGCGCCGGGGTGGTCCGGCGGCAGCACGCGGCGCTGGCCAGGTCGGCCGGGAGGCTGGAGCGCGAGGGGTTCCGCCGGGTGTTCCGGCTGCGCGGCGTGGCGGAGGTGGACGCGGCGCGAATCGTCCGGGAGCCCGCCTGGGCCGACAAGTCCGGCCTGCCCGGGCCCTTCGACATCATCGGCGACGTGCACGGCTGCCAGCCGGAACTGGCCAGCCTGCTGGACCTGCTCGGCTACGCACCGGACCAGGACGGGACCCGCCGCCACCCGGCCGGGCGCACCGCGGTGTTCCTCGGCGACCTGGTCGACCGCGGACCGGACACGCCGGGGGTGCTGCGCACGGTGATGGGCATGGTGGCATCCGGCACCGCCCTGTGTGTTCCGGGCAACCACGAGGCCAAGCTGCTGCGCGCACTGCGCGGCCGCGACGTCCGGATGAGCCACGGCCTGGCGGAGTCGGTCGCCCAGCTCGGCGCGGAGCCGGAGGACTTCTCCGCGCAGGTCATCGCCTTCCTGGACGGCCTGGTGAGCCATTACGTGCTGGACTCGGGGCGGCTGGTGGTCGCGCACGCCGGCCTGCGCGAGGAGATGCACGGGCGCGCGTCCGCCGCGGTCAGGGCCTTCGCGCTGTACGGCGATACCACCGGGGAGACTGACGAGTTCGGCCTGCCCGTCCGGTACCCGTGGGCGCAGGACTACCGGGGCAAGGCGGCCGTGGTGTACGGCCACACCCCGGTGCCCGAAGCCGCCTGGGTGAACAACACGATCTGTATCGACACCGGCTGCGTCTTCGGCGGCCGCCTCACCGCGCTGCGCTACCCCGAGCGGGAACTGGTCTCGGTGCCCGCCGCGGCGACCTACTACCAGCCCGCGCGACCGCTGACTGCCCCCCCGGCCAGCCCGGGGACGCCCAGCGCCGGCCCGGCCAGCGCCGGGCTCCTCGACGTCGCGGACGTGCTCGGCAGGCGGGGGATCACCACCGGGCTCCGCGGCCGGGTGACCGTCCCGGAGCAGAACGCGGCCGCGGCGCTGGAGGTGATGAGCCGCTTCGCGGCCGATCCACGGTGGCTGATCTACCTGCCGCCGACGATGCCGCCCGTGCCCGCCAGCACCAGGCCCGGCCTGCTGGAGCATCCGGCGGACGCACTGGACGCCTACCGGCGGGCCGGGGTCGCCCAGGTGATCTGCGAGGAGAAGCACATGGGCTCGCGGGCGGTCGTGATCGCCTGCCGGACGCCCGGGGCGGCCGGGGACTGGTTCGGCAGCCAGCGCGGCGGCATCGTGTACACCCGCACCGGCCGCCGGTTCTTCACCGACGAGCGGCTCGAAGAAGCCCTGCTCGGCCGGGTGAGCGCGGCACTCGCCGAATCCGGGCTGTGGGCCGAACTCGGTGACTGGGCGGCGCTGGACTGCGAGATCATGCCCTGGTCGGTCAAGGCCGAGGACCTGGTGCGCGGCCAGTATGCGGCGGTGGGCGCCGCCGCCCTGGCCGGGCTGACGGCAGCCGGCGAAGCGTGCGAGGAAGCGCTCCGCCGGGGCGCGGACGTCGCGGCGCTGCGCGACCGGACCCGGGAGCGGCTCGCGGCGGCCCGGTCCTATACCGCCGCCTACCGGCATTACGTGTGGCCGGTGCGCGCACTGGACGGCGTGCGGCTGGCGCCATTCCAGCTGCTCGCCGGCTCGGCCGGCACCTTCTTCTCCCGGGACCACCGCTGGCACATGAACGCCGCGGAACGCCTGGCCGCGGCCGACCCGCTCATCGTGCCGACCAGGCACATCGTGGCCGACCTCGGCGACGAGCGGGCGAGCGCCGCGGTGACCGCCTGGTGGGAGCAGATCACCGGGGCGGGCGGTGAGGGGATGGTGGCCAAGCCACTCGACCCGGTCACCCGGGTGCGGCACGGGACCGCCCAGCACGGGATGAAATGCCGCGGGCCGGAGTACCTCCGGATCATCTACGGGCCCGAGTACGCCATGCCGGCCAACCTCAGCCGGCTTGCCGGGCGCAACCTTTCCCGTAAGCGGTCGCTGGCAGCCAGCGAGTTCGCGCTGGGAGCCGAGGCACTGGACAGGTTCACCCGCCGCGAGCCGCTGTTCCGCGTGCACGAGTGCGTGTTCGGCGTGCTGGCGCTGGAAAGCGAGCCGGTCGACCCCCGGCTCTGACTCCTGCCGCGCCCGGCCCGATGACCGTGCCGGGCGCACGCCCGGGCCAGTCACGCGGGAAGCCGGGTGGCCGGGCACAATGGTAAGCCCCGGTATGTCGTAGCCATGAAAACAAGGGACGGGGACGGCGATGACCGAGCAAGGGGAGAACAGCGCGCTGCCGTGGAAGTTCGACAACCTGCGCGCGCTGTTCATCAACTGCACGCTGAAGCGCTCGCCCGAGCGCAGCCACACGCAGGGCCTCATCGACCGCAGCACCGCGATCATGGCCCAACGCGGCGTCGCGGTCGACGTGCTCCGCGCGGTGGACCACGACATCGCCACCGGCGTGTGGCCGGACATGACCGAGCACGGCTGGGCCACCGACGAATGGCCGCAGATCTACCAGCAGGTGCTCGCCGCCGACATCCTGGTGCTCGCCGGGCCGATCTGGCTCGGTGACAACTCCTCGGTGATGAAGCAGGTCATCGAGCGGCTGTACGCGTGCTCGCACCTGCTCAACGACGCCGGGCAGTACGTCTACTACGGCCGGGCCGGCGGCTGCCTGATCACCGGCAACGAGGACGGCATCAAGCACTGCGCGATGAACGTCCTGTACAGCCTGCAGCACCTGGGGTACGTGATCCCGCCGCAGGCCGACGCCGGGTGGATCGGCACGGCCGGGCCTGGGCCCTCCTACCTCGACCCCGGCTCCGGCGGCCCGGACAACGACTTCACCAACCGCAACACCACGTTCATGACCTGGAACCTGCTGCACCTGGCCCGCATGGTCAAACAGGCCGGCGGCATCCCGGCGCACGGCAACCAGCGCTCGGCATGGGAAGCGGGCTGCCGGTTCGACTTCGACAACCCCGACTACCGGTAGGCGGCGCGGTGAAGGACTGGGTGGCCTGGCACACGGCCTACGACGACCCGGCGTCCCCGCTGAGAAGGCGGCTGCGCGTGGTCCGCGGGCACCTGTCGGACGCGCTGGACGCGGCACCGCCCGGCCCGGTGCGCCTGGTCAGCCTGTGTGCCGGGCAGGGCCACGATGTGCTCGGCGTGCTGCCCGCGCACCCGCGCGGGCCGGACGTGTCCGCGGTGCTTGTCGAGTACAACGCGCAGAACGCGGCGCTGGCCCGCCGGGGTGCCGAGCAGGCAGGGCTGCCGCAGGTGCAGGTGCGCGAGGCGGACGCGGCGCGAGTGGCGAACTACGCCGACGCGCTGCCCGCCGACGTGCTGCTGCTGTGCGGGATCTTCGGCAACGTGAGCGACGCCGACATCGAGCGGACCGCGCAGGCCGCACCGGCCCTGTGCGCGCCCGGGGCCACCGTGATCTGGACCAGGAACAGGCGGGCGCCCGACCTGACCCCGCAGATCCGGGCCTGGTTCCAGGCCAGTGGGTTCGACGAGGTCGCCTTCGACGTGCCGGACGAGGCGCTCCCCGGTATCAGCGTCGGCGTCGGCCGCCTGGCGGTCACGCCGCCGGCCTGGCTGCCGGCCGGCCCGGTCTTCACCTTCCGTACCGCCTGATTTCATGCGCTACGCCGGCCCGCCAGGCCGCACGCCCCAGCCGCACGGTAACCGGGGCAAGCGCGCCGCGGGCCGGGGTCAGCCGCCCGGCTGCACCTCCACGGCGCCGATGTCGCAGGCCAGCCCCCGGGCGCACCATGGCCTGGCGCCCCCTTTGCGCCGGGCGGCGCCGGTTGCCAGGATCCGTCCATGGTGACTATCGGCAGGGCAACAGGTTCTGCATGGTCAACACCAGCCACGGGCACGAATGACCGGGACGTGCCCGACAATGGCGGGAAGTGCGGGAGGTAGCTGACATGGTGACCGCGAACGAACAGGCACTGCCCTCGGTCAACGATTTGGACCTGCCCTTCTTCGACTACAACGAGCCGGGCCTGGTGGGGGAGGTGTACCACCAGCGGCTCGCTGCGGTGCGGCGGCAGGGCTGGCTGGCCAGGTCCCCGCTCTCGCTGGTGGTGCTCGACCAGGAGTCCGGCGAGTTCTTCCTCCGGGCCAAACAGACCGCCTTCCCCGGCCGGGAGATCGCGGATCTGTTCGGCGTCACCGGGGGCCGGCTGCGGGAGCAGATCGACGCGAACATCCTGAACCAGACCGGGGACCGGCACCGCAGGCTCCGGGCGCTGGTCGGCCCGGCATTCACCCCCCGCGCGGCGGCCCAGTGGCGGCCGGTCATGCGTGAGTTCGCGCAGCGGCTGTGGGCCAGCATGGGGAAGGGGGAGTGCGAGTTCGTCGCGTCGTTCGCCAAGCCGTACCCGTCGCTGACCATCGCCGCGGTGCTCGGCGCCCCGCAGGAGGACGCGCCGCGGCTGCACGAGTGGTCCACCTGGGTGCAGCGCCAGTTCGACATCCGCGCGCTCGGCGCCGAGCCGGAGCGGATCGAGCGGGCCACCGAGGAGCTGTACGGCTACGTGGAAGGGCTGCTGGAGCTGCGCCGCCGTGAGCCGTCCGGCGACCTGATCAGCGCGCTGCTGGCCGCCGAGGAGGAAGGCGAGAAGCTCTCCCACGACGAGTGCATCAACCTGGTGCTCAACGTCATCGCCGGAGGCGTGGACACCACCCAGGCCCAGCTCTCCCACGCGCTGCGGCTGTTCGCCGAGCACCCGGCGCAGTGGGACCTGCTCGCCCGCGAGCCGGACCGGATCCCCGGTGCGGTCGAGGAGGTGCTCAGGTTCGAGCCGATCACCCCGTTCACCGCGCGGATCTGCACCGGCGAGATCCAGTACCGCGGCGTGGTGTTCCCGGCCGGGAGCATCGTGGCAATCTGCTCGGAGCGGGCCAACCGCGCCCTCGGCGCTGGTGAGGAGTTCGACATCACCGTCGAGCCCGGCGGCCGGCCGCTGACGTTCGGCGCCGGACCGCACTTCTGCCTGGGTTCCAACCTGGCCCGGGCGGAACTGGAAGAGGCCATCGGGTTCCTGGCGCCGCGGATGCGGGAGCTGCACCCCGCCGCGCCGGCGGAACTCGGCGGCGTGGAAGGTATCTACGGGATCGAATCCCTGCCGCTGGCCTGGTCGCAGGTTTAAGCAAGGGGCGGAGCGGAAGGAAGGGGCTCATGCACACGACGACACTGGCTGCCCTGGAACCGCTGGCCGGCCAGGTCGCCGGCGGGCGGTACTGAGCGCCGCGGCGATCGTGGCCCAGCATTCGGAGCGCCGGCTGGCGTTCGGGCTGGCCGCCGAGGAGTACGACCTGGTCCGGCCCGGCTATCCGGCCGTCCTGGTCGACGCGGTGCTGGCACACTGCGGCGGCGCCGGGGTGAGCGCGGTTGAGGCGGGCGCGGGCACGGGCAAGGCGACCCGGGCATTCGCCGTCAGGGGCCTGCGGATCGCCGCGGTGGAGCCCGACCCGGCCATGGCCGGCATCCTGGCCGCGAGCTGCACCGGGTACCCGGAGGTCAGCGTCGTCGTCGGCGATTTCGAGGGGTATGTGCCCACGCAGCCGTGCGGGCTGCTGTTCAGCGCGCAGGCCTGGCACTGGATCGACCCGGCGGTCCGCTGGGACCACGCCACCGCCGTGCTCGCCGCTGGCGGCAGCCTGGCCCTGTTCTGGAACTTCGACCGGATCATCGACGGCGCCGTCCAGGAAGAGGTGACGCAGGCGCACCGGGACATCACCCCGCACATCGAGTGGGACACCACCGCGGTGTCCGAGCACGGCCTGCTTGACCGCTGGCCCGCCACGGAGATCGCCGGGCTGGCGGCGTTCACCGGCCTGCAGACGCGCCTGTACCGGTGGGAACGGGTGCTGTCCAGGCGGCAGTACGTGCAGTACCTGGCCACCCATTCGCCGTACCTGATCCTCGACCCGGCCACCAGGGACGAACTGTTCGCGCGGATCGCATCGATCCTGCCCGGCCGCGTCCCGCTAGCCGAGGACACCGTTCTTTACCTTGCCCGCCGTACCTCCTAGCGTGCCGCCGACGTCAGCCATCAATCGCGGGCTCCGGGGGCTCGGCCCCCGGGCTAACACTGCACCTTGCCCGACGTGCCTCCTAGCGTGCCGCCGACGTCAGCCATCAGTCGCGGGGCTCCGGCGGCTCGGCCCCCGGGTTAACACTGCACCTGGCCGGCCGTACCCTGGCCTAGTCCATACCGGCCAGGAGGTCGGTCTCGGTGATGCCGGGGCCCTGTCCCTCGCGGATGAACCATTCCGTGCCGAACCCGTAGGCGAAGGCCTCGTCCGGCATCGCCAGGAAGAACGACTGCTCGCTGATCTGGCTCGCGTGGGCCCGCATGGCGCGGCGCTTGTACTCCAGGTACGGGGTCACGTCCACCGCCGCGGTGATCACCGACTCGGGCATGCCGAACGACTCCTCGTCGATGTCCGGGGTCTCGATGTCGGCGTCGCCGTCCTGGCCGACGAACCTGTCCCGGCTGCGCAGGATGTGGTCCCGGTTGATCGTGCTCTGGTACACCCGCCTGATGCCGGCCAGTCCGGCGGCCCGCAGGCCCACCCTGTGTACCTGGATGTGGTCCGGGTGGCCGTAACCGCCGTGCTCGTCGTAGCAGGTCAGAATGTCGGCCTGCTCCTCGTCCAGGAGCGCGGCGAGTTTCTTCGCGGCCTCGTCGACCGGCGCGGTCCAGAACGAGCCCGGCGCCTCGTTGGCCGGGGTGCCCATCATGCCCGAGTCGGTGTACCCGAGGAACTCCACCCGCTGCGCGCCGAGGATCTCCGCGGACGCGTGCGTCTCCGCGACCCGGCGCTGCCACAGTTCCTCGCCCGGGTTCAGGAAGCCCTCGGCGACCTCGCCCTGCTCGCCGCGGGTCGCCACGACCAGCACGACCCGGTGCCCTTCATCGGCGGCTTTGCGGATAATCCCGCCGCAGGCGATGCACTCGTCGTCCGGATGGGCATGAAATGACACAAGAGTGGCCATGGTTGTGACGCTACCTGACCCCTCGGACAGAACGCGGGCCGAGCTCAACCCCCGGCGACCAGGAGAAATGGATGCCTGAGCAAGACGCCGAACAGCCGCCGCGCAGCCGTTTCGGTGGCTGGCGGCCCTGGCACGGCAGGCCCCGGGTCCGGGACGTGCTGTGCGCCGTGGGGATCGCGGTGAGCGGCGTCTATGCGGTGGCGACCATCCCGCTGACTCCGGCGCTGATCTCCAGCCACCCGGTGCTCCTCGAACTGCTGACAGGATCCACGTCGTCGATCATGGCCGCGGGAGCGTACTCGGATGTGGACAGCAGGCTGCTACTGGCCCTGGTGATCGTCGCGGCACTGCCGGGCATCATGCGGTTCGACTGGGTGTACTGGTGGGCAGGCAAGCTGTGGGGGCACCGGATCGTGGAACGGCTCGGCCAGCACAGCCCGCGCACGGCCCGGCTGGCCGCCCTGGCGGAAACCCGCGGGCGGCACTGGTCGGGCCCGCTGGTGGCGCTGGCGGCGTTCCTGCCCAGCGGCGCGTCCACTGCTGTTTACGCCGCGGCCGGCTGGACCGGGCTGCCGCTGCTCGCGTTCGTGCTGTGGGACACCCTGGGGTCGGCAGCCTGGATATCCGTGGTCGCCCTGGGCGGGTACCTGCTCGGCAGTACCGGGGTGACCCTGGCCGGCCTGGTCTCGCGGTACGCCACGGTGACAATCTGCGTGCTCGTGGCCCTGTTCATCGCGCCGCAGGCCTGGCATTCCTGGCGGGAGTGGCGCGCCTCGAAGGCGAGGAGGGGCGGGATGCCCGCGCCGCCGGTGCCCGCACCTGCCAGCGACGGCATGGACCCGCAGTAGAGTGTTCCGCCGTGGCGGGACAGGGGACTCCGGCGACCGCGCTGCTCGGCAAGCTGGGCATCGCGCATTCGGTGCACGAGTATCCGCATGATCCCCGGCATGGCTCCTACGGCGCCGAGGCCGCACAGGTGCTCGGGGTGGCACCGGAACGGGTGTTCAAGACGCTCGTGGCCGAGGTCGACGGCCAGCTCACCGTCGGCGTGGTGCCGGTGGCGGGCCAGCTCGACCTCAAGGCGCTCGCCGCGGCCGCGGGCGGGAAGAAGGCGGCGATGGCCGCCGTCGCCGCGGCGGAGCGGGCCACCGGTTATGTGACCGGCGGTATCTCGCCGCTGGGGCACCGCAGGCGGCTGCCGGTCGTGGTCGACTCGTCGGCGATGGGTTTCGACACGGTCTACTGCAGCGCTGGCCGGCGCGGGCTGGAGATCGAGCTGGCACCGGCCGACCTGGTCCGCGCCGCGGGCGCGGTGGTCGCCGGCATCGCCGCACCACCCCGGGGGTGAGCTCAGCCGATCGGGCAGCCAGGTTTCGCCGCTGCCCGGCCGGAGTCGGGGCTGACCATCAGGCAGGACTCGTCGACCGCCTCGAAGGCGCGGGCGGGGATCTGCTTGAGCAGCGAGACCAGGCCATCCGGCCACTGCGGGTACGCGCTGCCCTGGAAGAACCAGTTGCTCCCGTTGTCGGCCAG
>DASXKD010000250.1:0-3385 GCA_036497045.1 Streptosporangiaceae bacterium | reverse complement strand
CACGATGAGCTTGCCGGTTCCCGGCCGGTTCGACGGTGCCCTGCCCGTTGACGTGCATGGTGGCGGCGTAGGTGTGGAGGTTGTTCGTCGCGGTTAGGGGTGGACTGGTCCGCTGGGCCCGCGGTCGAGGCGCAGGGATTGCATGATGGCGAACGAGGTGGTCCGGGTGAAGATGTCGATGTCGGCAGCGGCCAGCACGCCGGTGTACTTGGCGACGATGGGCGCCGCCATTCGGTCGGTGACGGCGTCGAGGTGGGCTTTGACCCCGGCCCAGACGTTCTCCCCAGCGGCGACGTAGAACGGCACCGGGTCGACGGCGGCCAGGGCTTCTTGGGCGCTGGCTTCGATGTCGGCGATGTAGGCCTGGTGCACCGCGACGTCGTCGCGGGTGGCGAGCCGGCCGAGGTGCCCGCTGATGAGATGGGTCCACCGGTAAGACAGCGCAATGGCCGGGGCGCCCATGTACCCCGGGACGTCCTCGGACAGGTTGACGTTGTAGATCGGCACCCACCCGGCGTTGACGACGTCGATGAACATCAGGGTGTCGTGGCCGGGGAAGTGGATGTAGATGTTGTCCGGCGTGTGGTTGGGCCCGTGCCAGGCCAGTTCCACGCGCTCCCCGCCCACTTCGAGGGTGTAGGTGTCGGCGAAGGTCACCTCCGGCACCGGCCGGCCCGGGTCATTGTCCCGCGTCAGCAGGCGCTTGGTCTCCTCGTGCCCGATGCGGACCACGTCCAGTCCGAACAGCGCGGCCGCGCCGGCGTGGTCGGCGTGGTGGTGGGAGTAGACCAGGTGCGTCACCCGGTTGGTCACCCCGTTCTCAGCGGCGATCTCGTCCACGGCCCGGCGCAGGTTGGGGCCGATGGACGGCGGGGCGTCGAACACGACCACGCCGTCGCGGGTGGTCAGGAAGGCCGAGTTGTAGACGCCGTCGGTGACCCAGTACAGGTTCCGCTCCACGCGTCCGACGTAGTACCTCTGCTCGTTGAGAGCCGGGCCGAGCGCGGACCGCGGGATCGGCGCGTAGTCGGGCAGGTCCGCGGCGCTGCCGGCACCGGAGGCTGGTGATGTCACGGTATCTCCCTAGAGTCTCGGGGCACGTCCCCTGGCGGCCGTGCCAGCCTTCGCAACAGGCCCAGGCTCACCGCCAGTCAGGTGAGAGGTCGTCACCGGATCCCGGTGGTTCACGTACCAGAGCACCACAGAACCGATCTTCTGCACGGGCGCCGGGCTCGCAGCTGATCGGCCTCGCCCTGGTCCACGGGTGCACCACCGCGTTCTGGTGGTCGGCGGCCGTCTTCGCGTCCGGGGCCGTGATCTGCGGGACGCTGTTGCGCTGCGGCCTGCTCACCCGGGCGGCGGTGCCGCAGGTGCGGCGGGCGCGGCGCCATCCGCGCCGGCCGCCGCTGAGTCGCCCGCAGTGCGGCCCGGCGCGCACCCGACGGACTGGACGGCGGCCGCATGGCCGACGAGCCGCCCAGCGTACATTTCTGGCCGGCCGCCCGGGCGCCTGCCTACCCCGCCAGGCAGGTAGGCGCCGTCGTGTCCTCCGCTCGGGTGGCTGGCTGCCCGCCAACTCACCTCAGTCGCTGCGCGAGCAGGTACACGACAACCTCTGCCGGCTCGGGCTCGACGTGCTCGACGTAGTCAACCTCCGGACCGCCGCCGGATCGACGACCGCCTGGTGGTTCCGCGCGCTCACACGGCAGTTCGAGGCGCTGGCCGAACTGCAGCAGCAGGGCCTGATCCGGCACCCGGGCCTCAGCGCGGTCAGCCTCGACCAGCTGGCCTAGGCGCAGCGGATCGCCTCGGTGGTGCGAAGCGTGGAACTCCTTCAACATCGCCAACCGAGCGGACGAGGCGGTGCCGGCAGCGACGGCCGAGCAGCGCATCGCGGACGTGCCATACTTCCCGCTCAGCGGCTTCTCGCCGCTGCGGCGCTGGAGTCGGTCGCCAAGCGGCTCGGCGCGACGCCGATGGCGGTCGCCAGTCCTGGCTGCTATAGCACTCGCCGAACATGATGCTGATCCCGGGCACCTCGTCGGTCGATCACCTGCGCGAACATCGCCGGCGCGGTCTTACGACTTGGTGCACGATAGGACGTCCGGGCCGGAGCTGGGACGTAGCTGATGATCTTGGCGTGTCGGTCCGGGGAGCGTGAACGGCCGCGCGGAACGATCAAGGTGTGAAGTCAAGATGGGCCCGCGCGGCCTTGTCGCATCGTATCTGCACTGGAATCGGCAGCCGCAAGCTGGGCAAGCTGATCGAGGAACTGGCGCCGCTGTGGGTGGCGCAGCAGGAGTCGCGGCTGCGGGTGCGGCGTGGGCGGGACCGGCTGCGCGCCGAAGGTGCAGGCCCGGGCCGGGAACTGCCGTTCGCTGACCGGGTGATCGCCACCCTGGTGGTGCTGCGGTTCCAGCTGCCGCACGCCGCGCTGGCAGTGCTCTACGGGGTGCACCGCTCGACCGTTACCCGGGCGGTCGGGGAGATCCGGCCGCTACTGGCCCAGCGGGGGTTCGCGGTGCCCGGCCAGCCCGGGCTGAGGCTTGCCACGCTGGCCGATGTGTTCGCCTGCGCCGCCGCCGAAGGCGTGAAGCTGCGGATCGATGGCACCGAGGTGCAGGTGCGCCGGCCCCCGGCGGGCCGGCCCGGGCGGCGGGCGTTTGTGTCCGGCAAGAAGAAGCAGAACACCGGCAAGGCCACCGTCATCAGTGACGGGGCGGGCCGGCTGCTATGGCTGGGCGCGTTCCGGCCCGGCCGGATGCACGATGTCACCGCGCTGCGCACCGAAGGCATCGAAGACCTGCTGCGGACCCATCCCGATGTCGCCGCTGAGGTTGACGCGGGCTACCGGGGCCTGGCCGGTGACTTCCCCGCCCAGGTCAGCGGCCCACCGAAGAAACCCGGCAAGGACGCCTCACCCGACGAAACCGCCCGCTGGGAACAGCAACGGCACCAGCAGTCCTCCCAGCGGATCTGCGTCGAGCATGCCATCGCCGAACCCAAGCAATGGCGGACCCTGCAGCGCTACCTCGGACGCCGCGAGCACTTCCAGGAAACCGCCCTGGCCATAGGCGGGCTGGTCTCCGACCGCGCCGCGGCGCGCTGATCACAGCTGGCCGGCCCCAGGCCAGCACGGCCTGCCCACAATCGTGCACCTACTCGTTAGGTCTGCCGTCCGACGCCGCGGCCGGGCTTGACGCGATCTGAGCAGTGGGCGCCCGCGCAGAGGATCGGTTCTGGGTGCTCTCGGTCGCGTGAATCACCGTGATCCGGTGACGCCTCCTCACCTGCCGGGCGGCGATGCTGAAAGTGGCCCGCGACGCGGCAGGGATTTCAGCAGCGAATTGTCCTGGGGCGAGCCCGCCGGGGGTGCTGCTGGGCG
>DASXKD010000249.1:0-4648 GCA_036497045.1 Streptosporangiaceae bacterium | reverse complement strand
CCTTGGACAGCGGCGGCCGCTCATAAGGCCGCTCCAGCTCCTCACCCAGCAGCACGACACTCCCGCCGAAGCCCTCCTCCCGGAGGGTTTCCGCAGCCTTGGCACCGGCCATGCTGGCACCGACGATCACGTACGTGGGTTCAGCGGGCATCAGAGGTTCCCTTCCACATGGCCGCTGGCGACCGCGGATAACCCGCCGGCCCGCTCCCCGGCCGGGCGCCGACACAGGCGATCATGCCAGGCGATGGCAGAAGTATCGGTGAGCGACGCGATTTGGTCCACCACCACCCGGAGCCGCGCCTGGTCCGAGTCCGCCGCGAGGTAGCCGGGCCGCAGCAGCGGGTCCAGGGTGTCCGGCGCACCGGCCCGCACGGCGGCCGCCAGTTCGGCGATCAGTTCCCGCTCGGCGGCCTGGCGCACGGCGACCCCCTTCCGGCTCATCACGAAATGCGCGGTCACCGCCTTCAGCAGGTCGCACTCCAGCCGCTCCCGCCGGGGGACCACCAGGTCGGCGGCGTACCGGGTGAGCGGGAACCGGCCCTCGGCAGCCTTCAGCGTCGCCTCCTGCGCACTCCCGCAGAACCGGCCGATCAGCTCGCTGGTCAGGTGCTTCAGCGCGGCCAGGGCAGCGGGCCCGCCATCGAAGGACTTCGGCCAGAACGGCAGCCCGAGCAGCCCGTCGAAGGTCTCTTCCAGCTCGGCCCCGGTCGTGCCCCGGGGGCTGTACCGGGTCGCCAGTTCGGTGACCGCCGCCCGCTCGGCCGCCCCGCGCAGCGCACGCAGCGTGATATGGCCTGCCTGCAGCCCGTCTTCCAGGTCGTGCACGGAGTACGCGACGTCGTCTGCCCAGTCCATCACCTGGGCTTCCAGGCATAGTTTCCCGTCCGGCGCCTGCTCTTTTATCCAGCGATACGCCACAGCGTCGTCGGCGTAGTACCCGAACTTGGCGGGTGGCCCCGTGGCTGCCTGGTGCACGGGGGCGCCCCGAGGGTATTTGACGCATCCGTCGAGGGTTGCCCGGGTCAGGTTGAGGCCGGCCCCGGCCACCTTCGCCTCCAGCCGGGTGAGCAGCCGCAGGCTCTGCGCGTTGCCCTCGAACCCGCCGCAGCCCGCGGCCAGCCCGGCCAGGGCCACCTCGCCGTTGTGCCCGAACGGCGGGTGCCCCAGGTCGTGGGCCAGGCAGGCCGCGTCCACCAGGTCCGGATCACACCCGAGTTCGGCCCCGAACTCCCGCCCGATCTGCGCGCACTCCAGCGAGTGCGTGAGCCTGGTCCGCGGAAAGTCACCCACGCCGACCCCGACCACCTGCGTCTTGGCGGCGAGCCTGCGCAGCGCGGAAGAGTGCAGCACCCTGGCCCGGTCGCGGACGAAGGGCCCGCGGCGGTGTTCCGCCGGCGGGTCCTTGTCCGGCTCGGCGGCCCACCGCGCGGTGGCGTGGGCGTCGTAGCCCGTGGTGCCCGGGCTCACCGCGTGTCGCTGCCCCCAGCGGTCTCCAGGAGCGCCGCCCGGCCGGCCTCAAGCCGTGCCACCGGCACCCTGAAGGGCGAGCAGGACACGTAGTTGAGACCCACCTCGTGGAAGAAGTGGACGGACTCCGGGTCACCGCCGTGCTCGCCGCACACCCCGAGTTCCAGGCCCGGACGGGCCGCCCGGCCTTCCTCGCATGCGATGCGAATCATGCGGCCGACGCCCTCGGTGTCGATGGTCTCGAACGGGGACACCCCGAAGATGCCCAGCTCGATATAGCGGCTGAAGAACGCGCCCTCCACGTCGTCACGGGAGAAGCCCCAGCCCATCTGGGTGAGGTCGTTGGTGCCGAAGGAGAAGAACTCGGCGCTGCGCGCGATCTCGCCGGCGATCATCGTGGCCCGGGGCACCTCGATCATGGTGCCGATCAGGGTGTGCACAGAGACGCCGGTCTCCTTCTCGACCGACTCCAGCACCCTGGCGGCCTCCTCGCGGGTGATCTCCATCTCCTGCACCGAGGCGGTCAGCGGGATCATGATCTCCGGCCGCGGGTCCGCGCCCGCCTTCTTCAATTCCGCGGCGGCCTGTGCGATGGCCCGCTCCTGCATGGCGAACAGCCCGGGGATGACCAGGCCGAGCCGGACCCCGCGGAGCCCCAGCATCGGGTTCTGCTCGTGCAGGCGGCGCACGGCCTCCAGCAGCTTGCGGTCCTTCTCGGTGGCCTCGTCCCCGGCCAGGGCGACCTTCACCGAGATCTCGGTGAGGTCGGGCAGGAACTCGTGCAGCGGCGGGTCGATCAGCCGGATGGTGACCGGCAGCCCGTCCATGGCCTTGAGGATCTCCACGAAGTCGCCGCGCTGCAGCGGCTCCAGCGCATCCAGCGCGGCCTGCCTGCCTTCGGCGTCCTCGGCCAGGATCAGCCGCTCCACCAGTTGGCGGCGCTCACCGAGGAACATGTGCTCGGTGCGGACCAGGCCCACCCCGCCGGCGCCGAACCGGCGGGCCCTGGCACAGTCCTCGCCGGTGTCGGCGTTCGCGTACACGCCGAGCCGCCTGGTTGCGTCGGCGTGGTCCATCACCCGGGCCACGGCCGTGACCAGCTCGTCGGCCTCCGCGTCCAGGCTGCCCTCGAAGAACTCGACCACCGGGGAGGCCATGACGGGCACCTGGCCGGCATACACGGTGCCGCTGGAGCCGTCGATGGAGATCACATCGCCCTCGCGGATCGTGACCCCGCCCGGCGCGGTGAACTGGCGAGACGCCAGGTTCATCTCAAGCTCGTCCGCCCCGCAGACGCAGGTCTTGCCCATCCCGCGGGCGACGACCGCGGCGTGGCTGGTCTTGCCGCCCCTGCTGGTGAGAATGCCCTGTGCGGCGATCATGCCGTGCAGGTCGTCCGGGTTGGTCTCCCGGCGGACCAGGATGACGTCCTCACCGGCCTCGGCCTGCTCCACGGCGCGAGCCGAGTCGAACACGGCCTTGCCGACGGCGGCACCCGGGGACGCGCTGACCCCGGTGGTGATCTTCTTGGGGTCACCGGACAGGTCGAACCGGGGGAACATGAGCTGCGCAAGCTGGTCCCCGGTGACCCGGATGACCGCCTCGTCCATGTCGATCAGGCCCTGGTCGACGAACTGGGTCGCGATCCGGAACGCGGCCGCGGCGGTGCGCTTGCCGACCCGGGTCTGCAGCATCCACAGCTTGCCCCGCTCGATGGTGAACTCGATGTCGCACAGGTCCCTGTAGTGGTTCTCCAGCGTCTGCATGATCTGCATGAGCTGCCGGTAGGACGCGGAGTCGATCTTCTCCAGGTCCTGCAGCGGGACGGTGTTCCTGATCCCGGCCACGACGTCCTCGCCCTGGGCGTTCTGCAGGTAGTCGCCGTAGATGCCCTGCTGGCCGGTGCCCGGGTCGCGGGTGAACGCGACCCCGGTGCCCGAGTCGGCGCCGAGGTTGCCGAACACCATCGCCACCACGTTGACCGCGGTGCCCAGGTCAGCGGGGATCCGCTCCTGCCGCCGGTAGAGCACGGCGCGGTCGGAGTTCCACGAGTTGAACACGGCCTCGATGGCCAGATTCATTTGCTCGTGCGGCTCCTGGGGAAACCCGCGCCCGGTGCGCTCCCGGACGATCTCCTTGAAACGTTCAGTGAGCGCGCTCAGGTCCCCGGCGTCCAGGTCGAGGTCGTTGCTGGTGCCCTTGGCCTGCTTGGCCTCGTCGATCGCGTCCTCGAACGCGTCGCCGTCGATGCCGAGCACGGTCTTGCCGAACATCTGGACCAGCCGGCGGTAGGCGTCCCAGGCGAACCGCTCGTTCCCTGACTGCTTGGCCAGCCCGTGCACGGACTCGTCGGTGATGCCGATGTTCAGGACCGTGTCCATCATCCCTGGCATGGAGAACTTGGCCCCGGACCGGACGCTGACCAGCAGCGGGTCGGCCGGGTCGCCGAGCTCGCGGCCCATGGACTGCTCCATCCGCCGCAGATGCTCGCTGACCTCCGCGGCCAGTCCTTCGGGGACGCCGCCGTGCTCCAGGTAGTAACGGCACGCCTCGGTGGTGATAGTGAAGCCAGGCGGCACGGGCAGGCCGATGTTGGTCATCTCGGCAAGGTTGGCGCCCTTGCCGCCCAGCAGGTCCTTCAGGTCCTTGTTGCCTTCGCTGAATGCGTAGACGAGCTTCGCCACTGCACGCTCTCCTTGTGCCCGCGCCGCCGCCCGCCGCGTGATGAGGGAGTAGCTACCGGGGCGGCCATCTGCATACGGCCTCACGGCCCTGTTGTCAGGACTCTACCGAGAGTTGCGCACTCCATGCGCGCCGCCCGCACGGGGAGGCAGCGAATGGCCGCGCCGAACGTCTCTGGAACGTGCCTGAAGCCGAATGTGCCTCAATCCAGCGCAAGGAGAGCCAAACGGATCGACGTGCGCTGGCGCGGCCGCACCGAGGCACGACCTGGCACCAGGCCAGGGTCAGCCACCACCACGGCGGCAGCTACGCAGCGGTGTTCACCGCCCCGGCGGGCGCCCTGGTGACCCTGCGGACCAGCGCCGCCGACGCGGCCGGGGTGCGCGAAGAACTCCTTCGCCTCGCTGTCCCGCAGGTACCGTCACGGAGACGATCACTAGCGCCTACCGGATCGGCCGATGATTTCTCCAGGTGAAGCAGCGGAACGCGGCGGCGCGCG
>DASXKD010000248.1:0-4986 GCA_036497045.1 Streptosporangiaceae bacterium | reverse complement strand
ATGACTGCTATGACCTGCCTGGCGTGGCCGGGTAGCTTGCTGATCACGTGGGCGATCTCCCCGGACTGTACTGCGGTGGCGATCTGCGGGCCCCGGTGGGACAGCCCGGGCACCGCGGCCACCCCGGCCAGCACCTGGTCGCGCACGTGGTTGGAAAACAGCGTCCCCAGCAAGGCGATGCCGGTGGCGATCCCGACCTGGCGGAAGGTGGAGTTGATACCTGAGGCCATACCGGCCTGCTGCGGCGGGACCACGCCGACAGCGGTGGAGGCCAGCGGCGGGTTCACCAGGCCGATTCCGAGCCCGCTGACGATCATTCCCGGGATGAGATGGGTCCAGGACGAGCTCGCGTTGAGCCCGCGCATGAGCAGCAGGCCCACGCCGACCATGATCAGGCCGGGCCCGATCAGCAGCCGGACCGGCACGCGCGAGGAAAGCCGGCCGGCCACCGTGGCGGTCACCAGGATGGCCCCCGACAGGAACATCACCCGTACGCCGGTCGCCAGCGGGGAGTAGCCCAGAATGTCCTGCAGGTACAGCACGAGGTAGAGAATCATCGCGAAGATCGAAGCGCTGAGCCCGAACGCCGCGACCGAGCCGCCGCTGAAGGTCGGCAGCCGGAACAGCGTCAGGTCGAACATCGGATGCGCCCGGCGCCGCTCCACGAGGACGAAGGCAACCAGCAGCACTGCCGCGGCGGCGAAACAGCCGAGCACGAGGGCGTTGGTGAAGGACCGCTGGTTCGACTCGATCAAGCCGTAGACCAGGCTCGACAGCGCCACCGTGAAGAGCACGAAGCCTGGCCAGTCGGGCCCGCTGGCCTGCGGCGCGCGCGATTCCGTCACCTTTATCACCGAGATCACGGCGGCCGCGATCCCGATCGGCACGTTGACGAAGAAGATCCACCGCCAGGACAAGCCCGAGGTCAGCACGCCGCCGAGCAGCGGGCCGATGGCCACCGCCAGGCCGGTCACCGCTCCCCAGGCCCCGAACGCGGTGCCCCGGTCCTTGCCGCGGAAGGCATCAGCCAGCAGCGCCAGCGATACCGCGAACATGATCGCCCCGCCGACTCCCTGCAAGGCGCGAGAGAGCTGGAGCATCAGCGTGCTGACCGCAAAGCCGCACAGCACTGACGCGCCGGTGAACACCGCCAGGCCGATCAGCCACAGCAGGCGGCGGCCGTACATGTCCGCCAGGCTGCCCGCGGTCAGCAAGAACGCCGCCAGCGTCAGCGCGTAGGCGTCAACGATCCACTGCAGGTCGGAGAAGCTGGAGTGCAGCGCCTTCTGGATATCTGGCAGGGCGACATTCACGATCGTGATGTCCAGCAGCAGCATGAACGTGCCCAGGCACACCGCGGTGAGCGTCCACCACTTGTTTCCGCGCTGGCCCAGATCCCCGCCGCCGTCCCTGGCCTGCTGGCCGCGGCCGCGCTGATCCTGCCGGGACAGACCGGGTTGGGCTTCGGTCACGAAGGCTCCGTTGGCTCAGGGACAGATGACCTGGACAGGATCTGCCGGCGATACGGTCAGCGTGCGCGCCGGGCCCGCTAGCTCATCTCCGATGATTCACCGCAGGCCCACTCGTGCAATGCCGCGACTGCCCGGTGAATTCCCTGAAGCACCGTCCCGTGCTGCGATCAGGAGCCAGCAAGACAACCCGGCGAAGATCACGGTCACCGTCGCACAGTCAGCGGGCCCACTCTGATAGCGCTGCTCTACCTGCTCACGACGCGGGAACAACCCGGCCCCGCACCTCGCCGAAGCCGATGACCGCGCCGCCCTGGCCTGGTGCGGTGGCGGCGATCACGACCTCGTCGCCGTCCTCGAGGAAGGCCCGCTGGGTGCCGTCGGCCAGGGTGATCGGCTCGGTGCCGTCACGGGTCAGTTCCAGCAGGCAGCCGAGCTGATCCCGGCCCGGCCCGCTGACCGTGCCCGAGGCGAACAGGTCACCGGTGCGCACCGGCGCGCCGCCGCAGGTGAGGTGGGCGAGCATCTGGGCTGGGGTCCAGTACATGGTGGCGAACGGCGGACGGCTGACCGGGCAGCCGTTGATCCGGACCTCCAGGCTGAGGTCCAGGCCCCACGGGTCCTGGCTGTCGCGAAGGTAGGGCGGCGGCAGGAGATCCCGCGGCGGGGGAGCGACCCTGGCCGCGCCGAGCGCGGCGAGCGGCACCACCCACGGGGACACCGACGTGGCGAACGCCTTGCCAAGGAACGGGCCCAGGGGCACGGTCTCGAATGACTGGATGTCGCGGGCGGACCAGTCGTTCACCAGGCACGCGCCGAACACGTGCTGCCCGAAGTCGTCCACCGGCACAGGCTCGCCGTGCCGCGAGGGCACGCCCGCCACGAACCCCACCTCGGCCTCGAAATCCAGCCGCAAGGACGGCCCGAAGGACGGCCCGTCCTCTCCGGGTGCCCGGCGCTGCCCGTTCGGCCGGGTCACCGGGGTGCCGGAGACCACCACGCTGCCCGCCCGGCCGTGGTAGCCCAGCGGCATGTGCAGCCAGTTTCGCGGCAGCGGCGGCTGGCCCGGCCGGAAGATCGTGCCCACGTTCTCCGCATGGTTCCGCGACGCGTAGAAGTCCACGTAGTCGGCCACGGCGAACGGCAGGTGCAGCCGGGCCTCGCCGAGCGGGACCAGGTGCGGCTGCACCACGGCGCGATGTGCCGGGCTGGTCAGCCACTCGGTGATCCGCTCCCGTGCCTCCCGCCAGGCCACGGGGCCGGCGGCGAGGAACCGGTTCAGCACCGGCTCGGAAAACACGTCGCGCAGCGGCAGCCGCAGATCATCGGCCATGGCCGCCACGTCGAGCACCTGGTCCCCGATGGCGACTCCGGCCCGCGGACCCCCCGAGGGTGCCACGGAAAAGATTCCGAACGGGAGATTCGTCAGGCCGAACCCGGTCTCCGGCGGCAGGTCCAGCCAGGTCACGGCCTATGCTCCGCGACGGAGGAACGGGGCCTAGGGCCACCGGGGGGTTCCAGGGGGGTCGCCCCCCCGGCCCAGCGGCGCCTAGGCTCCGTGACGGAGGAACGGGCGGGGGGTTCCGGGGGGTCGCACCCCCGGGCTAGCACGATGCCTCCGCCAGGGCCAGCGCGCGGCGCAGGGCCGCCACGATTTGTGCCCGGCCCGGGTCGTGCAGCACCGCGGCCGCGTGCGCGTCCGGGCGGATCACCCACACCTCGCCGGGTGCGGCCAGCCCTGCCCCGGCCAGGCCAGCCCCGGAATCCGGCAGCGCCGTGGCATCCAGCACCCGGACCGGCGCCGCCACCGCCTCCGCCGCACCGCGGGCCGCGGCTACGTCCGCGCCGGAGGCGCACAGCAGCACGAACCCCGTCCGGGCCAGCGCGCGGAGGGTACCGGGGCCGGATCGTTCTGTGGCAAAAATAGGGACATCGGGCACAAGGATGCCCGGGCCCGGCGGCGGCACGGCACCCCGGGCGGGGCGGCCCGTGACGGGCCGGGCAGGGTCGGGTGTGGTCAGCGGCGAGGCGGTGTACCAGAACGGCTCGGCCAGCCGCCCCGAGTCCACCGCGGGCCTGGCGGCGGGGTCGGCCACGGCGGCCTCCA
Source organism: Streptosporangiaceae bacterium (assembly GCA_036497045.1). Taxonomy (GTDB): domain Bacteria; phylum Actinomycetota; class Actinomycetes; order Streptosporangiales; family Streptosporangiaceae; genus DASXKD01. Next base: position 1,410 of record DASXKD010000248.1, on the reverse strand, counting down.
GCGTGGCCACGCGGTGCCGCCGCTCGGCGCCGGTGCCCGGAACCAGGAAGCGCATGGTGGCCGAGGTCACCTCCAGGTTCTCGCAAGCGGCGGCGTGCCGTTCGGCATGGTAGCTGTCCAGCAGCGCTTCTGGCGCCCAGCCGCGCAGCACGAACGCGATCTTCCAGGCGGCGTTCTCCGCGTCCTGGACCCCGGAGTTCAGGCCCCGGGCGCCGAACGGGGAGAACTGGTGCGCGAGGTCGCCGGCCAGCAGCACCCGGCCCGTCCGCATCCGATCGGTGACCCGCGAGCTGAACCGGTACACCGAGGACCACAGCACCTCATACGGCCGGTCACCGATGATCTTGCGGATCCGGGCATGCCGGGCGCCGGGTGCCTCGTCGAAGTCCGCCGGCACCTGCCAGTCCATCCGGTAGGCCGAGTCCGGGCATGGGTGGATGAGCACCTGCCGGCCTGGGTTCCACGGCGGGTCGAAGTAGAACCGCCGCTCCCGGGCCCAGCCGGGCACGTCGGTGCGGATGTCGCAGATGAGGAACAGGTCGCCGAACGACTCCCCGTCGAAGCGCACGCCGAGCATCCGGCGGAGAAGTTCGCCGTGCGCGCCCGCGCAGGCCACCGCGTATTCGGCCCGCAGCACGAGAGGCCCGGCAGCGGTGGCGCAGGTCACGCTGACCCCGCCGGCGTCCTGGGCCAGCCCGGTGACCTGGTGGTCCCAGCGCACGGTGATCAGCGGCTGGGCGGCGATGCACTCGTCGAGGATCTGCTCGGTCCGGGCCTGGGAGATGTTCACGAACGGCGGGAAGGCGGACCGGCCCGGGTCGGCGAACGTGACGCTGAACAGCTCGGCGTCGCGGTAGAACGTGCGCGCCGTGGTCCAGGTGACGCCCTCGTCGGCGATGCGCCGCCCCGCGCCGACCGCTGCCCAGGCGTCGAGCACGTCCCGCTGCTGCACGATCGACTTGGAACCCACCGCATCCCGGTGCGGCCGCTGGTCGAGCAGCACCACGGGCACGCCCCAGCGGGCCAGCATCAGCGCCGTGGTCTGCCCGACCGGGCCGTTGCCCAGGACTGCCACCAGCGGAGCCATCGGGGTCAGCCCTGCAGTTCGTCCCAGACCTCGCGGTCGCGCTGTGCGGTCCAGATCCGCGGCCGCTCGATCCCGGACAGTTCGTCCCACAGCCGGGACACATTGAACGGCATGCAATGCTCGAAGATCGGCCAGCGGCCGTACTGCTCCGCCAGTGCGGCGTGCGCGGCCTCGAACGCCTCTTTGAGCGTGCCGCCACGGCGCTGCACCGCGCCCACCTCGGCCAGCATGGTGTCGAGGAAATGCCTGGTCTGGCCGACGGCCGCCGCGCAGGCATCCGCGCCGTGCGCCACCGCGCCGCGCCCGCCGACCAGGGTTTCCGC
>DASXKD010000247.1:0-6236 GCA_036497045.1 Streptosporangiaceae bacterium | reverse complement strand
GCCGGCCCGCTGAGCCTGCTCGCCTGCGACGACACCCTGGTCGGTGCCGGGTTCACCGGCGACCCCGAGTCGCTGCACGCCCGCCTGGAGCCGGCGCTGCGCGAGACGGCGCTGACCGCCGCGCGGCCGCAGGACCTGGCGTGGCTGGTGAAGCCGATGCGCGACTACTTCGAGGGTGACCTCAAGGCGCCGGACGGGCTGCCGGTGCGCCAGCCAGGCAGCCCCGGCCGCCAGCGGCTGTGGGACGCGATGCGTGCCGTGCCCGCCGGGACCATGATCAGCTACGCCGAACTGGCGGCCCGGGCCGGCCAGCCGACCGCACCGCGGGCGGCCGGCGCGGCCTGCGCCGCGAACCTGATAGCGCCGGTGATCCCGTGCCACCGGATACTCCGCGGTGACGGCAGCTTCGGCGGCTACTACTACGGGCTGCCGTGCAAGGAATGGCTGCTGGCGCACGAGCGCGAGCATTTGTCCTTCGCGCCCACCGCCGCTCGGCCCGGCTGAGGACGCCGCGGGAGGGCCGGCCTGATGCCGCCGGGCCGGCCCTCGCGCTGTTTCGCACGGAAGGCGACTACCTGGCCTGCGGTCACTAGACTCCTCGCAGTCGGGAGGAGGCGTTTCGTGCGTAAGGTGCTGATCGCCAACCGCGGCGAGATCGCCGTGCGCATCATCCGGGCCTGCAAGGACGCGGGCCTGGCCAGTGTCGCCGTCTACGCGGAACCTGACCTCGACGCGCTGCACGTCGCGATGGCCGACGAGGCCTACGCCCTGGAAGGCCAGAGCGCGGCCGAGAGCTACCTGTCCATCGAGAAGATCCTCAAGCGGGCCGCCGACTCCGGTGCCGACGCGATCCACCCGGGCTACGGATTCCTGGCCGAGAACGCCGGGTTCGCCCGCGCGGTGATCGACGCCGGGCTCACCTGGATCGGCCCGCCGCCCGCGGCGATCGACGCGCTCGGCGACAAGGTCGCCGCGCGGCACATCGCGGCCGCGGTCGGTGCGCCGCTGGCGCCGGGCACCGAGGGGCCGGTCAGCGGCGCCGACGAGGTGGCCGCGTTCGCCGCCGAGTACGGCCTGCCGGTCGCCATCAAGGCCGCGTTCGGCGGCGGCGGGCGCGGGCTGAAGGTGGTGCACGAGGCCGGCCAGATCGCCGAGATGTACGAGTCCGCGGTGCGGGAGGCGGTGGCCGCGTTCGGCCGCGGCGAGTGTTTCGTGGAGCGTTACCTGGAACGCCCGCGGCATGTGGAGACGCAGTGCCTGGCCGACCAGCACGGCGCGGTGGTCGTGGTGTCCACCAGGGACTGCTCGCTGCAGCGGCGGCACCAGAAGCTGGTCGAGGAGGCGCCTGCCCCGTTCCTGACCGAAGCCCAGCGCTCCCGGCTCTACGAGTCGTCCAAGGCGATCCTGCGCGAGGCGGGTTACACCGGGGCGGGCACGTGCGAGTTCCTCGTCGGCCAGGACGGCACCGTGTCGTTCCTGGAGGTCAACACCAGGCTGCAGGTCGAGCACCCGGTGTCAGAGGAGGTCACCGGGCTGGACCTGGTGCGGGAGATGTTCCGCATCGCCGACTGCCAGCGGCTGGGCTTCGGTGACCCGCAGGTACGCGGGCACTCGATCGAGTTCCGGGTCAACGCGGAGGACGCCGGGCGCAACTTCCTCCCCGCGCCGGGGACGATCACCCGGTGGCGCGAGCCGTCCGGGCCCGGGGTCCGGGTGGACGCCGGGTACACGGCGGGGATGACCGTCCCGCAGGCGTTCGACTCGCTGCTCGCCAAGCTCATCGTCACCGGCGCGACGCGTGAGCAGGCGCTGGAGCGGTCCCGGCGGGCGCTCGCCGAGTTCGACGTCGGCGGCATGCCCACGGTGCTCCCTTTCCACCGGGCCGTGGTCCGCGACGAGGCCTTCACCGGCGAGCCGTTCTCGGTGCACACCCGGTGGATCGAGACCGAGTTCGGCACGCAGATCGCGCCGTACGTACCGGAGGCGGACTCGGCCGCCGGTGACGGGGCGGGGGGCGCGGGCGAGCGGGAACGGATCGTGGTGGAGGTCGGCGGCAAGCGCCTCGAGGTGGTGCTGCCGGCCGGGCTGGGCGCGGTGGCCGGGGCCGGCGGCGGCAGGGCCGGTGCTGGCCAGGCGGACCGTGCCGGGTCCCGGCAGCGGTCCGGCCGGTCACGGGCCGCCGGGGCCGGGGGCGACGAACTGACCAGCCCGATGCAGGGCACGATCGTCAAGATCGTGGCCGGCGAGGGCCAGCAGGTATCCGCGGGTGACACCGTGGTGGTGCTGGAAGCCATGAAGATGGAGCAGCCGCTGACCGCGCACAAGGACGGGACGGTGACCGGGCTGGCCGTGGAGGTCGGGCAGACCGTGTCCGCGGGCACCACCATCTGCCGGCTGGCAGACTGAGGGCGTGCCCCCTCCCGCCGCCCCGGCTCCGGGCCCGGGGTGACCAGCCTGCCGGGTGACCCAGGGCCGTTGCGATGGCTCAGGTTCGCCTTCGGGTTCCGGTTGCCGCCGGAGAACGTGCACTGGGTACGGCACGAGCTGACCGACGCGGGCTGGCGGTGGCGGACCGTGCTGCGGCACCTGGTGGTGATCCTGCCGGTCTGCGCGATCGTGGTGGTGGTGCTCGAGGTATTCCTGCCCGCCCCGGCCTGGGTGAGCGTGATGATGGTCGCCCTGATCCTGGCTGGCAGCGTGGTGTCCGTGGCCGCCTACGCCGACGACATCCGCGCGGCCCGGCTGCGTCAGCACGGCCTGCCCGTGCCCAGCGATCCCGACCTGGGCCGCCCCACGCACTGAAGCCCGGGCGCGTCCGCGCACGCGGGTGGTTGGGCGCGCGGTGGCGCGCACGTCAGCGCTCGTTGCCCGATCGGAGCCAGCCGATGTAGTCGGCCACGGCGGCCGCGGTGTCGTAGCCCGGCCGGAACCCGGTGTCCTCGCGCAGCCGCGAGATGTCGAGGTAGATGTCGCGGCCCAGCCAGCCCGTGCCCCGTCCGTCGCGCAGGGCCAGCCGCGTGCCGGGGATCACCTCGCCGATCGCGGCGGCCAGTTCGGCGTTCGTGGTGACGCGCCCCGCGGACACGTTGTAGGTGCGGTGGCTGAGCCGGCCGGCAAGCTGCAGCAGCGCGATCGCCCGGCCGCAGTCCCGCACGTAGACCAGGTCTCCCCCGTCGGCGGCGTAGACGGGCTGGTCCAGCGGGCGGCCCTGCACGGCCGCGTGCACCATCTGCGGGGCGGCGATGAACATGGACGCAGGGCGGCCGAGCGGGCCCCAGGCACCGCCGATCCGCGTCAGGTAGATCTCCAGCCCGGTGGCGTTCGCGATGAAGTCGGCGAGCAGTTCGTGGACCTTCTTGGCGGCCGGGATCGGATGCACCGCCGTCATCGGCAGCGGCAGGTCCTCGCGCAGTGGGCTGTCGCCGGGGCCGTCGTAGACGCCGATGGTGCTGGCCACGCCGACCCGGGCCACCTGCCACTCGATGGCCAGGCCGAGCAGCCCGAGCAGGCCCTCGGTGCCGCGCTGCGCGGCCCCGATGGGGTCGGTGGCGTCGAGGCCGAAGCCCCCGGCGAGGTGAACGATCCCAGTGATCTTGTGACGGCTGCCGATCTCCCGCAGCGCGCTGACGTCGGACACGTCCGCCTGCTCGACGAACAGCCGGGTACCTTCGCCGGCCGCGATCAGGCCGGACGGGCCGGACGTGCGGCGCTGCACCAGGACGCAGGATTCGCCCATGTCGAGCAGCGCCCGGGTGACATGTGAGCCGATGAACCCCAGCCCGCCGGTGATCAAGATCATCGCCGTGACCCTCTCCGTTGTGCTCTATTAATCAAGCTCTCTGATCATCAGTATTCCTGACGATCAGCCTAGCGCTATCATTCGGATATGTCCACCACAGCGCCGGGCCAGCGCGACCTGCCCAGCCCGGCCGGGCCGCCACCGGAGCTGGCCGGGCGGCTGGGCTACCTGCTCAAGCACGCCCAGCTAGGGCTGGCCGAACTGACCGCAGCCGCGCTGGAGCCCTACGCGCTGACCGGGCGGGAACTAGCGGTGCTCACCGTGCTGGCCGGCGACGAGCCGGCGTCGCAGCAGCAGGCTGCCCAGCGGCTCGGTGTGGACCGGACCACGATGGTGGCCCTGGTCGACGCGCTGGAGGACAAGGGACTGGTGCGGCGGCACGCGCACGCCGAGGACCGGCGCAGGAACGTCGTGGAACTCACCGAGGCGGGCCACGGCACGCTGCACCGGGCAGGCCAGGCGGCGCAGGAGGCCGAGCGCCGGTTCCTCGCGCCATTGAGCTGCAAGGACGCCCAGCGGTTGAAGGCTGCCCTGCTCGCCGTCATCCAGCCCGGGCGCTGATCCCGCCGGGCCGGAATTACCCTCCGATGGGATTCGCATGAGCTAGGCATTGACAACTCCCGGCCGGTACGGAAAGACTCCCGCCAGGTCAGGGAGGAGACATACATGCGCAGGCCGGTCACTCGCTCATGCCTCATCGCGCTTACCGCCCTCGCTACGGCGGGTGCCCTGTTCCCCGGCGCCGCACAGGCGGCCGGTGCGCGGACAGCGACCGTCACGAAATGGACCAAGATCTCCACAGACACCAGCATTGCCATCGCATCCGCGGGGCTGTTCCGCACCGCGGACGGGATGCTGCACGTGGCCTGGCCGCGCCACGACACCGGCAGCTTCTCGCTGAACTACTCCACCGTCGGCCCGAACGCGAAGCTCGAGGCCACGGGCACGATCGTGCAGGGCTGGAATGCCGTCTCCGCCTACCCGCGGCTGGCCGCCGGGCCCAGCGGGGGTATTCGCGCCGTGTTCACCGGGGGCAACGGCGTGAGCGGCAGCCCGTACAACCGGGGCACGGTGTACTCGGCCACCAGCAGTTCGGCCGGGACGAGCTGGGCGCTGGTGAAGGGGTCGATGTCGCAGTCCACGTTCATTTCGCTCACCGACACCTCCGCCACCACGCAGAGCACCGGGACACCGGTCGCGTCCTGGCCGGGAGGCAGCGGTGTCGCCTTCCACGTGGGGACCGACCCGAACACGCCGGCCACCAAGCCGGACGGGACCGTGACGGTCACCTCGGGCTCCGGAACGGTGGTCGGCACCACGCTGGCCAGGGAGACCGACGGCAGCGTCTGGGCGGCCTGGTTCACCGAGTCCGGCGCCAGCGACCAGGGCTACTGGGTGGACAAGATCACGCCAACGCAGGCGGCCAAGACCGAGGCGCCCGGCTCCGGCAGCCCCAGCCTGGCCAACAACCAGCCGTTCCAGTCGGTGGCTTTCGCGGCCGGCGCCAAGGGCGGCGGGTACCTTGCCTACTGCGTGCCCACCGCGAGCATCACGTGCGCGCACATCGCGCTGTGGAAGGTCGGCGCGGCCAAGGCCACCACGGTCCCCGGGTCAACCTCGCAGCACGCGATTCGCGTGGCGACCGCCGCGGCGCCCGGCGGACACCTATGGGTGCTGTGGTACGACACCAGCCAGAACAAGATCCACGTGATCCGCAGCAACGCCGCAGTGACGAAGTTCGGTCCTGGGCAGACGATCGCCGCGCCGCCGAGCACCGGGGAACTGGACGGGCTGCAGGCGGAGGGCAGCCAGGGACCGCTCGACGTGGTCGCGCTGGTACTGCAGAACGTGTCCGGGTCCACGCCGTCCTACTGGGACATCCAGTTGCTGCCGAAGCTCACCCTGACCGGCTCGCCCGCCACGGTGGCCCCGGGCAAGCAGGTCACGTTCACCGTCACCGACGTGGGCGACCCGGTGGCCGGCGCCACGGTCACGTTCCTGGGCAAGAACGCGACCACCAACAGCAGTGGCGTCGCCACGTTCACGGTGCCAACGGGCACCGCGGCGGGCAGCTACCAGGCCACCGCGTCCATGACCAGCTACACATCGGCGATGTTCACCGAGAAGGTCAGCTAGCGTCAGGTACCGTCCCCGACCGGGCGCATGAGCCGGCGTGCGGCCTCGGTCAGGCTGCCCGACAGCGAGGGATAAACGGCGAACGTGTGCGCGATCTGGTCCACGGTCAGCATCTGCTCCACGGCCAGGGACACCGCGAGGATCAGCTCGCTGGCCCGTGGCGCCACCACGACGCCACCGACCACGGTCCCGCTGCGCGGGCGGGCGAACAGCTTGACGAAGCCGTCGCGGAAGCCCTGCATCTTGGCGCGCGCGTTGGTGGCCAGCGGCAGCTTGACCGTGGCCACCTCCACCTGCCCGG
>DASXKD010000246.1:0-9252 GCA_036497045.1 Streptosporangiaceae bacterium | reverse complement strand
TGCGCACCGCCCTCACCGGGTACCTGCGGCGCAGCCGGGGCGTGCACTGCCCGGCCGGCCGGCTGGTGGTGACCCGCGGGGTTGCCGGGAGCCTCGGTCTGCTTGCCTCACTGCTGCGGCCGGGCGACCAGGTGGGTGTGGAAGAGCCGGGATACCCGGCGGCCAGGGCCGTGTTCACCGCGCACGGGCTGCGGGTGGTGCCGTGCCCGGTGGACTCGGGCGGCCTGCGGGTGGACGCGCTGCCGAGCGGGCTCAGGCTGGTCTACGCCACACCGGCGCACCAGTACCCGCTGGGTGCCCGGCTGTCCGTGCCGCGCAGGCGGGCGCTGACCGCCTGGGCCAGGGACACCGGTGCGCTGATCGTCGAGGACGACTACGACGGCGAGTTCCGGTACGACGTCGCGCCGCTGCCGACCCTGTACGGCATGGACCCAGAGGTCGTGGTGTACCTGGGGACCACGACGAAGATCCTCACCCCGGCGATGCGGGTCGGCTGGCTGGCCGCGCCGCCCGGGCTGGCTGCGCGGCTCGCCGCGGCCGGCAGCACGCTGGGGGACTGGGCGTCCGGGCCCGCGCAGGGCGCGCTGCTCAGCATGATCACCACTGGCGCGCTGGAACGGCACATCAGGCGTATGCGGCATGACTACGCGCGCCGTCGTGCCGCGATGACCGCAGCGTTCCACGGCGGGGACACCGGACGGCTGCTGGGTGACGAGGCGGGCATGCACATGATCCTGGAAACCCGCCAGCCCGCCGCCGAGGTCGCCGCGGCCGCGGCCGAGCGCGGGGTGGCGGTGGCCACCCTGGAGCGGTACTTCGCCGGGCCGGTGACCAGGAACGGCCTGGTCCTCGGCTATGGCGGCGCCCGGCTCGCCGACGTGGCCCGTGGCTGCGAGATCCTCGCCCAGATCCTGGCAAGCACCTGACCGGCTCCCGGCGCCGCGCGGCAGGGCCCGGTGTGGTTGGCGGGCACGGCCTTGAGCGTGGATCATGCAAGGACACCACGGGCGACAGGCGGCCAGTGGCACGAGCAAGGAGCGGCATGGGCGATGTCGGCGTTCCCGGCGCGGAGAACACGGCCGGGCTGGCGCGATGGATCCACGACAACGGCCTTCCCGGCGCGGGGCAGGATCTTACCGTCGAGTTGATCGCTGGCGGGCGGTCGAACCTGACCTACCGGCTGGAGTTCCGCGCCCCCGGTGACACAGGCCCAGGCGCCCCGGTGACGCGCCTGGTGCTGCGCAGGCCACCGCTCGGTCATGTGCTGCCTACCGCGCACGACATGTCCAGGGAGTACCGCGTCCTGTCCGCGCTGCACGGCACCGCCGTGCCGGTGCCCCGCCCGGTCGCGATCTGCCAGGACACCGAGGTCATCGGGGCCCCGTTCTACCTGATGGAGTGGGTGGACGGAGTCGTCTTCCGCACCAGCGAGGACGCGCGGCAGCTCAGCCCGGCCCAGGCCGGTCAGGTCTGTGAGGACTTCGCTGCGATGCTCGCCACGATCCACGGGCTCGATGTGAGCGCGGTCGGGCTGGACGGTTTTGGCAAGCCCGAAGGGTACATGGCCCGGCAGCTGGCCCGCTGGCAGCGGCAGTGGGACCTCTCGGTGACCAGGGAGATGCCCGGTTACGCCGAACTGGTCAGCCGGCTGGCTGCCGGGCTGCCGGCCGAGAACGGGCCTGGCTCACCCGGGGCGGGCGGTGCCGCCGGGACCCTGGTCCATGGGGACTTCCGCATTGACAACATGCTGATCAGGCCGGCGCCGGAACCGCGGATCGCCGCGGTCGTGGATTGGGAGATGTCCACCCTTGGCGACCCTCTCGCCGACCTCGGGCTCTCCCTGGTCTACTGGACACAAGCGGGGGAGGAGGACCTGCTGCCGCACGATGTGGGGCAGTCGATAACGGCGAGCGCAGGGTTCCTCACCCGGGACCAGGTCGCGGCCCGCTACGCGGATCTCACCGGCCGGGACCTGTCCAGGCTCGACTACTACATGGCGTTCGGCTGCTTCAAGCTGGCCGTGGTGCTCGAAGGTATCCACGCCCGGTTCCTGCAGCACAAGACGGTGGGCGAGGGGTTCGAACGGGAAGGGCAGGCGGTCGCCACGCTGATCGGGCGCGCCCACCAGTTCCTCGATGCTGGAACATGACGCTGCCGGAACATGACGCTGCTGGAACATGACGCTGCCGGAACATGACGGGGGCGGCCTCCGCTGGGAGGCCGCCCCCGGGAACTCTTGAGGCCCGGCTCCCCGCTCTGGACGGGCCCCAAGTTCTGGGGCCTGGCTCCCCGCTAAAGGCCAGGCCCCAAATCTTTTGAGGCCCAGCGCCCCGCTTGCACTGGGCCTCAAGTGCTGGGGTCCGGCTCCCCGCTTTAGCCGGACCCCAAGTTTTTGGGACCTGGCTCCCCGCTAAAGGCCAGGCCCCAAGTTTTTGTGGTCCGGCGCCCCGCTCTCGCCGGACCACAAGCCTTGGGGGGTTGAGGCCCGGCTCCCCGCTCTGGCCGGGCCCCAAGTCCCTTATGAGGCCCGGCGCCCCGCTCTCGCCGGGCCTCACAGAAAAGACGCGCTACAAACCAGCTTGGTTCACATCTGGTGGCGAAGTTTCGCAGAGATCTTTTCGGGCGTCCCTGGGCGCCCGGCAGCGGCCCCGCGCAGCTCTCGATCGGGGGGCAGGTCACCTGGGGCAGTGTGGCTGGCAGATGCGCCGCCCGAAAGCCCGGTAGAAGATCTGCGGTATCTGGGCCGCGCTGGTAACGGGCCAGACCTGGCCGTTGGTTGCCCTGGCTATCTGCTGCAGGTTGCCGAGATCCTTCGGCACGCCGAAGACAACCATCAGGATCTCCACCGGGCGGCGAGGGTTGGCCAGCGTGTGCAGGTTATGCAGCAGGGTGGCCGCCGAGATGTCGCTCGGGTCGTTCTCCACCCCGGCGGTCAGCACGATGATGTCGTTGACGTACTGCGGCTGGTAGCTGGCGATCATCTGCTTGTAGGCGGCCAGCAGCGTGCCGTAGAGCGCGGCCGGAGCCTTCGGTACCGTCTGCCCGGTCGCGGCCAGGTGCTGGATCGCCTGCCTGCGGGTGACCACCCCGAACTGGCCCGGCAGTGGGCCCATCGACACAAGCTGGCGGTAAGGCAGGGCGCCGGCCAGGTGGCTGGCGAACACCCACAGGCCCATCTGAGTGCTGTCGGGGAAACGCCTCATCCCGGCTGCCGAGGTGCGCCCGAGCACCTGCTCCAGGGTCGGGCCACCGGGTGCGACCGGAGTGGCCATCGCGGCGGATACGTCGTTGATGGCCAGGAACCGCGACCCGAGGCCCAGAACGTGCCAGGCGTGCAGTTCCTTGCCAGCCTGGGTCGGCCCCGGCGGCCTGAGCAGGTGCGGCTCCGCGCTTGTCAACCCGTACGAGGTCGGCCAGGCTCTGGCTGCCCCGGTGCCGGTTCGGAACCCCTCGTAGCGCACGTAGGCGTTCGCGTAGGACGAGCGCAGCACGCCGCCGAACGCCTTCGCCGCGGCCAGCGTCACCCCGCCCGTGGTGGTCAGCACATAGGGATAGGAGAGCTGGAAGGTGCCCTGGGCCGGGTAGCGCACCGCGAGCGGCTGGCCCGGATGGGACCGGTCAAAGGCCACCACCGCCTGTTCCGACGTCAGCGTGACGGGCGCGCTGTCGCTGGCACCTGAGGGCCGGGCGAAGGTATCAAGCGACGGCAGCGACGAGGCCACGGCGCCGGGATGGACGACCTGGACGTTGAGCGCAAACGTGGCCATATCGCCGCGGGCGGCCCGGCCGTAGCCGAAGAGTCGCTTGAGCTCGATCAGCCCGGCCAGCCCGGCAGCGCTCTGGATCGGATCGGGGAACTGCACGTTGAGGCCGAGTGCCTTGGGCGGGCCGCCCGCGTCCGGCGGGGCCAGGATCTGCCAGCCGACCGAACTGCCGAAGACGGGCATGCGCGCCGCCGCGGGCCGTGGCATCGCGATCATCAGTGGGGACTCGGCGACGACGATCCCGCTGGGCTGGACCCGCCTGGCGGCCGCCGGGGTGGCGCGGGCCACATCCACCCACAGCGGGGAATCGGGAATCCAGGCGTTCACCGCGGGCTGTAGCCGCCCTGCGGCACTCTGAGCCAGGCCCGCGGCCACCGTGGCCGCGGGCACCGTGTGCACCGCGACGGCGGCGCAGCGCCCGTCCACCTGGCGGTGCTGGCTGTTGAAGTACGTGGCGAGCCGCTGGATCACCGGTGTGATCTCGCCGGAGACCGCTATCTGCGCCGTCGTGGTCTGGCCGATGCAGGTGGCACGGGCGGAGATGGTCCTGGCGCCCAGTGCCACCAGGAGGGTTGCCGCGATCGCCGCGGCGAGCAGGGTGAACAGCGCGGTGCTGAGCCTGCGCTTGCGGCCCGGCCGGTACCGGCCACCGGCGCCGGTGCGTGCACTAGTCACGGAATCCCTCACATCACGAGACGCACAGCCCGGGCCGCGCGTCCGTGCGGGGCACGCCCGCCGCCCGCACAAGATCGGCCAAACCCGCGAGCGTTGCGGGCACGACTGTAGTAGACGATCGTCCCCGCGTGAGATCCCTTGTCCTTTTTGCGCACGAAGTGCTCAAAATGCGCAAGCCCGTGCTGCCTGAGAGGCGGCATGCGGGTGCCCCGCGGCCCGGTCAGACTGGGGGCATGGCAGGCATCGTCGACGTGGCCGACCCCGGTGACCCGCGCCTGGCGGACTACGCCCGCCTCACCGACGTCCGGCTGCGCACGAGCATGGAGTCGGCGCACGGGCTGTTCATGGCCGAGGGCGAGAAGGTGATACGGCGGGCGGTCGCCGCCGGCTTCGGCGTCCGCTCGATGCTGGTCACCCGGGACAAGCTGACCGGCCTGGCGGACGTGGCGAGCGCCTGCCCGGGCCCGGTCTACGTGGTCTCCCACGAGGTCGCCGAGCAGGTCACCGGGTACCAGGTGCACCGCGGCGCGCTGGCCTCGATGGCCCGCCGTGCGCTCCCGGCGGTGACCAGCCTGTTGTCCGGTGACGCGGCGGCCGGCGGCGGGCCGGCCAGGCGCGATGCGGTACCGGCAGGCCCGGGCTCTGGGCAGCAGGCCCGCGCCATGGAGCCAGGCTGGCCACGGCGCATCGTAGTGCTGGAAGACCTGGTTGACCATGGGAACGTGGGCAGCATCTTCCGCTGTGCCGCCGCGCTGGGTGTGGACGCGGTGATCCTTTCACCGCGCTGCGCGGACCCGCTGTACCGGCGGGCGGTCAAGGTCTCCATGGGCGCGGTCTTCGCCATCCCGTACGCCCGCATGCCTGACTGGCGCGGCGGGCTGGCCGAGATCCGGAAGGCCGGCTTCACCCTGCTCGCGCTGACTCCGGATCAGTCGGTGTTGCCGCTGGACAAGGTGACCTCCGCGGGCCGTGTCGCGCTACTGCTCGGCACCGAAGGAGACGGGCTGTCCTCACGCTGGCTGGCCGAGGCCGACACGGCGGTCTGCGTGCCGATGAGCGCGGGCGCGATGGCGATGGGGGTCGACTCGCTGAACGTCGTCGCGGCCGCGGCGATCGCCTGCCACGAACTGGCGCGCCTGCCGTGGTGACGCGGGCCGTCGGCCCGCGCGCCTAGAGGGCTTGCTGGTCAGCCTGCGAGCTGATGTACGCGCTGGTGTCCTTCCGCCACAGATACATGATCGCGCCGAGGCCGATCAGCCAGGTGAGGATAGACACCAGGGTGCCGGCCGCCGCGCCCGCTTGGGCCACGCCAAGCAGAAGGAAAAGCGTGTCGAGCCCGAACAGCACGGTGGCGACGACGCGCGCCCAGGACTTGCCCGCCTTGTTCATCAGCGCCATCCAGGCCCACAGCCCGATGCTGATCAGCCCGATGAACACCGAGCCGACCACCACGATGGTCTGGAGGTTGTGCAACTGGGTGGGGGTGAGCGAGGGCTGGGCCTTGTGCAGGCTGGCGCGCAGGCTGCCGACCGTGACCAGGCCGACGATCAGGCTCAGCGCGCTCACCACGGCGCCTGCGTACATCAGCCGCACCGCCATCACCACGGAAGGCGGAGGCCCTGGGCGCACGGGTTCGGGCATTCGCCCGGCCGATGGAGAAGGCTGGACCATCACTGCTCCTCGAGGCAGATTCTATGAGCGCGCGGAACGGGCAGAACGCGGCCGCCGGGATTGTGGCGCCCTGAGCCTAGCCGTGCCACCCGGCTCCTGCCAGTTAGGTACCCATGCCGTGCGGGGTCACCGCAGCAGGGCCCACACGACCTTGCCACCCTCGTCGAGCAGATGCCAGCCCCAGCGCACGCAGCAGGCCTCGACCACAGTCAGGCCGCGGCCGCACTCCGCGGCGAGATCGGCGTCCCGCAGCACCGGGATCCCGTGCCCCGGGTCGGTCACCATGCACATCACGAACGGAGCCTGGGCGAGCAGCCGCAATCGCACGCAGTGCTCGCTGACGATCTTGCGCGCGGACGGAACGCCGTGCCGGACCGCGTTGGTCACCAGCTCGGACACGACAAGCTCGGCCAGGTCGGCGAGCGCTTCCATGCCCCACAGGCCCAGCGTGACCCGGGTGAAGGCGCGGCCGGCTTTCACCGATTCTGGGTGCGCGCCCAGCGTGCATGTCGCCGTGGGCTGGTCAATGGCTGACGCCGCATCACAGAGCAAGGGAGGTGCCGAAAGCAAGGGGCTCTCCTGGCGCGTGTTCCCGGGCCTGCTCGCCGTGAGGAGTTGATCCTCAGACACCTCGTGAACCTCCGTTGTCGTGGCGAGGTGACCCGGTGGGAGGTGATGGAAGTCCCATCGACTAACGCTGCCGCCGTAAGTCGTGAACTGGCGGCACAAGCGCTATCATCCCCCTCAAGACCTTGCAAACGCAAGGCCGGATGCACGTGCAGATGGAAGTGCTTGGTGCACGTGCGACTACGGGGAGGTCATCCAAAGGTTTTGCGCATCGATCGCCGGAGCGAACTCAGGGAGCGCGCGTGATTACGGCACAGCCGGGCAGTGGCCCGACCGTGCTGCGTATCCTGCTTGGTTCCCAACTCCGTAGGTTGCGCGAGGCCAAGGGGGTTTCCCGGGACGACGCCGGATACACGATCCGGGCTTCAGGATCCAAGATCAGCCGGATAGAACTGGGGCGGGTCAGCTTCAAAGAACGCGACGTAGAGGACCTGCTTGACCTCTACGGCGTGGCCGAGGACGAGGCCCAGTCCCTGATTGCCCTCGCCAAGCAGGCGAACTCGCCCGGCTGGTGGCACAAGTACGGCGACGTGCTGCCCGACTGGTTCCAGGTCTACGTGGGACTGGAAGAGGCCGCGTCGCTGATACGGCTCTACGAGGTGCAGTTCATTCCCGGACTGCTCCAGACGGCCGACTATGCACGGGCCGTGATCAGGCTGGGGCAGCCCTCCGCGACGCCCGAAGAGGTCGAGCGCCGGGTGGGCCTGCGTCTGGCCAGGCAGGAAGTGCTCACGAAGCCGGGCGGCCCCCGGCTGTGGGCGATCGTGGATGAGGCGGCGCTGCGGCGCCCCATTGGTGGCAGGGAGGTGATGCACGCCCAGCTTGCACGACTTACCGAGGTGGCGGGAGAAGCCAACATCACGCTACAGGTGGTGCCATTCCGGTCCGGAGGCCATGCGGCCGAGGCCGGAGCGTTCACCATCATGCGGTTTCCCGAGGTTGACCTCCCCGACGTGGTGTACCTCGAGCACCTCACCAGTGCTCTCTACCTCGACAAGCGTGAAGACGTCGAGAAGTACACCGAAGTCATGGAGCGCCTCAGCGTCGAGGGCGAGTCACCCGAACGGTCAATCGAAATCTTGAGCGGGATGCTTGAGGAAGACATAGAAGAATGAAGACGTACAACGGAATGCCGGCCACCGAAATCACGGCCGCCGGTTGGCGTAAGAGCAGTGCCAGCAACTCGCAGGGCGCCTGCGTGGAACTGGCCAAGCTGGGCAGCGATGAGTTCGCGGTCCGGAACTCGCGGTACCCGGACGGCCCCGCGCTGGTCTACACCCGCGCGGAAGTCGCCGCACTGATCGAAGGCGTCAAGATGGGCGAGTTCGACGACCTGTTGGGCGAGGCCACCTTCTCATAGCACGGGTTTCCCACCGGTCGCGGTCGTGCCGCGGCCGGGCGGGAGGAAAGCTGGCCGCCGCGTTCAATACCGGGCGCGGCGGCCGGCGCGTGTCTGGGACCAGGTTCTCCGGCCGCCAGCGGGCCATCTCCGGACCGTTGTTAGGCAAGCCTAACTTTAGTAAGCTGGCCCGCGTTCCCCCGAGCCCCAGCTCGCTTCCAGGAGAGGAATCCCCCTTGTCATCAAGCCAGATCGTCCTTCTGGGCGCCATCGCGGGGTTCACCATCTTCCTGGGCCTGCCGCTCGGGCGCATACGGGCACCGATGCCGCGGCTCAAGGTCTTCCTCAACGCGCTCGCCATCGGCATCCTGATCTTCCTGCTCTGGGACGTGCTGACGAACGCCTGGAAGCCGGCCGATACCGCGCTGGGCGCGCACAACTGGGGCACGGCGTTCATCGACGGGCTGACCATGCTGGGCTGCCTCGGCATCGGCCTGATGAGCCTGGTCTACTTCGACCGGTGGATGAAGCGGCGGACCGCGGCGATGCGGCCGGAGGGGCCGGGCGCGGCCGTCGCGCACAAGCCAGTGCTGCCCGCGGGCCCGGACGCCGCCAAGGTCCGGGCGGCCGAGCTGTCGCTGCTCATCGCCACGGGCATCGGCCTGCACAACTTCGGCGAGGGCCTGGCGATCGGCTCGTCGGCCGCGGCCGGGCAGATCAGCCTGGCCGTGCTCCTGGTGATCGGGTTCGGCTTGCACAACGCGACCGAGGGGTTCGGCATCGTGGCGCCGCTCGCCGCGGCGGGGGAGCGGCCGACCTGGGGCAGGCTGATCCTGCTCGGCATCATCGGCGGCGGCCCCACCTTCCTCGGCACCATGGTCGGCCAGGTGGTGACCAGCCCGTTGCTCGGCGTCGCGTTCCTCGCCCTCGCGGCCGGCTCGATCCTCTACGTCGTCATCGAACTGCTCGCCGTGGCCCGGGCTTCCAAGCTCAAGGAACTCGTCACCTGGGCGATCCTGCTCGGGGTCGTGCTCGGCTTCGTCACCGACGCGATCGTCACCGCGGCCGGCGCCTGACCGTCCCACGGCGGCTGCCGCTCTCTCCCCCGCGCACTCCGTGCGGCCCGCGGCGGCCGCCGCGATCTCGTGCCTGACAGGTAGCCTCCAGCGCACCTGC
>DASXKD010000245.1:0-6188 GCA_036497045.1 Streptosporangiaceae bacterium | reverse complement strand
AAGGCCGCACAACTGCCGTCCCAAGCTGCGCCAGCCACCCAGGCGTGTTGCCGGGAACCTTGAGATCCAGCACGGCCCAGCGTCCGCCCCCGGAGAGGGCCGCGGCGCCGTGGGCGATGACCTCTGCGCACCCGGGCACCTGCGTCAGGGCATACGTGGACAGGATCGCGTCGACCTGGGTTGGGAAGTCGAATTCGGCCGCGTCGGCTTGCACGAGGCTGATATTGCTCCAGCCGTTCTTCCCTATCCGATCCTGGGCACGGGCGAGCATCGCGTCGGTCATATCGACGCCGACGATCCGGCCGTCGGGACCGATCACCTCCTCAATCAGCGGGAAGTTCAGACCTGTGCCGCATGCGATGTCGATCACGGTGTCACCCGCGCGAAGGCCGAGCGCTTGCACGACCCGGCGGCGTTGTGCCCGCTGGGGGTAGCCGGGCACGGGGTAGAGCCTGGTGGTGATGTCGTAGTGCTTCGCCTTCTTGCGGTACGTCTCGATCAGGCGATCTCGCCTGCGGTCGGTCTGGCTCACGGTGTGCTCCTCGATCTCGGTAGCGTCGCGGCAGAACCGCGGGCCACCCATCTAGGACTCCGCGCCTCCCCGCGTAGCGGACTCCATCGCAGCCTTGATCGCCGCCATCTCGCGATCGCTTACGCGCTGAATGCTCCCCTTGAGAAGGCCGGGGACCGCGCGCATGATGCCCGCGAGGTCGACCTCAATCCACATCTTGGCGTCGGTCTGGCTATCGTCCACCGGCTCGAGTTCCATTCCCCAGCGCGCCGTGGACGTACCCATTCGCCCGGCGAACGCCACGTGGCTAGGTGCCTCGACAGCGGTCACCTCCTGGCTCCGGCCGTGAGTCCACCGCAGGTCCTTCGCCCGCTGCTCCACCCGCGAGCCGGGCTGCAGCGGCCCTCCACCGCGAACCCGGCATTCGAGAACCGTTGGCGCCCACTCCGGCCATCGTCCGACGTCACAGATATACGCCCACACCTCACGGACGCTGCTGGCGATCTTTACGCGGCTCTCGGTTCTGATTGTCATAGGGCGGGCTTTGTGCTGATCCTTTTCCGGTTGCGTCAGGCCTCCCGCGACGCTACATCCTGACTGAGACGCCTGCAAGTGCGCTCCGATGGCGGGCGGATCAGGCAAATCTCGCCGGGTTCAACAGCACCGGGGCCATCGTCGGCAAGGTCTGACCGGGCTAGCGCAGCGGGGCGGCCAGCTCGGCCCGGTGCCGGGTGACCCAGTCGAAGGCATCGCGGACGGAGCGGGCCGCGCCGCTGTCGCGCAGCCGGATCATCGCCGGATCGCCTGCCTGCGCCTTGGCCAGGACGCGCCGGACCGTTTTCCCGGCCCGCGCCACGGCCGTCACGAATCCACCCGGCAGCGGTCGCTCGGCCATGCGCCCAGCATGGCACCAGGTTTGAGCAGGGCCCGGCGCGGAAGCTAGCCATCCAGGTCCCGGGAGGGCCTGTGCCAAACCGACCGCTGCGGGCCCTCCCGGTTCACGTGGCGCGGGAGAGGCGGGCCAGGGACAGCACGAAGATCGAGGAGAGCAGCCAGCCCAGCAACGTGGCGGCATTGAGCCACCACTGCATGAAGGCGCCGTAACGCAGGCTCGGATCGGCGTACCAGGTCGATCGCTGATCGAGTGAGACGAGCGGGACCACGGTGTCGATGGCGTAGAGAACCGGGTTGAAGCAGCGCACCTGGCCGCCCCCGCAGGGATCGGAGCGTGCCGCCGGGGCCCGGGCGGGGCTGCCCGGCCCGGCGGCTGGTGCGGGCCCGCGCGTGCTGAATACCAGGCCGGCCGACGTGGTGGCGCGCATGGTCGCCTGGGTGGCAGGGGCCTCGAGCGAGGCGATGACGAGGATGAGCAGGATGGCCAGCAGCCACAGAACGCGGCGCGGCCGGTGGCCGTAGCCGACCGTGGCGCTATAGGCCCTGTCCAAGGCGCGGCGCAGGCGTACCCCCGGCCCGGCGATGACCCCGCGGGCGTGCCGCCGCTGGGCGATCAGGATCGCTTCGGCCCCGGTGGTGTAGCCGTGCTCGCGGAACACCCGGGCGGCCTGTTCGTACGGGCCGGCGTCGTAGATCGCCTGGCGGTTCAGCCAGGCGGCGCGGGCCGCGTGGTCCCACGGCCACCTGGCGACGCCCTGGGGCTGCTCGAACCGGTCGTAGGTGAAACCCACGATGACGTACCGCGATGGCCAGGTGTCTGGGTCATCGGCCAGGAACGACGTCCGGGTGTTGGTGAAGTCCACCCGGGGCGAGATTGACTTCCACCCCAGGTCCATGCCGCTGCGGATGGTGGCGGAGATGGCCTCGATGGCATCGGGTTCCTCGCCGGGCCCGTGCGGCCCTGGCTGGTGGAAGGTTCCCTGTGTGCAGATGAGGCGGCCCTCGATGGCGGCCCGGTTGAGCACGACCTCCCCGGTGGACTCGAACCCGTCGACCAGGCGCACCGAGCCCTTCACGTTCGCCTGCACCAGGTTCAGCGTGTTCCCACCCGGGTTGTGCAGCTTCGCGCCCGCCGCATCGAAGAAGCTGCCGATCGCAGCGGCCCGGAATCCCAGCTCGCCGCCGGTCGCCCGCAGATTCTGCAATTCCACCTCGCCGTCGATGCTCACGCCCTGCGCGGCGAGCAGCGAATGCCCCTCCGGATGGCTGAGGATGGCTTCCCGGAGGCGCAGGTTGCCGTGGATGCGCGCCCCGCTGAGCCGGACCGTGCCCTGGACGGGCACCTGCTCGCCCACGGTGAAGGTGGACAGCAGTTCGGTGTTGGTCAGGTCGAGCGCGGTGCGGCCCGGGGCCATCAGCGAGCAGCCCGGTCTCACCGAAACGCTGCCAAGCTGGCTCATGGACAGGTCGATACCGCCGGTCACCTGACAGGTTCCGTCGAAGGTCAGCTCGGCGCCGACCGACAGGCGGGGCGCGCTCAGCGCCGTCCCGCCAGCGCGCGATCTGGAGTAGGCGCTGCCGACCGGCGCACCGGCGCGTGCTTCCAGTGAGGCGTTGCGGATCAGGAACTGGCCGCCGATGCGCGCCTGGCCCATGTCGATGCGGCCGCGGATGAGCGGGCGACGGCCGGACGGGGCATCGATCAGAAAGACGCTGGCCTCGATCACGGCCTCGCCCAGGTCCAGCGCCAGCCCGGTCCCTGGCGATTCGATGCTGGCACCGGTGAGGTCCAGGGATCCGCCGATGCGGGCGCCGATCAGCCGCACCTCCCCGTGCGCGGTGAACCCGTGCAGCAGCCTGACGTTGCCTAGGACGTGCATCCGGTCCGCCTGAATGGAGCGGTCGCCACCGTGGATCACGGTGTCCACGCACAGCAGCCGGCCGCCTATCTCCGACTCGCAGAGCCAGATCGCCGACAGCTTGGATGTGCTGGCGCTGGTTTCCAGTGCGCCGGTGACATGGCTGCGGGACAGGTCCAGGTCGCGCCGGATCCGTACCCCGTTGGCCAGCAGGCCGGGTACCTCGTCGCATCTCGTCAGTACCAGCTCGGCCAGCTGGGCGCCTTCCACCGTCACCAGCGAGGTGAACGAGCAGCCGTCGAACCGCAGTGGGAACGGCACGTCCAGGCCGGCCAGGTCCAGGTGCCCGGTGACCTCAGCGCCGCGCAGCCGCACGCCTCGCGGATCGACCTGATCCCGCAGCTCACGGCAGCAGCGGCGGATCAGATCCGCGGAAACGCAGCGCCGCGCCGCGCCGTTGCCGCAAACCAGGATCTGCCCGGCGGTGGCCGCCGCCAGGAGTTCCGCCTCACCGACCTGGTCCATCCTGCGCGCGAGGCTATCAGCCTCTATCACCACCTCACCCAGCTAGAGGACCAGGGCCACCTCCAGGCCCGCCACGTCCAGCAGTCCCAGCCACTCGTTCCTCGTCGCCCACCACAGGGAGCTTGTCCCGCCGCCGTCGAGGCAGGCGGTTTTGCGGGGATGGACACGGCCACGATCGCCGGCAGCGCGAACGCTATGCCAGCCAGCGAGAGCGCACCCGGCTTTTCGCCAAGTACCAGTCCCGCCAGCACCGAGAACGCGGCCGTACCGACCGCGCTCACGGAACTGGCCACACTGAAGGCGGCATGCCGGAATCCCAGGTACAGCGCCATCGCGCCACTGACCCCGGGCACCTGCGCCCCAGAGCACGGACGTCAGCGACGGCGCCCCGCTGCTGATGAACGGGACCACGCACAGGAGCAGGGTGGCGCTGGTCGCCTCGGCCAGCATCGTCACCCGCACCACGCTCGCCCGGCGCGCCGCCAGCCCGGCCACGTAGTCGGATCCCCCGTATCCCGCCGCGGCGGCCAGCGCGAGCAGGACAGCAAGCATCGGCCAGATCCTCCCATCGCCAGCCAAAGGGCTCGGCCCGGCCGGGTAGCCGGCCCGGGCACGGGTGCGTTACACGCCGGGCTGGTGCAGCACCGCCTGGTCGGCGAGCGCGATGGCGAGCTGCCCCGCCGCGGTCGGATGGAACGGGGCCGCTGCCCCCAGGCCCTGCACATAGGGCTGTGGCGAGCAGAGCTCGTGCCCGGTGAAATCCGGCTGCGGCGAGGAGAACCGGAACTGGGCCGCCCCCTTGGCGAGCACAGCGTTCAGCGTGGCCAGCCGGGAGGTCAGCGTCTGCAGGTTCGCGGTGGTCAGCCCGGCCGGGCCGAGGCAGCCCGGCTGGGTGCCAAACGGGTTGTAGTAGCGGTTGATGATCACCTGGGGGTGGGCGGGCAGCGCCGCCAGCCGGCTCAGCAGGTCCAGGTAGTCCTTGCTGAACGAGGCGAGCTGCTGCTGGAAGTAGGCCTGCGTGGCCCGGTCGTTGCAGTTCGGCGTGACCGAGCAGTAGCGCAGCACCACGGCCCAGTTCAGGTCGTCGGCGCCGACGCTGACGATGATCACCGATGCCCGTGAGGCCCGTTCGGCCTCGGCAAGCTGCGGTGCCAGCCGGACCCCGTTGTGCACCTGCGGCCCGAGCAGTCCGTGGCTGATCGTGGCGCTGTCACAGGCGAGGTTGAGCACCTTCCACCCGTTGACACTGGACAGGTCGGCTGCGTAGGAATCGGCACTGCGCCCGCAGGCACGGGCGGTCGTACCCGGCGCCAGGTCGAGCCCGGCACCGGCCGCCGTGGAGTCCCCGATGACCACGGCCTGCACCCGGCGCAGCGGCCGGCCGGCTGGGTCGATCCGTGGCAGGCGGGTCTGGCTGCCCACCAGTGCGCTGAGCGAATGCACCTGCCGCAGCAGGGCGGGCGCCGTGTAGGTGGTGATCATGATCGCGCCCACGTTGAGGGCCTCGGCGATGAGCAGCCCGGCGGCCAGCAGCTTGATGGTGGTGCGGTACGGCACCCGGCGCCAGCCCGCGAGCGCCCCCACCAGGATCAGCACGCCCGCCCCGGTGACCGCGGTCTCCCAGGCGAAGTAGCGCTTCCACCCGTCGGCGAGCCGCGCGCCGAGTATGCGTTCCGCGCCGGCCGCTTTGGTGCCTTCCACGAACGTGGTCAGCTCGCTGTTGATGGAGATCTGGGAGAGCTGCAGCCGGGGCCGCACCGGGCCGGTGAACTGGATGTTGGTGGGCAGGCTCTGGCCGAACAGGTCGATCTCGCCGGGCCCGGACAGGCTCAGGTCCGGCGCGGTCGCGCCCACCTGGATCACCTGCCCGGCCACCGTGACCGTCTGCATCGGGGTCACCTGCAGCGCCACCGCGATCGCACCGCACGCCAGCACCACGAGCAGCACCAGCCCAGCCAGCCAGCGTAGGGTCAGCGTGGCCCACCGCGCCGGCCGCGGCCCGTCTCCCGTCGTATCCATGCCCCCTCGACGCTAGCAACGGGGAGCGGGTGCGGCTACCGCGCGCCGGGCCCGGCGACCGTTAGCCGAGGCCGGCGGCTGCGGGCCCCGCCCGGCTACTGCGCGCCGAGGCCGAGCAGCAGGCCGTCCGCGGCGACCGCGGGCGAACTGGTGATGAACATCGGGACCCCGGGCGCGGGCGCGGTCACCGGCTGGAGCACCTCGGCCCCGTCCAGGCTGCTCACCGTCCCCAGCGCCTGCCCCTCGGCGACCTGCTCACCCGGGCGGACGGCCGGCTCCCACCAGCCTTCGCTGATGGACCGCAG
The DNA here is from genome assembly GCA_036497045.1 of Streptosporangiaceae bacterium. Taxonomy (GTDB): domain Bacteria; phylum Actinomycetota; class Actinomycetes; order Streptosporangiales; family Streptosporangiaceae; genus DASXKD01. The sequence goes on along the minus strand of DASXKD010000245.1, from coordinate 75 downwards.
CCAGAGGAAGCGCCCCAGGCGGACCGGTGCCGCGGCGGGGCCTGCCTCCGGCGCCGGGCCATCGGTCATGCCGAG
>DASXKD010000244.1:0-19635 GCA_036497045.1 Streptosporangiaceae bacterium | reverse complement strand
TGCCCCTGGAGCCGGGCCAGGATGGCCTCGACCGGGTTTCCCGGCATCAGCCGCGGGATGAAGAAGTTCACGGTGATTGCTGCCAGGGCGGTGATCAGGTAGAACACGAGCCGCCGCCCGATAACGCGCATTCCAGGCCCTCTCTTACGGTTGCCGCGCGGTGAGCGGCATCGGCATCGGCGGGCACCCGCAGCTTTCCCTGCGGACCAGCCGGGTGGGCAGGGTGATGTCGTCCCGGGCGCGCCCGGCGTCGTTGATCATCGAGTACAGGGTTTCGAACGCGATCGCGCCCAGGTCGGTGATGGGCTGGCGCACGGTGGTGAGCTGTGGGTGCAGGTGCCGGGCCACCGGGATGTCGTCGAAGCCCGTGACGGCGACCCCGCCGGGCACGTCGATGCCATGGCGCACCAGCGCGTAGACCACCCCGAGCGCGGTCTGGTCGTTCGCGCAAGCGATCGCCTGGGGCAGGGAGTTTCCGCTGGCCAGCAGGTTTTCGATCACCCGGGCCCCGCCCGCGGCCGTGTAGTTGCCCTGCCACGCCGGGCCGCTCACGAACTGCGCGCCGTCGGCGGTGACCTGCTCGGCGAGGGCGGCGTGCCTGGCGAGGTTGTCCGGGCTGTCCGCGTGCCCGCCGAGATAGGCGATCGAGCGGTACCCGTGGTCGCGGACCAGGTGCCTGGCCAGTTCGGCCATGCCGGCCCGATTGTCGCTGCTCACGTTCACCGTGCCCGGGGTCGGCATGCCCGCCAGGTTCACCACAGGCACCTGATGGCCCAGCCGGCCGACCTGCTCCGGATCGAGCACCCGGTCGTGCAGGATGAGCCCGTCGCTCTTGCCGGCTAGCGCGAAGATCCGGTGGGTGTCGGCGTGGCCCAGCCCCACCGAGCTGACCAGCAGGTTGAAGTCCCGCTTCTGGGCGGCCACCTCGATGCCCCGGTTGATCAGGTCGGGGAACTGCAGGCTGGTCTCCTCGTCTTCGAAGATGCCATCGGCCGACACGGTGACCTCCGGCCGGCGGATCACCACCCCGACGACCTCCTTGAGCCGGACGCTCAGCGCCCGGGCCGCCCCGTCCGGGATGAAGCCAAGCTCGGCCACGGCCCGCTCGACTCGTTCCTTGGTGTCGGGCAGCGGGTTGCGGCGGCCGTTGAGCACGCGGGACACCGACGCGATGGACACGCCCGCGATCCGCGCCACGTCGTAGATGGTGGGCTGGCCGTGCTCGGCGGCCTCGGTGTCGCCGTGGGCGGGCAGCACGCCGGGCACCGGTCCCGTGGCGCGGGAAGTGCCCGGCACGGGACCGGTGTGCCGGGTGTCTCCCCGCACGGGTCCAGGGACGATCTCGTCCACCGGCGCACTCCTTCATGTCGCGCCCGGCCGGGGCCGGGCGATTATTGCCGAGGCAGGTGCCTGGCCGGCTGGTAAGCGCTTACCACGGCGGCCCAGAAAAGAGCGCTCCCTGAGAGCGCCGGCAGTTCCTGTGCCTCGGTAAGCGCTTACCAACCGAGTTGCGCTGAGCGTACGACGGACCGCGCCGTCGCCTCAAGACCTGAGTGCCACCGTTACATGAACGTGACGTTGCCGCCCCCCGTTGGGGGCCGAATCCGCGCGGCCAAGTTAGATCCGGTCACTTGCCGATGGCGGTTTAGGACTGCCCGAAACATCGGCGAAATCATCACCTGCAGAGGCAGCAGGACCCTTCCTTCCGGCGTAACAGCCGGGAAACGCGTCCGAAACCCGGCCATGGGAAACAAGAGATGTTCTTTGACGGACACCGAAGTGGCGGCCGGCCTGAGCTAAGCCCGGGACCCCCCGGATCACGGCGTCGTGATGGCCCGGCCGCGGCCCGCGGCGGCACCACCTGCCCGGTGGTACGGCCTGGCCGCGGCAGGAAACCCCCGGCAAGCCCTCGGGGCTAGCCCTACGAAGGAAGGAATCAGTGAATCCCTACGCAGCGTGGCTGAGCTCGGGTGACAACGCGTGGCAGATGACGGCCGCGACCCTGGTCGGCCTCATGAGCATCCCTGCCCTTGCCGTCCTCTACGGCGGTCTCGTGCAGCGCAAATGGGCGGTGAACACCATGCTGATGGTGTTCAGCACGTTCTGCCTGGTCCTCATCGTGTGGGTCCTGTGGGCCTTCCGGATGGGGTTCGGGTCGCCGTGGATCGGCACCCTCGTCGGTAAGCCGCAGACCGTGCTGAGCGCCTCGGCCGAGCAGGCACAGGCGAACATCCCGTCGCTGAACGGCCTGATGCCGAAATTCAGGTTCCCGCAAGGGTCGCTGGTCTACTTCCAGTTCGTGTTCGCCGCGATCACCCCCATCCTGTTCATCGGGAGCGTGATCGGGCGGATCAGCTTCAAGGTCTGGCTGATCTTCGTCCCGCTGTGGATCACGTTCGCCTACGCGGTGAACGCGTTCCTGCTGTGGGGCGGCGGCTGGTGGGCGGCCCACGGCGCGCTGGACTTCAGCGGCGGCTACGTCATCCACCTGGCGGCGGGGGTTTCCGGCTTTGTGGCCGCGGCCGTCGTCGGGCCAAGGCTCAAGCGGGACCGCGAGCACGGCGTGCCCAACAACCTGCTGTTCGTCTCGGTGGGCGCCGGCATCCTGTGGCTCGGCTGGAACGGGTTCAACGGCGGTGACCCCTACTTCGCCGGCGCCGACGCGACCGCCGCCGTGGTCAACACCAACCTCGCCACCGCGGTGGCCATGATGACCTGGATCGTCATGGACATGATCGGCGGCCCCGGAAAGAAGGCCACGTTCCTCGGCGGCATCAACGGCATGATCTGCGGGCTGGTCGGCATCACCCCGGCTGCGGGGTACGTCAACGGCGTCGGCGCGATCATCATCGGCGTGGTGGACTCGGTCATCGTCTGGTTCGCCTGGAACTACCTGTCCAAGGTCCGGCCGTTCAGCAAGGTGGACGATGCGCTGGGCGTGGTGTACACGCACGGCATCGCCGGCCTGTTCGGTGGCTTGCTTGTCGGCCTGCTCGCCGATCCGAAGATGATCGTCTACCTGGGCATCGGCAAGAGCCCGGACGTCACCACGTCGGGCCTGTTCTACGGGCACCCGCACCAGTTGCTTGTCCAGGCCGGGGCCGCGCTGACCATCATCGTCTGGGACGGGCTGGTCACCTTCCTCATCCTCAAGGGCATCGGGCTGTTCATGAACCTGCGGATACCCGACGAGCAACTGGAGATCGGCGACGTCGCGGTGCACGGCGAGGAGGCGTACCCGACGGAGGAACTGGTGCGCGTCGGTGCCACCGCCGAGATCGGCCCGGCTCCCGGGGCACGGTCCGACGGACAAGGTGCCTTCGCCGCCGAGAAGGTACGGCAGACGGAGTAGGGAGGGGATGGTTCCGCCCGGCGGCCTGCTCCTGCCACCGAGTGCAGGCCGCCGGGCGGTGGGTTCCGAACCGCTCGCGGCGTGAGAGGTGCTGGCCCGGGGGAGCGATCCGCCGGCACGGGCCAGCACCGGCCTGCTGCTGCAGCCAGCCGGCACGTCGACGACGGCGGTGCCGGCGAACTGGCCCGGCGTGGACAAGATGATCCGCTCGGTCGCGCCACAGGTGCGGTTCCTGGTCGCCGCGGTGAACGGGAACACCTGCCGGGCGGTCCATGCCATCGACGCGGCCAAGACCGCCCCGCTGGGCTCGGCCTACAAGCTCTACGTGCTCGACGCCCTGGCTCGTGCCGTCGCGGCGGGCACGGTGCGCTGGGACCAGTCGCTCACCGTCACCAGCCATGTCAAGAGCCTGCCCTCAGGGGTACTCCAGAACGATCCCGACGGCACCAGGGTCAGCGTGCTGCGGGCGGCCACCGAAATGATCTCGATCAGCGACAACACCGCCGCGAACATGCTGATCGCCCTGCTCGGCCGTCACGCGGTCGAGGCCGCGACCCGGGCATCCGGGATGGCCGACCCCGCTCTGGACGTGCCGTTCCTCACCACGAGAGAGCTGTTCGCCCTCAAGCTCCATGACTGGCCGGAGCTGGCCAAGCGCTACCTGGCCCTCGGTGCCGCCGGACGGCAGGCGCTGTTGTCCGGCACCGTCGACCGGGTCCCGCTGAGCACACTCCCCACGGCCAGTTGGACGGGGCCCCGCGACATCGGCTCGCTCGAGTGGTTCGCCTCGCCGACCTATGCCATGTGTTCGCCTCGCTCGCCACGCTGGCCCGGCAGCCCAAGCTGGCCCCGCTCGCCGGCATCCTCGAACGTAACGCTGGTGGCATGAGCCTGGATCCCAGCCGGTGGCGGCCGGTCTGGTTCAAGGGCGGTTCGGAGCCCGGTGGGCTGACGCTCAGCTACCTCGCCACGACCCGCACCGGCCAGGCCTACGTGGCCAGCGTGCTCGCCGAGAACCCCTCGGCCCCGCTCGCGCAGGACTCGGCCATTCTCACGCTGACCACGGCGGTCAAGGGCGCGCTCCAGCTCGCCGCCGGCCGACCGTAGCTACAGGCCGGCGACCTGGGGGATGACCTGGCTGCCGATGATCTCCAGCGGGGTGACCTCCCAGACGTTCGCCACCGCGCCGATTGCCGCGTGGAAGCCCATCTGGGCCAGATTGCCTAGCTGGTCCACCATCTCGGCGGTCTTCTCGCCCTTCTCCCCGGGGTCAAAGATGAAGTAGCAGGTCTTGGTGATCTCGTCGTAGTCGCGGCCCTCGGCGTCACAGTGGGCCCGCAGCACGTCGAGCTTGCGCGCCAGATCGGGGCCGGGGAACAGGTTGCACGCCTGGGCGTACCTGGCCACGAACCGCAGTGTCTTCCGCTCACCGCCGCCACCGATCATGATCGGCGGGTGCGGCTTGGACAGCGCCTGCGGCGAGTTCAGCGGACGTTCGAGCTTGTAGTGCTCGCCCTGATAGGGGGTCTCGTCGCCGCGCCACATCTGCAGGCAGATCTGCAGCGTCTCCTCCAGCCGCTCGAACCGCTCGGCCACCGGCGGGAACGGGATCCCAAGCCCCCGGGACTCCTCCTCGTTCCAGGCGGCGCCGATGCCGAGCCAGGCCCGGCCGCCCGACAGCACGTCCAGCGTGGTCACGGTCTTGGCGAGGATCCCCGGGTGCCGGTAGACGGTGCCGGTCACCAGGGTCAGCAGCGTGGCCCGCGAGGTCACACCGGCCAGGTAGGCCAGCGTGCTGTAGGCCTCGAGCATCTCCCGCTCCGGCGGCCCGATGGCCCCGATCTGGAAGAAGTGGTCCATCACCGCGATGAAGTCGAATCCGGCCTCGTCGGCCGCCCGGCCCACCGCGGCCAGGTCGGCTCCCAGCCGGGCCGGGCCGTTCGGGAAGGTGAAGTCGGGAATCTGCACGCCGATCTGCACGGGTGATCGCCTCCACTCTGAGGGGGTATTGCGCCCGCCCGGGGCCGGGGGCCTGCCGGGACCGCACGGTGAAGAATCTCACAGGCGCCGGTGATCGATGCCCCCGGGCCTGCCGCACGCCAGGTCACGCACAATGGGGATATGACCAAACCCGTGCTCAAGGCCAGGACGCTGGTGACCGAGGATGGCGTGCCGATCGAGGCCATGCACCTGCCCAGGGACACCGACCTGGCGATCGTGCTCGCCCACGGCTTCACCCTGTCCTGGCAGCACGGAGCGGTCTGGAGGGTCGCCAGGAGGCTGAACCGCGCGGCCGGCGTGATCGCGTTCGATTTCCGCGGTCACGGCAGGTCGGGCGGGGTGTCCACGCTGGGTGACCGGGAGACCAAGGACCTGGCCGTGGCCGTCGCCTATGCGCGGGAACTGGGCTACCAGCGGATCGTCCTCGTCGGGTTCTCGATGGGAGCCTCGATCGTAGTCAGGTACGCGGGCCTGGTCGGCGGCGTCGACGCCGCGGTGTCGGTGAGTGGTCCCGGCCGCTGGTACTACCGGGGCACCTACCCGATGCGCCGGGTGCACTGGGCGGTGGAGCACCGCCTCGGCCGGATGATCACCCGTATGTGGCTGAAAACCAGGGTCAGTAGCGGGCGGTGGAACCCGGTGCCGATGCCGCCCGCGGAGGCCGCCGCCCGCATCGCGCCCATCCCGTTGCTTGTGGTGCACGGCGACAGGGACCCGTACTTCCCGGTCGAGCACGCCCACCAGTTGTACGAGGCCGCCCGCGAGCCGAAGGAACTGTGGGTCGTCCCCGGGTTCGGGCACGCCGAGTCGGGCTCGAACGACGCGCTGGTGGACCGCATCGCCGCCTGGGCCGACAAGACGACCGCAGGCCGGGCGCCCGGCGGCGACGCACAGGCCGAACGGGCCGGCGCCGCCTAGAGCGCCTCGCGCTCTGCTGCCCCGACCCCACCACGCCGCATGGGGAGACCGCGGCGGTACCCGTCGATGACCTGGTCAACAACGACCTGACCATCCACGGCAGCTTCGGGTACACCTCGTCGGCCTGGCGGGACCTGGTCGCGCTGCTCAATTCCGGGCGGCTCCGGCTGGACTTCCTGGTCACGCACCGGTTCGGCCTGGCGGACTGGCAGCATGCCCTCGACGCCCTGCGGGGCTCGGAAAGCCCGTGGCAAGGTGATGCTAACGATCGGTTCGCCGGAAGCTCCGCCGGAGGTGAGGTCATGACGATCACGAGCCGCAACCCGCACGACCCGGCCGATGTCATCGGCGAATGGCAGCCGGCCAGCGAGGCCGAGGTGGCTGCGGCCGTGGACCGGGCGGCCGCCGCGGCGTGGGTGGGCGGGCACGACGGCTCCGGTACGGGCTGCGGCGCTTTCCGCCGTGGCCGACGCGCTTGCGGAGCGGGCCGCCGCCGTGACCGACCTGGTCATCAGGGAAGTCGGCAAGCCGCGCTCGGAGGCAGCGGGGGAAGTGGCGCGCGGCGTCGCCATCCTGCGCTACTTCGCCCAGGCCACGCTGCTGCCCGACGGGGACACCCTGCCCGCGGCCAGCCCTGGCACGCTGCTGATGGCCAGGTGCCGGCCGCTCGGCGTCACCGGGCTTGCGACGCCGTGGAACTTCCCGGTGGCGATCCCGCTGTGGAAGGCGGCCCCGAGCCTGGCGTTCGGCAACGCGACCGTGCTGAAGCCCTCCGAGGAATCCTCGGCCGTGGCCCTGATGCTGGCGGAGATCCTCGCCCCGCACCTGCCGTCCGGGGTGTTCCAGGTCGTCCTCGGTGCCCGGGAGACCGGCCGCGCGCTGGCCGGCCACCCGGATGTCGCGGCCGTGTCCTTCACCGGGTCCGTGCCCGCCGGGCATGACGTGGTGGCCCGGGTTGCCGGGCGGGGCGCCAGGGTCCAGGCCGAGATGGGCAGAACGCCTCGGTGGTGCTGGCCGACGCCGACTTCGAGCGGGCGGCCACCGCGATTGCCTACGCGGCGATGGGCTACGCCGGGCAGAAGTGCACCGCCACCAGCCGGATCATCGTGGAGGACGCGGCCTACGCCAAGCTCCGTGATCAGCTCACCGCCGCCGTCGCGGCGCTCGGCGTGCTCGACCCGGGCCAGGACGCCACGCTCGTGGGGCCGGTGATCACCGAGCGGGCCCGTGACTCGGCGCTGGCCTCGGTTGCCGGAGCCGGCGGCACGGTGCTGACCGGCGGCGCCGCGCTTGATGCGCCGGGGTTCTACCTGGCGCCGACGCTTGTCGAACTGGACTCGCCCGAAGGGCCGCTGGCCACCGAGGAGGTCTTCGCCCCGGTAGCGGCGGTGCTCCGGGCAGACAGCGCGGAAGCGGCCGTGCGGATCGCCAACGACGTCAGGTATGGGCTGGTCACCGCCCTGTTCCCCCAGGACCTGGGCCAGGCGCTGCGGCTGGCCGACCAGTTCGACGCCGGGATGGTCCGGGTCAACGCGCCCACGTCCGGGGTGGACTTCCACGCGCCGTTCGGCGGCGCGAAGCAGTCCAGTTACGGGCCCAGGGAGCAGGGGCTCGCGGCGCGGGACTTCTATACCGAGACCCGAACTGTCACGATCGTGCCCTGAGGCCGGCACCGTCCGGCACCGCGAGGAGGCACTGCCATGTGCACCGACCAGACGCCCGCCACGCACCAGCACCCTTCCGGCCCGCAGGTGCTGCACGACTTCGACCCCGGCGTGGTGTTCGACCTCGAACCGGTGGACGCGGTCACGGTGACGACGCTTATGGACAACGTCACCGACATCTTCATGCCGGATCAGGGGCCGGCCCGCCGGCCGCCCGGGGGATCCCGGGCCCGCATGCCGGTGTCGATCATGGAGGAGGGCGATGCCCCCGACCCACTGCTGGCCGAGCACGGGTTCTCGGTGCTCGTGACGGTGGCCAAGGACGGTTCGGAACACCATCTCCTCTTCGACGCCGGCACCAGCCCGGACGGCGTCGTGGAGAACATGCGCCGGCTCGAGATCGACCCGGGGGCGATCGAGGCGATCGTCTGCAGCCACGGTCACTTCGACCACACCACCGGGCTCGACGGCCTGATCCGGCGGCTCGGTGGCACGGTGAACCTCCCGGTGCTCATCCACCCGCAATTCTGGCGCCGGCGCCGGGTGGCCATTCCCGGCCGCGACTACCTGGAGATCCCCACGACGAGCCGCAGCGCGCTGGCCGGCGCCGGGTTCGACGTGATCGAGGAGGGCCATCCGAGTTTCCTGTTCCACCGGTCGGTCCTGGTGACCGGTGAGGTACCGCGCACCACCGGCTACGAGCCCGGCTTCCCGCCGCAGCAGGCCTGGCTCGGCGGGCGCTGGGAACCGGATCCCCTGGTACTCGACGACCAGGCACTGATCGTCGACATCAGGGACAAGGGGCTCCTGGTGATCACCGGGTGCGGTCACGCGGGCGTGGTGAACATCTGCCGCTATGCCCGGCGGCTCACTCGGGAGCGCCCCATTTACGCGGTGCTCGGCGGGTTCCACCTGAACGGGCCGTTGTTCGAGCCGCTCATTCCCCAGGTTCTCGGCGACCTGGCCGACCTGGCGCCGAGCGTGATCGTGCCCGCGCACTGCACCGGCTGGCGGGCCCAGCACGCGATGAGCGCGCGGTTCGGCGAGGCGTTCGTGCCCAACACGGTGGGCACCCGGTTCACGCTCTGACGGCTCGCGTACGGGCCTGAAGAAAGCTCCGGCAGGTTCGGCGGTGCGACCGGAAATGTCGTCGGCTCAGTCTATAATCGAACTAGATTTCGAGACCTGAGCTCAGGTACTGAGCTTGGGAACTGGGACTTCTGAGGCAGGAGGTGACAGGTATGTGTGACGGTGCGCCGTCTAGCGTGGCCGAGGCGCTCGGCATGCTGGACAGGTCCCTGGCGTACCTGGCCACCGCCGACGCTGCTTCCCTACCATCGGCCGTGCAGGCGGAGGCGCTGCGCGCGTTAGAGCGGGCCGGGGCCAGGCACACGGCGGCGCGGTCCCGGGTGCTGGGCGCGTTCGCCGTGCAGGGCGGGTTCGAAGACGACGGGCACGGCACCGCCCGGACCTGGCTGAAATGGCAGGCCCGGATTACCACCGGAGCCGCAGCGGCTACGGTGGCGTGGGCGCGGCGCCTCGCCGCGCACCCGGTGATCAGCGCCGCGCTGGCGGCCGGACAGTTGTCCCCGTCGTGGGCCAGGCACATCTGCGAGTGGACCGACCGTCTGCCCGAGGCGCAGCGCGCCGATGCCGACGAGATCTTGGCTGGTGCCGCGCGAGGCGGGGCGGGTTTTGCCGATCTGGCAGGGCTGGCCAGGGAGATGTACGAGCGGTGCTGCCGGGACGGCAGCATCGACCCGCCCGAGGATGGGTTCGATGACCGGTGGTTCCGGCTGGGCATTACTTTCCGCGGTGCGGGCCGCGCGGAGGGCGACCTGACCCCGGGGTGCGCGGCGGCTCTGGCGGCGGTGCTGGAGGCGTTGGGGAAGAAGGCCGGCCCGGAGGACACCCGCACCGGTGCACAGCGCCGTCACGACGCGCTGGAGGAAGCGTGCCGGCGGCTGATCCGCGCCGGAATGGTCCCGGCCCGGGCGGGGCAGCCCACCCAGGTGCTGGTGCACCTGAGTCTGGCCCAGTTGCGGGGGACCTCCGGCGCTTCGGCGGCCGAGGATGCGTGGGCGGCGGCCCGCTCCTCCCAGCCGGGCTGGCTCACCGGCCCGGAGGCCGAGGCGGCGTTGTGTGATGCCACGGTGGTCCCGGTGGTGACCGGGCACGTGGATTGGGCTGCCCTGGACCGGCTGGCCGACATATTTCTGCTCAGCCACGGCCTCGGGCGGCACAGCGGCTCAGGTCTGCAAGCCGGCCCGGGTCCGCAAGCCGGCCCGGGTCCGCAAGCCAGCTCAGGCGCGGGCGAGGAAGCCGCTCCCGATGACCGGGCACCGCTGAGCCCGGCCACGCGTGACCGGCTCCGCCGCGCCCTGCTCGCTCTGGCCGCCGATGCTCTGTCTGGGCCGGAGGGCTTGGCCGCCCGGGTGCGCGCCGCGCTGGACGGCAGGCCGCTCAGCTCAGTCAGCCTGCCCCTCGACGTCGGCGCTGCGACCGAGACCATTCCGGCGCACCTGCGCCGGGCGGTGACCACCAGGCACCCGCACTGCGCGTTCCCCGGGTGCGACCAGCCCGCCAGCGTGTGCGACATCCATCACCTGACACCCCGGGCACGTGGTGGGCCGACTAGCCTGCCCAACCTCGTGCCGTTGTGCACCTTCCACCACCTCATCGCGATCCACCGGAAGGGCTGGACCCTGACCCTGCACAGCGACGGCACCACCATGGCCACCAGTCCGGACGGCAAGCGCACCCTGCACAGCCACGGGCCGCCCAGCCACGGGCCGCCCAGCCACGGGCCGCCCAGTTATGCGGCATAGAGGGCCGCCGCCCGTAATAAACGGACGGTGGAAATCACCATGGACGGGGACACGCTGAAACTCGACGCCGCGACCGTGCAACAACAGCAGGAAATCATCGATGCCTGGCTCGCCCGGCACGGTACCCGCGCCTGACCTGCCGCCCGGGTCACGGCTGAGCGGCGTCCGCGGGCCCGGGGTCAGTGGCCGCGGAAGGCCTCTTCCAGCCACCAGGAGCCGCTGGCGGAGGCCACCTTCGCGTCGATGACCAGCGGCCGGTCGCGCGGGCCGGCCAGCCAGTCGCGCACCGGGCCGAGGTCCTCCGGTCCGCGTACGGTAACCCCGGCGCAGCCGAACCCACGGCCGATGGCGGCGATGTCGACGGGCGGGAACCGGACCGTGTCCAGCGCGAATCCGTCCGGCCCGAAATGGTGCACCTCGGCGCCGTAGGCCGCGTCGTCGTAGACCACGATGACCATCGGCAGGCCAAGCCGCACCACTGTCTCCAGTTCGCTGATCCCCATCAGCGCGCCCCCGTCGCCGAGGGCGGCGACCGGCAGCCGGTCCGGCTGGGCGAGCGCGGCGCCAATGGCCGACGCCAGCCCGAGCCCGACCGACTGGTAGGCCTGGGTGAAGCAGAACCCGTGCTCATCCGGCACCGACAGGAACATGCTCGGGTAGCCCATGAAGTTGCCCGAGTCGATGGCCACCATCCGCTCGGCGGGCAGCAGGTCGTCCAACGCGATGGTCAGGGTACGCGGGTCGATCACGCCGTCCGGGCCTGGGCGCCCCTGGTCGGCGTAGGGCACGTCGCGCCATCGGACCTCGCGGGCGATCCGGGCCTGCAGTTCGCCGGACCGGTACCCGGGCCGGACTTGCCCGCCGAGCGCGGCGAGCACCGCGCGGGCGGTGCAAGCCACGTCGCCGTGCACGCCGATGTCCACCGGCCGGTGTGCGCCGATCGCGGAGCTGTCGTCGTCCACCTGCGCGACCCGTGCCCCGGGGCCGATGAGCTTCCCGTGGCGCATCGTCCACATGTTCAGCGAGGAGCCCCAGCCCACCACCAGGTCGGCAGCGCTGATCAGTTCGGCGGCGAGGGGCGACGCGAAACCCCCGCTCACCCCCAGGTCCCAGGGGCTGTCGTGGAACAGTCCCTTGGCCACCGCAGACGTGGCGAGCAGAGCGCCGCACGCGTCCGCGAGCTCCTCCAGGACGGCCCGGGCAGCCCGGGCACCACGGCCTGCGACGAACACCGGGCGCTGCGCCGCGCCGAGCGCCGCGCTGAGCCGGGCAGCCGCCTCCGGCGCTGGGGCAGGCGGGTCAAGCAGCGGCACGGGGGGAATGGCCGGCGGGTCGCATTGCGCCCCCTGGACGTCCAGCGGCATTGCCAGAACCACGGTGCGCCGCTCCCGCTCTGCGGTCCGGTAGGCACGGGCCGCGTCGGCGGCGGCGGTGGCGGGGGAGTGCAGCCGGTCCGCCGCTGCCCCGACCGACGCCGCGAGCGCCGCTACGTCGATGCGGAAGTTGGACCGCACCGCGGCGCTCGCGACGTCCGCGGCCAGCACGAGCAGCGGTGTCCGGCTCTTGGCGGCCTCGGTGATGCCGGTCATCGCGTTGGTCAGCCCCGGGCCCTGGTGCACGGACAGGATGCCGGGGCGCCCGGTGCCCCGGGCCCAGGCATCGGCGGCGCACGCCGCGCCGCACTCGTGCCTGGCGGCCACGAACCGCGCCCCGTTCGCGATCAGGGCGTTGGTCACGTGGAAGTTGCCGCTGCCCACCACGCCGAACACGGTGTCCGCGCCCAGCGTGGCCAGGGTGGCCCCGACCGCCTCGCTGACCTGCATCGGGTCAGTTCCCAGCCCGGTCCACCAGGGCCAGCGCGCGGCACGGGCTGCCGGACCCGCCGGTGATCGGCAGCGGGGTGACGATCAGCACCACACCGGTCGACGGCAGCTGCGCCAGGTTCTGCAACTGGGTGAGGCCGTACTTGCCCGCGCCCAGCATCGCCGAGTGGCAAGGAAATGGCGGGTCGAACGAGTGCGCCCGCCCGGCGTCGGTGCCCACGGTCTCCACCCCGATACCTATGACCGGCGACTCCTCAGCCAGCCACCGGGCGCACTCCACCGAGAGCCCGGGCGTGTGCGGCCCGGTCTCGTTGGCGTTCAGGAACCGGTCCTGGTCGCCCGAGCGCTCATCCCAGCCCGTACGCAGCAGCAGCCAGCCGCCCTCCGGCAGCGGCCCGTGGGTGCCTTCCCACGCCTTGATGTGCTCGACCTCGAGCAGGAAGTCCGGGTCGGCGGCGGCCTGGGCGCTGAAGTCAAGCACGACTGCGGGCGCGATCAGCCTGCCCACCGGCACCTGGGACACGTCTTGCCCGTCCCGGCCGGTCACCCAGTGACAGGGCGCGTCGAAGTGGGTGCCGGTGTGCTCGCCCGTGGTGATGTCGTTCCAGTACCAGGCGGGCCCACGGTCGTCGTACCGGCTGATCTCGTGCAGCGCGAACGTCACGGTGTTGCTGAACGGCGGCGGCAGCTTGAGTATCGGGGTCGACGACGACAGCGGCGCGGTCAGGTCGATGACCTCTACCGTGGCGCTGGCCAGCGCGTCGGTAAGGGCGCTGAGCACGGACATGGGCGGCTCCTGTCCTCGTGGTACGGCCCAGGCCCCCGCGACGAAGGCGCAGGGGCCGCAGGCCACCGGGGGCCCGGGGGTCGCCCCCCGAGCCAGCTTTGCCTGGGATTATCCATGTTTTGTCGTGCCATATGGCAACGGACTTCGCTAGATTCGGCTGGTCCGTGCGGCGGAGCGTATCAGGGGCCCGTACGGTGGAGGCAGCCATGTGGAATCGGAAGTCAGCGTCCCAGGGCCAGCCCCGCAAGCGCCACCTGCTGCTCCGCACAGTGCTGATCTTGGTAATCGTGGGGCTCTGCGTCTACATCCTGCCCACTCCCTGGGCCTTCCACATGGGCGGCAAGTTCAGCCCGCTCGGCGAGTGGGACGGGTACGGCCCGGTCCAGGCCAGCAACGGCGGGCACTACCTGCTCTACACCCACCTGCGCGGCGGGATCGTGAACGACCGCGGCCATGCCCCTTGCAGCCTCACCGGATGTGACAGCCTGACCGGGACCGCGCAACTGTGCACGCAGGGCGGCCAGCACTACACCTTCGAGCTGACCGGGGGGGTGCACGGCTGGTACACCACCAACGGCTCGCGGACCAGCATCGACCTGACCGGCGGTGCCCCTCAGCGCCTGCCCCGCGGATCGGTGGTCGCCTTCCACGGCACCTGGCACGGGGCCGAGCTGCCGGTCGCGTCCACCAACAACTCCTTCACCGAGGTCTTCACCCCGGCCGGCGCGATCAGGACGACGACCTCCACCAAGGACGCGGGCACCGCCCTCGGCACGCTCAGGGCCGGTTCGGCCGACAGCTTCGCTCAGGCCTGCCGCGCCCTGGCCGGCAAGTCCTCCTGACCTGGGCCCCTACCAGCTTGTCGGCAGCGGCATGCCCTCGCTGTAGCCGGCTGCGCTCTGCAGCCCGACCACCGCCCGCTCGTGCAGCCCGGCCAGGTCGCTGGCGCCCGCGTAGGCACAGGCGCTGCGCAGGCCCGCGGTGATCTGGTCGATCAGGTCCTCCACGCCGGGCCGCTGCGGGTCCAGGTACATCCTGGCCGTGGAGATGCCCTCCTCGAACAGTTCCTTGCGGGCCCGGTCGAACGGCGAGTCGGTCGCCGAGCGCAGCCGCACCGCCCGCGCCGACGCCATGCCGAAGCTCTCCTTGTACAGCCGCCCGTCGGCGTCCCTGAACGCGTCCCCGGGCGACTCGTAGGTCCCGGCGAACCAGGAGCCGATCATCACGTTGGCCGCGCCCGCGGCCAGCGCGAGGGCCACGTCCCGCGGATGCCGCACCCCGCCGTCCGCCCAGACGTGCGCGCCCAGCTCCCTGGCCCGCGCCGCGCACTCGAGCACCGCGCTGAACTGCGGCCTGCCCACCCCGGTCATCATCCGGGTGGTGCACATCGCGCCCGGCCCCACGCCGACCTTGACGATGTCGGCGCCGGCCTGCACCAGGTCGGTGAGCCCTTCGGCAGTGACCACGTTGCCCGCTGCGATCGGCACCTCCAGGCCGGTCGCCCGGACCGTACGGAGCGCGCTGACCATCCGCTCCTGGTGGCCGTGCGCGGTGTCCACGACCAGGACGTCCACCCCGGCCCGCACCAGCGCCTCCGCCTTGGCCGCCACGTCGCCGTTGATGCCGATGGCGGCCCCGACGCGCAGCTTGCCCGCCGCGTCGGTGGCCGGCCGGTACAGCGTGGCGCGCAGCGCCCCGGTACGGGTCAGGATGCCGGTCAGGGCGCCGTCGGCGTCCACCACCGGCGCCAGCCGGTGCCTGCCCTCGTGCAGCAGCCCGAACGCCTTCTCCGGGTCGATGCCGGCCGGGAGCGTGAGCAGGTCCGTGGACATGACCTGGCGGAGCTGGGTGAACCGGTCCACCTCCAGGCAGTCGGCCTCGGTCGCCACCCCGGCCGGGCGCCCGTCCTCCACGACCACCACCGCGCCGTGCGCGCGCTTGGGCAGCAGGCTGAGGGCCTGGCCGGTGGTGTCGGAGGGGCCTAGCGTGATCGGGGTGTCGTGGACCAGGTGCCGGCCCTTCACCCAGGCGACCACGTCGGCCACTACGTCCGCCGGGATGTCCTGGGGGAGCACGGCCATGCCGCCGCGACGGGCCACGGTCTCCGCCATCCGGCGGCCGGACACCGCGGTCATGTTGGCTACCACCACGGGGATGGTGGTGCCGCTGCCGTCGCTGGTGGCCAGGTCCACGTCGAGCCGGGACGCCACGGACGAGGCGCACGGCACCAGGAACACGTCGCTGTAGGTGGCCTCGTGCACGGGCGGCTGGCCGGACAGGAATCGCACTTAACGATTCTGCCCGATGCGGCCCTATGCTCACTGCCTGTGCAGTGGCGGACATTGCGGCTCGGGCGGCGGGAGTGGCCACCAGGCGCCTTCGGCATCATGGCGGTGATCAACCGGACCCCGGACTCCTTCTACGACCAGGGCGCCACTTACGAGCTGGATGCGGCGATCGCGGCGGCCGACCGTGCCGTCCGGTCGGGGGCCGGGATCCTCGACGTCGGCGGGGTCAAGGCCGGGCCGGGGGCCGAGGTCACCGTGGCCGAGGAGATCCGCCGTGTGGTCCCTGTGGTCGCCACGCTGCGGGAGCGCCACCCCGGGGTCGCCCTCAGCGTCGACACCTGGCGCGCGCCGGTCGGGGCGGCGGTTGCCGCCGTCGGGGCCGACCTGCTCAACGACGCCTGGGGCGGGGCGGACCCCGACCTTGCCCACGTGGCCGCCGAGCACGACCTCGGCCTAGTTTGCACGCATGCTGGCGGGCTGGCACCGCGGCAGCGGCCGCACCGTCCCGCCCTCCCCAACCTGGCCGGGGTGGTGATCTCCTCGCTGGCGGCGGCGGCCGAACGGGCCGTGGCCGCAGGGGTCAGCCCGGACCGGATCGTCATCGACCCGGCCCACGATTTCGGCAAGAACACCTGGCATTCGCTGGAGCTGACCCGGCGGACGGCCGACCTGGCCGCCACCGGGTGGCCGGTACTCGTCGCGGTGTCGAACAAGGACTTCGTCGGGGAGGCACTGGGGCTCGGCCTCACCGAGCGCGGAGAGGGCACGCTCGCCGTGCTCGCCGTGTGCGCCTGGGAAGGTGCCCGGTTGTTCCGGGTGCACGACGTGCAGGCCGCGAGAGACGCTCTCGCAGCGGTGATGGAGATGCGCGCAGCTATCCAGGGTTGAACGCGGCGTACATGATCGCGGCGATCCGCTCTTCCATCTCCTCGCGGGGCAGCCTGACCTCCACGGTCAGCAGGTAGTTCACCCGCTCCAGCATCATCAGGCAGGCCACCGCGGTCAGTTCGGCATGCGCGGCCGCACCGGTCGCGGCGGTCATCCCCTGGGCCATCGCCTCGGCGAGCCGGAACAGCAGCTTCAGCCCGTCGCCCCAGACCTCCTCGCCGACGATCTCGGCCTGGCTGAGGGTCCTGATGACGGCCGCGTGCGCGGCGTAGACGTCGCAGAACTCATGCACCCAGCGCTGCAGCGCGGCCCGGCCGGCCTCGTTGCGGGTCACCACGGGGAACTCGTCGGTGACCAGGCTCATGTCGTGCAGTGCGTCCCGGAGCAGGGCCTTGAACAGGTCTTCCTTGTTGGAGAAGTACAGGTAGAAGGTCCCGTGGGAGGTCTGCGCCCGGCGCACTATGTCATCGACCCTGACGGCCTGGAAACCGCGCTCGTCGAACTCGGCGAGGCCGGCCTCCAGCAGGTTGCGCAGCGTCTGACGGCCCTGTGCCCGCAGTTCCCGGTCCTGGGTGGGCCGACCGCCGAGCGACGCGCGGCCCGGCCGGCTAGCAGGCTTGGCCCCGGGAGGCGGTGGCGGTGGCTTGCTAGCACGCTTGCTCGCCTCGCCCGGCGCAGCACCGGGCACCGCTTCCCGACCCATGACTGATGAGCGTAACGTGCGCGCGCCCGGCCCGGAGGGTTTGACCCGCCCGCGACCCCCTTACTGTAACTTTATGTTTCCCCCTGATTTAGTCAGATATGGCGTAAGCAGGTCTTTTACTGGAAAGTAGGGTGTGCCCTCTTCATCGATGACCGAGCCCCGGTTATGGTGGACAACGCGATGGGTCGCCTCTGGTGGCGCAGGACGCCACACCCGGCTGCCGTCCGCAGCCCCGCGTGGGGGGGCGCGACGGCCTACGGCGCCTTGGCAATCGTGATGGCCGGCAGCCTGCTGCACTACATTCCTGCCTCGCCGCGCGGCGGCGTGAACGACGGTACGGCCCAGACCGCCGCGGCGTTCCACCGGATCATCCTGCCCGACCTCGCCGTGTTCGAGGCCGGCGGGATCAGCGATGCCAGCCTCACCCGGATCGGCAAGATCCATGGAGTCACCCAGACGCTCGCGCTGGACGGGGCCAGGGTCACCAGCGGCGGCACCGGGGTCAACGTGATCGGCGTGAACGCCCAGCAGTTCCGGTCGTGGACCCCGCTGCAGACAGCATCCAGCCAGCGGTTGTGGACGGCGCTTGACTCGGGCGGATTCGTTGCGTCGACCGACGCCCGCCAGCAGCTGGGCCTGCATAAGGGCGACAGCTACTCGCTGACGGGTACCGGCACGGTCAGCCTGAAGTTCGCTGGCGCGGCGCCGCTCGGCATCTCGGGCATCGACGTGGTGGTGAGCAATAAGGTCTCGGCCAGGCTCGGGCTGATCCACCACCTCGCCGCGCTGATCAGCGCGCCCGGCCTGAGCATCAAGACGCTCCGGCACGACGTCAAGACCGCGCTGGCGGGCGGCAGCGCGTCGCTGATCAGGCTGCGCCCGCGGCATGCGCCGCCGCTGGTGGGGACCGGCCATGTCCCGTCCGGGCGGCCCACTAGCTACATCCAGCTGTTCCAGGAGTCCGCGGCACACTACTGCCCCGGGCTGCCGTGGACCGTCCTCGCGGCCATCGGCCAGATCGAGAGCGGTGACCGCGCCAACCCCGGGGTGTCCAGCGCGGGCGCCATGGGCCCGATGCAGTTCCTGCCGTCCACCTGGGCCGAGTGGGGGATTACGGCGTTCGGCGAGCCAGGGCCGCCGAACATCCTGGACCCGTTCGACGCGGTGCCCTCCGCTGCCCGGTACCTGTGCGCGGCCGGGGGCGCGACCGCGGCGGGCCTGCCCCGCGCCATCTTCGCCTACAACCACGCCGACTGGTACGTCACCGAGGTCCTCGGGCTTGCTAAGGAGTACCAGCAGCAGGCCTTCGGCTGACGCTCGTGCTGGCCCGGGGGAGCGACCCCGGTTGGCCCAAGGCGGACCGGCGGAGGCGGTCGGCCGGCCCTGGTTGGATGGGAGCATGCCGGACTACGACGCGTTCCTGCTTGTCTCCTTCGGCGGCCCGGAAGGCCCGGCGGACGTGATGCCGTTCCTGGAGAACGTCACCAGGGGCCGGGGGGTGCCCCAGGACCGGCTGGCCGAGGTGGCCCGCCACTACGAGAGGTTCGGCGGGGTGAGCCCGATCAACCAGCAGTGCCGCGACCTGCTCACCGCGATCGGCAAGGACTTCGCGGCGGCCGGGGTCGATCTGCCGCTGTACTGGGGGAACCGCAACTGGCACCCGTACCTGACCGGCACCGTCGCGCAGATGGCCGCCGACGGCGTGCGGCACGCGATCGCGTTCGTCACATCCGCTTACGGGTCCTACTCCGGCTGCCGGCAGTACCTCGACGACATCGAGGCTGCACGCGCCCAGGCCGGCCCCGGCGCACCGCGCATCGACAAGATCCGTCATTTCTTCAACCACCCAGGTTTTATCGCATCCGTGGCCCAGGCTGCCCGCGCGGCAATCGGCCAGCTGCCGGCGGGCGTAGCGGATGATGCTTGGCTCGTCTTCACGGCGCACAGCGTGCCCGAGGCGATGGCGGCGGCCAGCGGGCCCGCCGGCGGCCTGTACCCGGCGCAACTGGCGGAGGCGGCGCGGCTGGTCGCCGGGCAGCTCGCCGAGGCGGAAGGGCAAGAGCGCCACTGGCGGCTGGCCTACCAGAGCCGCAGCGGGCCGCCCTCGGTGCCGTGGCTGGGCCCTGACGTCGGCGACCAGCTCACCGAGCTGGCCGCGAGCGGCGCGGCGGCCGTGGTGGTGATCCCGGTCGGCTTCGTCTCCGACCATATGGAGGTCCTGTTCGACCTGGACATCGCGGCGGCGGAGCTGGCGCGCCGGCTGGGTCTGCCGATGGCCAGGGCCGCCACCCCCGGCATCCACCCCCGCTTCGTCTCCATGATCACGGAGCTGGTGAACGAACGCCGTGGCCAGCTTGCGCAGGTGCCAGTGCTCGGCTCGCTG
>DASXKD010000243.1:0-2290 GCA_036497045.1 Streptosporangiaceae bacterium | reverse complement strand
CCGGCGCGGATAACGTCTGCGCAACCTGACATGCCGGGAGCGCGGATGCGTCACCAGTCGGCAGGAGGCCGCCGCCGCAGGCACGGCTATCCGGACGACCAGCCACAGGGCGGTTACTGGCGGCGCCACGGTGGCCTGCGGAAGGCCGCCTACGGCTGCGGCGCCTTCCTGACCGCGATCGTCGTCGTGGCCAGCCTTGGCGCGTATGTCATCTACCGGCACCTGAACGGCAACATCAAGGTCGTCAGCGTCACCGGGCTGACCCACCGGTCCGTCTACGGCGCGCAGAACATCCTGCTGCTCGGGTCGCAGACCAGGAAGGGCCAGGGCAAGGGTTTCGGCAACAACCCGAGCCTGAACACCAGCAACTCCGACAACCTGCTGCTTGTCCACCTCGACCCGACGCACACGCACGCCCTCATCGTGTCCATCCCGCGGGACACCATCGTGTACGAGCCTGGCTGCAAGGCCAGGCCGAGCATCGGCGTGGGCATCTGGGGGCCTTACCAGGCCGCGATCATCGACGGCGCCATGAACATCGGCGGCCCGTCGTGCGCGGTGAAGACGGTGCGCGATCTGACCGGCGCCAAGCTCGATCACTTCGTGATGTTCGACTTCAACTCCTTCCGTGCGATGGTGGACGCGCTTGGCGGGGTCGAGGTCTGTGTGCCGCCCGGCGGCTACCGGGACCGGTGGTCGCGGCTTCACCTGTCGGGCGGCAAGCACCTGCTCACCTACAACCAGGCGCTGGCCTACGTGCGCACCAGGCACGGTGTCTCGGCCGAGGGGGACGTCGGCGGCGACCTGCCGCGGATCGAACTGCAGCAGGCGTTCATCTCCTCGGTCATCCAGAAGGTGAACAGCCAGGGCATTCTGAGCAACTCGCTGCAGCTACTGAAGATCGCCGATACCGCCACCAAGGCACTGACCGTGGACCAGGGCCTCGAGTCGGTCAGCAAGCTGCTGGGACTGGCCAAGAGCCTGGTTCACCTGAGCGCCAAAGACGTCACGCTGGTCACGATGCCGACGGTGCCGGACCCGGCCGAGCCGGGCAGGCTGCTGCCCGAGCAGCCACAGGCCGACGTGATCTTCCAGATGCTCTCCGGCGGCCAGCAGTGGCACCATGCCCTGCCCACGCTGCCGCCGGGGAAGGTGCAGGTGGAGGTGCTGAACGGTACCGGCATCGGCGGGCTCGCCGGCCGGACCGCCGCCCGGCTGCGCAAGCTGGGCTACGACGTGACCGGCGTGGCTGACGCGGCGCCGACCACCACCACGACCGTGACGTACTCGGGCACCGCGCAAGCCGACAGCGCCTACACCCTGATGACGTCGCTCAGGGCCAGCCCCGCCGCGCGGGACCTGCTGGCCGAGCCGGCCAGCCAGACCGGCACGGCCGGCCCGGTCACCTTGGTCCTCGGGTCCGATTTCGCCGGCGTGAAACCGCCGCCCGCGCCGCGGACCGGCAAGCCCGGCCACGGCAAGCCCGGCCGGGCCAGGCACGCCAGCGGTTCCGCTAGCGGCGGTGGCGGCTATGGCAGCCCCACGTTCGTGCAAAGCCGCAACGCCGGGTCCAGCATCTGCTCCGGCCTGCCCGCCTCGAACCCCAACTCCGGCCGCCCGCCTCACTGACTCTGCTGGACGCGCGGCCGATCTGGCCGATGATTACTACGGCGTCGGTAACGTCAACGGGGGTACTACCTGGAAAGTGGCTGCTCTGTGTGACGGGGACGGGCAAGCCATTCCAGGTGCAGGCGGCGCAGTACGACAGGAAGCTGGCCCGCGCACGGTCACTCACGTAGGGGGGCAAGGATGCCGCGGACACGCGCATGATCTGCGTCTTGGGGGACGCGCACCTCGACGTGATCGTGTCGCTGGCCGGGCCTGTCGAGCCGGAGACCGACACCCCCGCCGCCACGTCGGTGGGCGCCGGCGGGCAGGCGGCGAACGTGGCCGCGTGGATCACCGCGCTGGGCGGCCGGGTGCGCCTGATCGCGGCGCGGGCGGCCGACCCCGCGGGCCGCATGGTGGCGGAGGAACTCGCCGGCCGGGGGGTGGACCTCGCCGGGCCCGTCCTGCCGGGGCGGACCGGCGTGGTGGTCTCGCTCTCCGACCGGGGCCGGTCCCGGTCCATGCTGACCGACCGGGGCGTGGGCACCGCACTGGCCGCCGGTCATCTGATGGATGCCTGGTTCGACGGCTGTACCCGGCTGCATCTGCCCGGCTACAGCCTGCTGCGCGAGCCGGTCCAGGGGGCAGCCCTGGCCGCGGCGCGGCGGCTGCCGCGGCCGAG